>NZ_SMKT01000143.1 GCF_004348735.1 Actinomadura sp. KC06
AACAAGCCCACCGCCACACCCGAGAGTCCCGCTCGCAGGAGGCGATCGCCAAGCACCCCGACTACGAGATCATCAGCGGACGGGTATGAGGGCTTGGTCCTCCTCTTCAAGAACAGGGACCTCGACCCGTTGCGGTTGCAGACACATCCCGTCATTCGTCTCTCATGGAACGTCATGCCGCTCGGAGCCTGGCGACCCGGTGCGGAGGCGTGCTCGTCCTTCTGAGAGAGATGCGTTTCCGCTCTCCCGACGACAGGCACTCCGGGGTGCTCGAGGTCGATGCGGCCGAACCGATGAGAGTTAGAGGCGGCCCTGACAGTGTGGGGGGACGTTGGGACGCGAACAGCCTCCGCCCGTTTACACAGGCCAGAGGCTGCTTCTTTGGGGTGGCGGGTCCTGCTCGTCCCAGAGACGTGGGATCCGGCGGGTCACAGGCTCAGCGGAACCATGTGGATCTCGTCGGCGCGGTGGCCCGCTCGCTCGTGGACGCGCTGCACCGCCTCCGCGGACGGCGCCTCGGACAGGCAGTAGACCAGGCCGGACTCGGGGTCCGCCCAGGCGCGCTCGAAGGTCACGTCCTCCTCCGCCTGGATCGCCACATCGGCGTCGTGGGCCTGCTGGAGCTGCTCAGCGGTGACGCCCTGGAATCCGTGGTGTACGTCCATGTATTTCGCCATGGCGCAAGCCTCCCCCCGAGAGGTCGCATAGACACGATTTGCGGTCAACGTACATCTAGCCCACACGTCGACGAACCCCAAAAAGGGGTCAGGACTCAATAAGTTGGGCAAACTCCGACGGGAGGCGCCAGGCAAAGATCGTCGACTCGTCCTGGAACCGCTTGATCGAGACCCCTGCCCACGGCCCGACAGCCGCGGCCGACACGGCGACCGCAGAAGCGTGGAACGATCAAGGCCCCGGGCTGAAGATCATGGCTGCTTAGCCGGGGCCCTGGGGCAGGTGATAGTCGGCTGCCCTCGCTGAGCTGGCGATTGAGTCGCCAGAGTGCGAACTGATCCATCTCGGTGTCAGCGAAGCGTCGTAGCAGGCAGCATGCTCTGAAACCCCTCGTCGGACAGCCTGTCCTCCTCACCCACATTCACGTGGATCACGCTAACGCTCACCGAGGAGGCCAAGAACAAGATCAGTCGCCGGATCACAACTGTCGGCTGGACCCCGTAGCGACATCGGAGGTGTCTCATCGGGTACGAACGGGACGCCGCTGACCTGGGGTTGTGCCAAGAACCTGACGGTTGTCGATAGCGAGGTGTGCGGCGTCTGGTGGGTCGTCGCGGCTGACGCGCATACGAGCGACGTTTGACAACTCCACGGAGTACGCGTGTGACCGGAACCCCGATCGACAAGGTCAAGTGGACTCCATCCAAGCTCACCGAAGAGGTCGACTGGCGCGTAGTGATCAGGCCTCGCCAGATGCGGGAATGCCTGACGGCAGTCACCTACGTCGGCAAGCGGGGAAGGGGCCGGCGGCTGCGGCGCTGTATGCCTGTATGTACTACGCGGCGCTTCGTCCGGCTGAGGGGTGGCGCTGTCCGACACGGGGTCACGCTAGGACAGACAGCGGCTCGACTCACGAGCAACGCGGCCTCAATCCCCCTCCGTCCGCTGGCCGAGGTCCGCACGGTCCCGATCCTGCCGGTCCTGGTGGAGATCCTCCGCGGGCACATGGCGGAGTTCGGGACGGCGGAGGATGGGCGGATCTTTCAGATCGAGCGGGGCGGCGTCGTCGGGTTGACGCGTACGGGGCGTCTGGGCGGCAACTCGGGCACTGGCCTTCACGCCGGAACAGGTCGCCTCTCACCTGGTGTCGCTGTGGTTCAATTCCGGGTTCCTGCAACCGCGGTCGCCGAACGCGCGGGCCACAGCGTCAAGGTCCTGTTGCAGGTCTACGCGAAGTGCATCTTGGGCCAGCACGACCGCGCGAACCAGCGAATCGACGATGCGCTCAAGTCATTCCGCGTATATTCCGGGACCGGTGACATCCGGCGGCGTCTGGCTGCGTGCGGGGGATCTTGGGACGCGAACAGCCTCCGACCGTTGGTACAGGTCAGAGGCTGTTTCTGGTGGGGTGGCGGGTCCAGGATTCGAACCTGGGTAGGCTAAGCCGACGGATTTACAGTCCGCTCCCATTGGCCACTCGGGCAACCCGCCGTGGCGTCGCTGTCGCGACGGCACTGGAAAGGATAGCGGACGGTGGGAGCGGGTGTGACATCGAGCCGGGTGTGGGCTTGATCTTCGGGCGCTAGGCTCTCTGGGTCGTGAACAGTGCTGGTTAGGGGATGTGTGCGATGGCCGCCGATAGCTCTTTTGACATCGTCAGCAAGCTGGACCGGCAGGAGGTCGACAACGCGGTGAATCAGGCCGCCAAGGAGGTGGCGAACCGGTTCGACTTCAGGAACGTGGACGCGGGGATCAAGTGGTCGGGGGAGTCGATCGAGATCCAGGCGAACACGGAGGAGCGGGCGAACGCCGTGCTGGACGTGCTCAAGGACAAGCTCGTGAAGCGGGGGATCTCGCTGAAGGCGATCGAGGCGGGCGAGCCGAAGCTGTCGGGGAAGGTGCACAAGCTGGGCGTGACGCTGAAGGAGGGGATCGCCCAGGAGGACGCCAAGAAGATCAGCAAGATCATCCGGGACGAGGGGCCCAAGGGCGTCAAGGCGCAGATCCAGGGGGACGAGCTGCGGGTCAGCTCGAAGAAGAAGGACGATCTGCAGGAGATCATCGCGCTGCTCAAGGGCAAGGACCTCAGCGTGGCCCTGCAGTTCGTGAACTACCGGTAGACATAGGGAGCGCGCCGGCCCCATCCCCCGCAGAAGTGGCCGGCGCGCTCTCGTGTGTTATGACGCGGCTGACTCCGGGATGGTTCGGTCGAATTCGTCCAGTTTCTTGGCGAGGTCGGTGAGGTCGAGGTCCAGGACGCGGGCCAGGGACGCGACGGTGTAGAACGCGGGGACGGCGATGGCGCCGCGTTCGATCTTGCGGAGGGTGTCGAGGGAGATGTCGGCCTCGGCGGCGACGGCGGCGGCGGGGCGGGGGCCTCGGGCGGCGCGGAGGATCTGGCCTAGGGCCTTGCCGCGGTCGCGCTGTTCGTCGGTGAGCGGGGTACGGACCATGCGAGCATTGTAATACTGGTATTAAAATATTCTGCATGGTGACCTATCGAAGCCCACGCGAGTGGGAGCGGATGCGGGACGCGGGGCGTGTCGTCGCCCGGATTCTGGCGAGTGTGCGGGACGTGGCAGAGCCCGGAGTGCCGCTGGCCGAGCTTGATGCGGTGGCGGAGAGGGTGCTCAAGGAGCATGGCGCTACGTCGCCGTTCTTGCACTACAAGCCTCAGTGGGCGCCGATGCCGTATCCGGCGAACATCTGTGTGTCGGTGAACGACGTGGTGGTGCACGGCATCCCGGACGGGGGTGTGCTGAAGGACGGGGATCTCGTCACGGTCGACGGCGGCGCGAAGGTCGGGGGGTACTGCGGGGACGCGGCGATCTCGTTCATGGTGGGGACGGCGGACGAGGGCGGTCTGCGGCTCATCGAGACGACGCGAGCCGCTCTGGAGCGGGGCATCGCGGCGGCCGTGCCCGGGAACCGGATCGGGGACGTCGCGGCGGCGATCGAGGGCACGGCGCGGGCGGCCGGGTACGGGATCGCGGACGGGTCAGGCGGGCATGGGATCGGGACGGAGATGCACGAGGATCCGTCCGTGCCCAACAAGGGGCGGCCGGGGCGCGGCATGAAGATCAGGGAAGGGCTGACGATCGCGATCGAGCCGCTGGTCACCGAGAGCGGGCGGGACGCGACCTGGGTGCTGGAGGACGGGTGGGCGGTGGCGACCGCCGATGGGAGCCGGGCTGCGCATTTCGAGCATTCGGTGGCGATCACCGGGGACGGGCCATTGATCCTCACGGCGCCCTAGCGGCCGCAGGCCGGCGACGGCCCGAGCGGCCCCTAGCGGCGGTGGCCGGCCATGCGTTCCAGGCGGGCTATGCGGTCTGCTGTCGGGGGGTGGGTGGAGAAGAGCTTTCCTATGCCTGCGCCTGTGAAGGGGTTGGCGATCATCAGGGAGCTGGTGGTGGCGAGTTCGGGGTCCTGCGGCAACGGCATCGCCCGGGTGCCCGCCTCGATCTTGCGGAGGGCGGAGGCGAGGGCGAGCGGGTCGCCGGTGAGGCGGGCGCCGGCGGCGTCGGCGGAGTATTCGCGGGTGCGGCTGATCGCCATCTGGACGACGGCGGCGGCGACCGGGCCGAGGACGAGCATCAGCAGGGCGCCGAACAGGCCGGGGCCCTCATCGTCGTCGGAGCGGCCGATCGGGATGAAGATCGCCAGGTGGGACAGGTAGGTGATCACGGTGGCGATGGCGGCGGCGACGGACGAGATGAGGATGTCGCGATTGTAGACGTGCGACAGCTCGTGCCCGAGGACGGCGCGCAGTTCGCGTTCGTCCAGCATCTGCAGGATGCCGCGGGTGCAGCAGACGGCGGCGTTGCGCGGGTTGCGGCCAGTGGCGAACGCGTTGGGCTGCCGGGTCTCGGAGACGAACAGGCGCGGCATCGGCTGGTGCGCGGACGTCGCCAGTTCCCGGACGAGCCGGTACAGCACCGGCGCCTCGACCTCGCCGACCTGGTGGGCGCGCATGGAGCGCAGGGCGATCCGGTCGCTGAACACGTACGCGACGCCGTTGGTGACGAGCGCGATCACCAGCGCGATCGTCAGCCCGGCGCCGCCGCCGATCAGCCATCCGGCCGCCAGCATCAATGCCGACAGCGTGCCGATCAGCGCCGCCGTCTTGACGCCGTTGAACTGCACTTCCGCCTGCCTCCCCGTAGGTCCCCGCATGGTTAAGAACGGTGTGACCTGGGTCAACGTTCCCACTAGGTGGCTTGAGTCACCGTTTGTAGGACGATTTGCGGGGCGGCTGAGAGTACAAGCGCGGCCGTCGCGGTTGCGGTGATGGCGGCGCGGACGGGCATTCCGGGCGCCGGGTCGTACGGCTGGGCCGTCCCTGGCGCGGGCGTGAACAGGCGGACGGCCCAGACGAGGTAGTAGTACAGGCCGATCGCGGTGTTGATCGCCATCACGACGGCCAGCCAGGTGACGCCGCCCGCGACGGTGGCGCGGAACACGACGACCTTGGCGAACAGGCCCATGACGCCGGGCGGAAGGCCGGCGAGGCAGATGAGGAAGAACGCGAGGGCGGTGGCGACGGCGGGGCTGCGGCGGGCTAGGCCGCGGTAGTCGTCGAGGGCGTCCCACGAGGGGCTGAGCCCTTCGGCGGCGCGGCGGCGGAAGCCGATCACCACGGCGAACGCGCCCAGGTTCATGACGGCGTACAGCGCGACGTAGGCGGTGGTGGCGGCGACGGCCTCCGGCAGGCGGTCGTCGCCGACGGACAGCGGCGCCAGCATGTAGCCGGACTGGGCGACCGATGACCAGGCGAGGAGGCGGATCGCCGTCCGCTGGCGGAGCGCGACGAGGTTGCCGATGGTCATGGTGAGGGCGGCGAGGACCGCGATCACCGGGCCCCAGACGTGCGCGTACGCGGGAAGACCGAGTGCCAGGACGATCGCCAGGCCCGCGAAGCCGGCGGCCTTCGACACGACGGACAGGAACGCCGCCACGGGCAGCGGGGAGCCCTGGTAGACGTCCGGTGCCCAGAAGTGGAACGGGACGGCGGCGACCTTGAACGCGAAACCGGCCAGGACGAGCACGGCCCCGGCGGTGGCGACGGGGTCGAGGTCCGAGGGGAGCCGGGAAAGCGCCGGGGCGATGCGGTCGAGGTGCATGGCGCCGGTCGCGCCGTACACGAGGCTGATCCCGAACAGCATGACCGCGGTGGACGCCACGGAGACGAGGAAGAGTTTCAGCGCCGCCTCGGACGCCGTCCCGTCGTAGCGGCGCAGCGCCACCAGCGCGAACACCGGGAGGGAGAGGGTCTCCAGCGCGACGAGGAGGAGGACGAGGTCGCGGGCGGCGACGAGGGTGAGCGCGCCGATGACGGCGGCGAGGAGGAGGAAGTGGTACTCCCCCACCGGCATCTTCGAGTCGGTGATCTCCTGCAGGGAGAGGAGCACGACGACGACCGCGGCGCCGAGGACGATGCCCTGGAACAGGAGCGTGAAGTCGTCCGCGACATAGGAGCAGGAGCGGGGGCCGTTGCCGCGCAGGCCGTCCGGGAGGCAGAGGGTGTCGCGGCGGTCGCCGAAGGCCAGGGCGGCGACGGCGATCAGCGCGACGGCCAGCGAACCGCCGCTGAGCAGGGACAGGACGCGGCGGGGCGCCTCGAAGGCGTCGGCGAGCAGCAGCCCGATCGCGGCGACGGCGAGGATCAGCGGCGGCGCGATCGCCGCGTAGTCGATGCTCTGGATCATCAGCCGCCTCCGAACAGGGCGCGGACGGGCTCGGTGGTCACGTCCAGCAGGGTCTTCGGCCAGAGACCGACGAGCAGCGTGAGCGCGATCAACGGGACCCAGGCCGCATACTCCTGCACGGAGACGGCCGCCGCACCGCTCGGGGCCGCACCGCTCGGGGCCGGGCCGCTCCGGGCCTGCGCGGTGCCGTCGGACGGGCCGTGCGTGAGCTTGGCGAGCATGCGCAGGAAGTACGCGGCGGTGAGCACCGCGCCGATCGCCGCGACCGCCATGAACGTCACGAACGTCTCGCGCGGCAGGTCGGCGTGCGGACGGTACGCGCCGAGCAGCGCCAGCATCTCGCCCCAGAACCCGGCAAGTCCTGGCAGCCCGAGCGACGCGACGGACGCGAACGTCAGGATGGAGGCGAGCCGCGGGGACGTGCCGAGCATCCCGCCGCCGAGCGCGTTCATGTCGGCGGTGCCCCAGCGTTCCTTGACCGATCCGGCGAGGAAGAACAGCAGGCTGGTGATCAGGCCGTGCGCGATGTTGCCGAACAGCGCGGCGTTGACGCCGACCGGGGTGAGCGTCGCGATGCCGAGCAGGACGAAGCCCATGTGCCCGACGGACGAGTACGCGATCATCCGTTTCAGGTCCCGCTGGGCGAGGCAGGCGAGCGCGCCGTAGATGATCCCGATGACGGCGAGGAGACCGAGCCAGGGCGCCCAGAACTCGGCCCCGTCCGGCGCGAGGGGCAGCGCCACCCGGACGAGCCCGTACGTGCCCATCTTCAGCAGCACCCCGGCGAGCAGCACGGACCCGACGGTCGGGGCCTCGGTGTGCGCGTCCGGCAGCCAGGTGTGCAGCGGCCACATCGGCGCCTTGACCGCGAACCCGATTCCCATCAGCGCGAACGCCGTGACCTGGAGGCCGTGCGACAGGCCCGATCCGTGCCGGGCGGCCAGCTCCGTCATGTCGAGCGTGCCCGCCTTCGCGCCGACGAGCAGCATCCCGGCGAGGAGCAGCCCGGAGCCGAGAAGGGTGTAGAGGATGAACTTGGTGGCGGCGGCGCGGCGTCCGCCCCCGCCCCACAGCATGATCACCACGTACATGGGGATCAGGACGGTCTCGAAGAACACGAAGAACAGCACGAGGTCGAGCGCGACGAACGTGCCGATCAGCCCGATCTCCAGGACGAGCAGGAGCGCGGTGAGCAGCCGGATCCGGCCGCCCTCCGGCGGGTGCCGCAGCGTGTACAGGAAGCAGAGGAACGTCAGCAGCGCGGTCAGGACGACGAGCGGCAGCGAGATCCCGTCCACGCCGAGGTGGAAGCGCAGGCCGATCGCGGGCGCCCACTCCCGGTCGACTTCGAGCTGCATGCGCGACGTGGCGCCGAAGTCGAACGCCGTCGCGGCCGAGATCGCGACGAGCAGCGTCGCGCCGGACACCGCCGTCCCGAACACCCGGACCGCGACGTCGGTGCGCAGGAACCGGTTCGCCGGGACGAGCATCGCCAGCGCCCCGGCCAGGGGGATCGCCATCATCAGCACGAAGATCACAGGAAGATCACCACCCCGGCCACGATGACGACGACACCGGCGAGCAGGCCGGTCAGGTAGTTCTGCACGTTGCCGTTCTGCGGGACGCGGAGGATCCCGCCGAGCCGTCTCGCGCCGCGTCCGGCCCCGACGACGGCGCCGTCCACGCGGCGGCCGTCGAAGATCACGACATGGCGCGCCAGGGCCCGGATGGGCCGGACGATGGTCATCGCGTACAGCTCGTCCACGTAGAAGGCCCGCGCGAAGACCGGACGGGCCCGGCCAAGCGCGCGCGCAGGATCCAGTGCGGGGTCACGGTTCCAGACGAGGAACGCAGCGCCGCCGCCGAGCACGACCAGAAGCAGGCTCAGCAGCGCGGCTCCCACATGTGGACGCAGCTCTTCGGCACCTAGCCCGAAGAAACCGAGGATCGCGGCGGGGACGGCCAGGATGGCGACCGTCCACGACATGAGCCTGGACGGTTCGCGGATCTCGTACGTCCCGCGCGGCTCGCCGAAGAACGTCATCAGCCACGCGCGCATCGCGTACGCCGCCGTCAACGCGACGGTGAGCAGCAACCCCAGATACACCAGCCAGGCGATCCCGCCCGGCACGTCCACCGCGTACCCGTCCACGCGGACGTCGACCGCGACCGTCGGCTTGTACGGCCCCGGCGACACCACGTCCGCAGGGGTTTCGCCGAGGGGCGCGTAAGCGAACCATCCGCTCAGCGCCGAGGCGGTGGCGGACTCGCCGCCGTGGAGGGCGGAGTGCTGGGCGGCCTCGATCACGGAGTCTTTGCTGAACCAGCCGCTGAACGGCGGGACGCCCGCGAGCGCCGCCAATCCGACCGTCATCGACCAGAACGTGATGGGCATGCCGCGCCGGAGCCCGCCGTAGTGCGCCAGCATGTTGGAGCCCGCCACCACGATCACGCATCCGGCGGCGAGGAACAGCAGGGCCTTGAACGCGCTGTGCGTGAGCAGGTGGAAGATCGCGGCGGTGTCGGCGCCGACCGCGAGACCGGCGGCCATCACGGCGAGCTGGCTGATGGTCGAGTACGCCAGGACGCGTTTCAGGTCGTCCTGGGCCAGGGCCGCGAGGGCCGAGCCGACCATGGAGATCACCGCGAGGACGCCGAGCACCGCCAGCGCCGCCGGGGCCGCCGCGAACACCGCGAACAGCCGTGCGACGACGTAGACGCCCGCCGCGACCATCGTCGCCGCGTGGATGAGGGCGCTGATCGGGGTCGGGCCCGCCATCGCGTCCGGGAGCCAGGTGTGCAGCGGGAACTGCGCGCTCTTGCCCGCGACGCCGGCGAGCAGCAGCAGGGCCGCCGCCGTCACGGTCGTGTCGGGGAGGGCGTCGGCCTTGCCCAGGATCTCGTCGATCTCGAAGGTGCCCGCGCCGATGCCGAGCACCAGGATCCCGATCAGGAAGCCGACGTCGCCGAGCCGGGTGACGAGGAACGCCTTGACCGCGGCCCGCGAGTTCGCCCGGTCCTCCCAGTGGTGGCCGATCAGGAAGTACGAGCAGATGCCCATGACTTCCCAGCCCGCGTACAGGACGAGGAGATCGCCGGAGTAGACGACCAGCAGCATCGCGGCCGTGAACAGCGAGATGAACGCGGCGTAGGACGAGTAGCGCTCGTCGTCCCTCATGTAGGCGATCGAGTACACCTGAACGGCGAGCGCGACGCAGCAGACCATGAGGCCGACGACGGCGGACAGGCCGTCCACCTGCAGCCCGACCCGGATCGGCACCGATCCGGTCTCGATGAGCGTGAGCGTGCCCGTCCGCTCGCCGGGGTCGCGCCACACGGTGAACGCGGCGATCGCGGCGAGGACGAGCGACCCCGCGATCGGCAGGCAGGCGATCAGCGCGGGGCCGTTGCGAAGCGGCGTCGAGCCGCCGGGACGGCCGCCGAGGAGGCGGGTCAGGGACGGGCGCGTTTCCTGTGGGGGGGCGACCCCCCACACCCCCCGGAACCGCCCGAGCAGCATCCCGGCGAACGCGGCCAGGAACGGCAGCAGGGCCACCAGCGAGGCGAGCCAGATCACGGGGCGGCCTCCCCGACCGCCTCGGCCTTCCGTTCAGCAGGGTCGCCTGCCGGGGCGGGTTCGGCGGGACGGGTCGAGTCCTCCGCCAGGGCGCGCAGGCGGTCGACGTCCACCATCCGCCGGTTCCGGTACACCAGCAGGACGATCGCCAGCCCCAGCCCGACCTCCGCCGCCGCGATCACGATGGTGAACAGCGTGAGGACCTGCCCGCCGTGCAGCCGGTCCTGGTACCAGACGTCGAACGTGACGAGGTTGAGGTTCACCGCGTTCAGCATCAGCTCGACCGACATCAGGACGAGGATCGCGTTGCGGCGCGCCAGCACCCCGTACACGCCGACGGAGAACAGCAGCGCGGCGACGACCGTCGGGTAGGCGAGATGCATCAGCCCTCCTCATCCGGCGCGGCCCCGGCTTCGGGACGGGCGCGGATGTCGGCGCGGGACAGCACGATGGCCCCGACCAGCGACGCGAGCAGCAGCACCGACAGCACCTCGAACGGCAGCACCCACGTCCGGAACACGGCGGCACCGAGTTCCTCGGCCGATCCGGCGCCCTCGCGCAGCGGCATCCGCTCGTCCCTGAACCCCATGACCATCACGGTCACGAGGACGGCGGCGGTGGCGACGGCGACGGCCGCGGCGGCCCACCGGTTGCCGGAGTCGAGGTCGGCGGACTCGCCGATCGGCGCCCGCGTCAGCATGATCCCGAACAGCAGCAGCACGACGATCGCGCCGACGTAGATCAGCACCTGCACCCAGGCGACGAACTCCGCGGTGAGGACGAGGTAGCCGCCCGCGAGCGCGCCGAACGACACCACCAGCCACAGCGCCGCGTGGACGAGGTTCCGCGTCGTCACCACCAGGATCCCGGACCCGACGGCGACGACGCCGAGCAGCGCGAACACGATCTCCGGGCCGCTCATGCGCGCTCCCCGCGCGCAGGGCGGGCGCCGCGCGCGGCGGCCTTCTCCGCGGCGGCCACCTCCTTCGGCGGCTCGGCGGACGGGTCGTGCGCCTGCGGCGGCGGGACCGTCCACATCCATTCGCGCAGCCGGTCCTTCTCGTGGGTCAGCTCGGCGATGTCGTACTCGGCGTACTCGAACTCCGGCGACCAGAACAGCGCGTCGAACGGGCACGCCTCGATGCAGATGCCGCAGTACATGCACAGCGCGAAGTCGATCGCGAACCGGTCGAGGACGTTGCGGGTCCGGGGACGTCCGCCGCCCTCGGCCGGAAGCGTCTCCTTGTGCGAGTCGATGTAGATGCACCAGTCGGGACATTCACGGGCGCACAGCATGCAGACGGTGCAGTTCTCCTCGAAAAGCGCGATGACGCCCCTGCTGCGCGGAGGCAGATCGGGCTGCACTTCCGGGTATTGACGCGTTATGGAACGCCGCGTCATCGTTCGCAACGTGACCGCCAGCCCCTTGGCCAGCCCGCCTCCTGGTAGCCGTCCCACGCGCCCCATGATTGCGCACGATCGCCTCCGGGGGAACGCGCTCGGGTCCGCGTTCGTCCAACCAGGCGTAGGCCCCATGGTCGTCGGGGGGTTCGCGGGCAGGGAGGGCATGTGAGTCATCACGCAGACCACCCTGGGCGCCGGCCCGCGCAGCGGCCGTACGGTACGCCCGGCTGGCGTCCCCCGTATCCGGGGCCGCCCGTCCCGCCGGTTCCGCCGATGCCGCCCGCCCCGATCGCCCCGAGCGAGACGGCGCGCGGCATCCTGTGGGCGTTCGTGCCGTTCATCACGCTCGGCTACGGGACGCCGATCTCGTTCCTGTACGCGGCCATCCGGCGGGGGTCGTGGAACCTCGGCGCGACGGCGGCCGGATACGGCGTCGGGACGGCCGGCGTCATCACGCTCCTGCAGATGGAGAACCCGATCCTCATCGTGCTCGGCACGTTCGTGGCCGTCCTGCTGTGGATCTCGGGCACCGCGCACGCGTTCGCCGTGCGGTCGTCCGTCTTCCCCCGCGAGGTGCCGCGCAACCGCCTCAACGAGCACGCGATCGAGGTCGCCATGTACCGCAGGTCGCTGCGCGACGAGGCCCGCACGCTCGCCGCCGAGGACCCGGCGCTCGCCCGCGAGCTGCGGATCGGCCGCCCGGACGTGCCCCGCACCTACGACGACGGCGGGCTCGTCGACGTCAACCACGTGCCGCCGGAGGTCCTCGCCGCGCTGCCCGGCATGACGCCGGAGCTGGCGGAGCGGGTCGTCCGCCGCCGCGAGGAGCACGGCGGGTTCGTGTCCGCCGAGGAGATGGCGGTGGACGCCGACATCCCGCCGGACGTCCTCCCGGAGATGGCCGACTTCACCATCTTCCTGAGATGACAGGGCTTCCTAAAGTGACAGGGCTCAGAGCGCGACCTTGAGGACGCCGGTGAGCGCGAGCTGCGCCAGCGACAGCGGCACCAGCCAGGCCCAGGCGAGCTTCTGCAGCTGGTCCTCGCGCATGCGCGGGTAGCTGACCCGCAGCCAGATCACGCAGAACGCCAGCGCCCCGCCCTTGATCAGCGTCCAGAGCCAGCCGAGCTCGGTGTCCAGGAACGGGCCCTTCCAGCCGCCGAGGAACAGCACCGTCGTCAGCCCGCACAGCACCACGATCCCGGCGTACTCGGCCAGCAGGAACAGCGCGAACCGCAGCCCGCCGTACTCGGTGTACGGGCCGAAGATGATCTCGGAGTCGGCGACCGGCATGTCGAACGGCGGGCGGCGCAGCTCGGCGAGGCCCGCGACGAAGAACACGACGGCCCCGACCGCCTGCCAGGGCAGCCAGTACCAGCGCCACTCGTCCACGACGCCCTGGAGCGACAGCGTCCCCGCGGCCATCGCCACCGACGACGCCGCGAACACCATCGGCAGCTCGTAGGACATCAGCTGCGCGGCGACCCGCATCCCGCCGAGCAGCGAGTACTTGTTCGCGCTCGCCCAGCCCGCCATGATCGCGCCGATCACTCCGACGCCCATCACGGCGAGCGCGAAGAAGATCCCGGGCCCGAGGTCGAGCGCGACCTGCCCGCCGGGCCCGACCGGGATCACGAGCAGGACCAGCAGGTACGGGACGAGCGCCACGCCAGGAGCCAGCTTGAACACCCACCGGTCGGCGTCGCGCGGGACCACGTCCTCCTTCTGCGCGAACTTCACGCCGTCGGCGACGAGCTGCGCCCAGCCGTGGAAGGCGCCCGCGTACATGGGTCCGAGACGGCCCTGCATGTGCGCCATGACCTTGTGCTCGGCCTGCCCGACGAGCAGCGGCAGCAGCGCGAACGCGGCGGCGACCAGCGCCAGCTTGACGACGACCTCAAGCATCGGGCGCCTCCCCTTCCGGGCCTTCCGGCCCTTCCTGGCCCGCGGAAGGCTCGGCGGGTTCGGCGCGGCGGCGTCCCGCGCGTTCCGCGGCGGCGCCCCAGGCGCCCTCGTCGGGCACGCCCGGCGGGCGGACGCGGCGGCGGCTCGGCGCGCCGTGGCCCGATTCGCCCGGTTCCTTGGCGCCCGGCCACGGCTTGGCGACGCGGGCGGCGAGCACGAAGTCCTTGCGGAGCGGATGGCCCTCGAACCCGTCCGGCAGCAGCAGCGGCACGAGGTTCGGATGGCCCTCGAACAGCACGCCGAACATCTCCGACGTCTCCCGCTCGTGCCACTCCGCCCCGCGGAAGACGCCGGTCGCCGTCGGCAGGACGGGCGCCCGCTTCGGGACGCGCGTCCTGATCAGCAGATGGTGGCGACGTTCCAGGGAGTACAGGTGGACGACGACGGCGAAGCCCTCGTCCAGCTCGTCCACGCCGGTCAGCCAGTCGAAGAAGCCGCAGGACAGGTCGTCGCGGGCGAAGGTCAGCGCGTCCAGCCAGAGTTCGGGCGACACCCCGACGGCGAGGCCGCCGAACGTCTCCTCGGTGGTGATCTCGTCGCCGAAGCGGGCCGTCCAGGCGTCCGCCAGCGCCTCGTGGACGGGCCGTCCTTCCCCTTCGGCGCTCACCGGTCGCGTCCGATCTCGTCGTCGTGGCCGTCGTCGGTCAGCCCCGGGATGATCGACGGATCGTGATCGTTCTCAGCGGCCGCGTCGCCGTCCACGGACGGGACGGGCATGGTCACGTCATCGGCCGGATGCACGCCGGGCGGAATCTCCGAGACGACCGGAACCTCCTCCGTCGGCCCCTCGACGATCGGGACCTCGGCTGTCTGCGCGGCGGGGCCTTCGGCGGGCGCCTCGGCGGCCGGTGGCTCGGGTTCGGGTTCGCCGAGGTGCCAGACGGGCACGGTCTCGTCGTTCGGGCCCACCTCATCGCCGCCTTCGGGCAGCTCCGTCGTGTCGCCCGCGTCCGCGGCCGGGGGCGGGGGCGGCGGCTGGATCGGACGGCGCAGGACGGTCGCCGACAGCGGGCGCGGCGCGGGCGACGGCGACACCGGCTCGCCGCCCGGCCCGTTCGCAGCGTAGCGGTCGCCGAGCGACTCGCCCGCGATCTTCTCCTGCAGCCGGACGATCCCGTGCAGCAGCGCCTCCGGACGGGGCGGGCAGCCGGGGACGTACACGTCCACCGGGATGACCTGGTCGACGCCCTTCGTCACGCAGTAGGAGTCCCAGTACGGTCCGCCGCAGTTGGAGCAGGCGCCGAACGAGATGACGTACTTCGGCTCGGGCATCTGCTCGTACAGGCGGCGCACGGCGGGCGCCATCTTGTCGCTGACGGTGCCGGACACGACCATGAGGTCGGCCTGGCGGGGGCCGGGCGCGAACGGGATGACGCCGAGCCGGATGAAGTCGTGCCGGCTCATCGAGGTCGCGATGAACTCGATGGCGCAGCAGGCCAGGCCGAAGTTGAAGACCCACAGCGAGTAGCGGCGTCCCCAGTTGAGCACGAACTTGACCGGCTTCGGCGCCAGCCGCGACAGCGGTCCGACGCTCGGCGGAGGTAGATCGATGGTGCCCACGGGAGCATTGTTACAGCCCGCCGCCGTCTGGCCAGAGGCCCAAGCGGATCAATCCGGCCCGGCCCGTCAGACCAGGACAGCACGCCCTAGACCAGGACAGCGCGTCCTACACCCTGGACAGCGCGTCCTAGACCCAGGACAGCACGCCCTTCTTGCCCGCGTAGGCGAGCCCGGCGGCGAGGAAGCCCAGGAAGACGAACATCTCGCCGAGCGTCGTCGCGCCGTAGCCGGGTGCGGAGAAGACCGTCGCCCACGGGAAGAGGAACACGGCGTCCACGGCGAACACCACGTACAGGTAGGCGAACACGTAGTACCGCACGTAGGAGTGCGCCCAGCCCTCGCCGACGGGGTCGACACCGCATTCGTACGTGGTCAGCTTCTCGGCCGTGGGACGGTGCGGACGCAGCATCCGGTTCGCGGCGAGGCCGCCCACGACGATCCCGGCGCCGACGACGAGCAGTACGACCACGACGACATATGTGTCGAAATAGTTATGCACCAGATCCTCCTCGCCGGCGTCGTAGCAAGTATCCCTCGCAACGGGGTCCGGGGGAATGTGACCGGGCGCCTCCACATACGAGGCGCGCGATGTCATGGTTTTACTGCAGACTAGGCTTTGCATTGGGGTCAGTTGACCTGGAAGGACGTGACCAGATGAGCAACCCTCCGCCGCCCCCGGGGTGGGAGTCCCCGGGCGGTGCCTCCTGGCCGCCTCCGCCGCCGCCCGCGGGGCCGGGCGGCCCCGGTCCGGGCGGACCCGGAAGCCCAGGTGGGCCCGGGGGACCCGGTGGAATGGGCGGTCCGGGAGCGCCACCGCCGCCCCCCGGCGGCTTCGGCGGCCCGGGCACACCGCCGCCGTTCTTTCCGCCGCCGCCCGGGAGCCCGATGGGCCCGGGCATGCCGCCGCCGCGGCGCAGCGGCAGCGGCGCGCTGATCGCGGCGCTGCTCGGCGGCGGCCTCGTCATCCTGGTCCTGATCGGCGTCGTGGTGTTCGTGGTGGCGGCGAGCGGCGGCAAGACGCCCGAGGAGAAGCTGACCGCCGCCGCGACCAACATGTCCTCGGCCGACGCCGTCGGGCTCAAGGGCACCTTCGGCAGCGGCGGGACGCTGGACGGTGAGCTGAGCGTCACCAAGGGCGGCCGCGCGACGGGGCCGGTCACGTGGAACGGCAGCCGCGTCACCGTCCTGTCCGCCGACGGCAAGCTGTTCGTGAAGGCCGACCAGTCCTACTGGAAGCGGGAGATCTCCGGCTCCGACGACGCGTTCTACCTGACGTCGGGCGAGCAGTGGGGCCGGCTGGACCCCGACGAGATCAACCTCGACTTCAAGGAGCAGCTGACCCCGGCGGCACTGGCGAGCAAGATCCGCTCCGCGAAGTCGTCGACGATCAAGCCGCTCGAGACGACGTGGCAGGGCAAGAAGGCACTGAAGTTCAGCTCGTTCTCGTCCACCATCTACATCAGCGACGAGGACGACGCCGAGCTGCTGCGCTTCGAGTCCACCACCCCGCGCGTCCGCGTGGACGTGACCCCGAAGAGCTCCGGCGACGCGTCGTCGATCATCTCGGAGATGCGGACGAACATCGGCGAGCTGAAGGACTCTTTCAACGCCTCGGCGCAGCCGCGGGTCTCGGAGTGGAAGCGGGGCGGCTGCAACGGCGACTCCGGCTGCACGGTCGAGGCCAAGATCCGTCCGCCGTACGACGTGGAGACGCCCGTCACCGTCGACGTCCGGTTCCGGATCACCGCCGGCTCGCTGACCGGCCGCGACCTCGGCAACTGCACGGCACGCATCACGCTCACCAGCTCCACCCCGCAGTGGGCGAGCTGCCGCGTCACGAGCAGCGCGTGGACGAGCTGGGCCAAGGCCAGCGGCGGCACCTTCTACAAGCACGCGTCGTACAAGGTGATCGGCGCCACGGCCGAAGAGGTCCAGTCGATGCAGAGCGGGCTCGACAGCGAGTGAGCCCGCCGCCAAACCGCAGGTGAGACGGCAGGTGAGGCGCCTCGCGCGCTGAGCCGAGACCACGGGTGCCCGGCGGCGCTCTCCCCCATCGCGGGGAAAGCGCCGCCGGGCACCCTTATGCTCATGAGGACGCCGCTCCAGGGCCGACGGCGCGCCCCCTCCCTCGCAGCACGCACGTCGGCATCCCCGGAGGAAGCCTTCAGACCCTTGCTTTGGCCTGACTGTCGGGCCCGGAAACCGGGCCCCGGAAGTGAGCAGAGTGAGCCCCCACGTGAGCCCTGAACAGGACGAGGCGTCATCCCCGACCGCCTCCCAGCCCCCGCCGGGCATGCCGTTCCCGCCGAACACCCCGTTCGCGCCGAACACCATGCCCCCGCCTGCCCCTCCCCTTCCGTCCGACCCTGCTCGGCAGCGGCAGCGGCGGCTGATCATCGCGGCGGGCGCGGCGGCGATCGTGCTGGTGGTCGGGACGGTGCTGGCCGTCGTGCTGGCCGGCGGCGGGGACGAGTCGGGGAAGCCGGGCAAGCCGACCACGCCCGCCGGGCCGCCGGCGTGGTCGCTGAAGGCGGGGCAGTGGCTCACGTCCGGGAAGGGGATGCGCTACGAGGGGGCCATGACGGTCGGCGGCAAGCCCGTCCAGGCACGTCTGCGCGTCACTCCGGCGGGTTCGGCTTCCGGGACGCTGACGGCGGGCGTGCTGAAGGCGGACGTCGTCGCGGTCGACGGCGTCACCTACATCAAGGCCGGGACGGCGTTCTGGCGCGACTACGCAGGTGGGACCCGCCACCCGGACTACTACGCCGGACGGTGGTCCAAGGCGCCCGCGTCCGTGCCGGGCTTCGACGTACCGGACGTGCTCGGCCCGTCGTCCATCGCCCGGACGCTCACCAGGACACCGGCGAAGACGCCCACGGAGAACGTGAACGGCGTCCCCGCGTACAAGGTCAGGACGCCGGGCGCGGAGTACCTGGTGGCGAAGGCCGCGCCGCACCAGCTCGTCTCCGTGCGGGCGGTCGGGCGGAACGCGCCGTGGTTCACGGCCGCACCCGTGGTCGCGCCCGCGACGCTGTTCGCCGAGCTCCGGCCGCGTGTCGCCGCGCTCGGCGGCGCCGCCGACCCGTCCCTGCGCTTCCGTCCCGGGACGCTGACGTTCAGCAACTGCGACCAGAACACCAACGGCTGCACCGTCATCGTCCCGGCCGCGCTGACGTCGCCGGAGGGCGCGGTGCCGTCCGGCGCGCGGGCGGCGCTGCGGGCGTCGATCACGTCCCGGGGTGCGCCGCTCGGCTCCTGCCGGGCCTCGGGGACGGTTCCGGCCGACCGGGCGCTGGAGCTGCGCTGCACCGTGACGAGCAGGCTGTGGCGCAGGTGGGTGCGCGCCGCGCTCGACAACCCCGGCTCGTACCCGTACGCGGCGACGGCGCACGTGGTCGGGGAGGCGGTGGGCGCGGACGGCGTCCAGAAGCTGCTCGACCTCGTCGACCGCGAACGCCGCGCCATCGCCAAGCCGCCGCCGAAGCCGAGGGCGACGCCGTAGCGGGCGGCGGACGCCTGTAGCGGAAGGCGGGCGCCGTCCGGGGCGGGGGCGCTTCGGGCGGGCTCAATCGCGGCTGTCTAGACTTCGGGTCGTGAACTCCACGCCCGTGGGGAGCCGCGGCTCCTCGACGTACTCCGCGCGGCGGCTGGTCAGACGGCTTCACGTCGACCTGTGCCGGCAGCGCAGCAGCCTGTGTTCCGGGTGAACTCGGGGCCCCGTCCAGGTCGTACCACCCGATAGGACCTGCCCGAATCCGGGAGTCCCTCGTGAACCCCGCACCGAAGTGATACGTCTTCTATAACGGGGCCACGACCTCCCTGGGAGCGGGACGTCACATGACGGGCGGAGTGGCGACCGCGGTCGATGCCTCCCATGACCGGCGGCCGCCGAGAACCGGACGACGCGGAACCGATCGAGCCGCCGCCGTCCCGGTAGGCAGCACGTTCCCGATAACACCATCCGATCCCGGACGTACCATGAAGGTAATCCTAAGTAGCATCACGATCCTGGGCGCCTCCCCCTGGACGGATGCTGCGCGTCGAGGAGGTCTTCCTCTGTGACCAAACAGGTCCAGCAGCTCGACCGCGTCATCATCCGCTTCGCCGGCGACTCCGGCGACGGCATGCAGCTGACCGGCGACCGCTTCACCCAGGAGACCGCGGCATTCGGCAACGACCTGTCGACGTTGCCGAACTTCCCGGCCGAGATCCGCGCCCCCGCCGGGACCCTCCCCGGCGTGTCCAGCTTCCAACTCCACTTCGCCGACCACGACATCCTCACCCCGGGCGACGCGCCCAACGTCCTGGTCGCGATGAATCCCGCCGCCCTCAAGGCCAACCTCGGGGACCTCCCCCGCGGGGCGGACCTGATCGTCAACACCGACGAGTTCACCAAGCGCAACCTCGCCAAGGTCGGCTACGAGACGAACCCCGTCGAGGACGACTCGCTCGCCGAGTACCGGGTGCACGCGCTGCCGCTCACCTCGATGACCGTCACCGCGCTCACCGACTTCGAGATCTCGAAGAAGGACGCCGAGCGCGCCAAGAACATGTTCGCGCTCGGGCTGCTGTCCTGGCTGTATCACCGTCCCACCGAGGGGACGATCTCCTTCCTTGAGAAGAAGTTCGCCAGCAAGCCCGAGATCATGAAGGCGAACATCGCGGCGTTCCAGGCGGGCTGGTCCTACGGCGAGACCACCGAGGCGTTCTCGGTGCAATACGAGATCAAGCCGGCCGAGCACGAGCCGGGGCTGTACCGCAACATCACCGGGAACCTCGCGCTGGCGTACGGGCTGGTCGCCGCGGGCGTGCAGAGCGGCCTGCCGATCTTCCTCGGCTCGTACCCGATCACGCCGGCGTCCGACATCCTGCACGAGATGTCCAAGCACAAGAAGTTCGGCGTGCGGACGTTCCAGGCCGAGGACGAGATCGCCGCGGTCGGCTCCGCGCTCGGCGCCTCGTTCGGCGGGTCCCTCGGCGTCACCACGACGTCCGGGCCCGGCATCGCGCTGAAGAGCGAGACGATCGCCCTCGGGGTCTCGACCGAGCTTCCGCTGCTGGTCATCGACGTGCAGCGGGCCGGTCCTTCCACCGGGATGCCGACCAAGACCGAGCAGGCCGACCTGATGCAGGCCATGTACGGCCGCAACGGCGAGGCGCCCGTCCCGGTGATCGCGCCGCAGTCCCCGTCGGACTGCTTCGACGCGGCGCTGGAGGCGGCCCGGATCGCGGTGAAGTACCGCACGCCGGTCATCCTGCTGTCGGACGGCTACCTCGCCAACGGCTCCGAGCCGTGGCGGCTGCCGGACGTCGCGTCCCTGCCGAAGATCGAGCCGAACTTCGCGACCACGCCGTCGCCGGAGGACGAGGAGTTCCAGCCGTTCCGGCGCGACCCCGACACGCTCGCGCGCCCCTGGGCCGTCCCCGGCACCGAGGGCCTGGAGCACCGGATCGGCGGCCTGGAGAAGGCCGACGGGTCCGGCAACATCTCCTACGACCCCGCCAACCACGACCGGATGACCAGGATCCGGCAGGCCAAGGTGGACGGGATCGCGGGCGACATCGCCCCGCTCGCGGTGGACGACCCGTCCGGCGCGGCCCGCGTCCTCGTACTGGGCTGGGGCGGGACGTACGGCGCGATCTCCGCCGCCGTCCGGCGCGTCCGGGCGACGGGCCAGCACATCGCGCAGGCCCACCTCCGCCACCTCAACCCCTTCCCCGCCAACCTGCCCGAAGTGCTGCGCTCCTACGACAAGGTCGTCGTCCCGGAGATCAACCTCGGCCAGCTCGCGCTGCTGCTGCGCGGCCGGTTCCTCGTCGACGTGATCGGCTACAACCAGGTCCGCGGGCTGCCCTTCAAGGCCGAAGAGCTGCAGGGCGTCATCCAGGATGTGATCGATAGTGAGTGACAACGGAAACGGGTCCGACGGGTCCGGGAACGGCGCCGTCAACGGGAACGGGAAGACGCTGCTCTCGCTGGTCCCGAAGACCGACGTGAAGCAGTCCATGAAGGACTTCAAGACCGACCAGGAGGTGCGCTGGTGCCCCGGCTGCGGTGACTACGCGATCCTCGCGGCCGTCCAGTCCTTCCTGCCCGAGCTCGGGTTGCGCCGCGAGAACATCGCGTTCATCTCCGGCATCGGCTGCTCGTCGCGGTTCCCGTACTACATGAACACCTACGGGTTCCACTCGATCCACGGCCGCGCGCCCGCGATCGCGACGGGCCTCGCGACGTCCCGTCCCGACCTGTCGGTCTGGGTGGTGACCGGCGACGGCGACGCCCTCTCGATCGGCGGCAACCACCTGATCCACGCGCTGCGCCGCAACGTCAACCTCAAGATTCTGCTGTTCAACAACCGGATCTACGGGCTGACGAAGGGCCAGTACTCGCCGACGTCCGAGATCGGCAAGATCACCAAGTCGACGCCGATGGGGTCGCTGGACGCGCCGTTCAACCCGCTCTCCCTCGCGATCGGCGCAGAAGGAACCTTCGTCGCCCGCACCATCGATTCCGACCGCAAGCACCTCCAGTCGGTGCTGCGGGCCGCCGCACAGCACCGCGGAACGGCGCTCGTCGAGATCTACCAGAACTGCAACATCTTCAACGACAACGCGTTCGAGCCGCTGAAGGACGCGTCCGTCCGCGACGACGTGACCGTCCGGCTGGAGCACGGCGAGCCGATCGTGTTCGGCGCCGACCGCTCCAAGGCGCTGCGCCGGTCGCCGTCCGGGTCCTTCGAGGTCGTGAAGGTCGCGGACGTCGACCCATCCGAAATCGCCGTGCACGACGCCCACAATCCGGACCCGTCGATGGCGTTCGCGCTGTCGCGGCTCGACCAGCCGGCGTTCGAGCACACCCCGATCGGCGTCTTCCGCGACGTGGACCGCCCGTCCTACGACGAGCTGATGCGGGCCCAGCTCGACGAGGCCGTCGAGAGCCAGGGGGAGGGCGACCTCGCCTCGCTGCTGGGCAGCGGCGACACCTGGCGCATCGACTGAGCCGCGGAATCTTCGCAGGCCCGGTCCCGGTTCGTCCGGGGCCGGGCCTTTTCACGCATTGAAACCACGAGAACGGGGCACGGTTCATCACGCGGGTGAGCAACGGACGCCCCGCGACGGTCTTCCGGACAGGACCCGATGCGCGACGGTGCCCGGTCCTGCAAGACTGAGGAGATCATGAAGCCGGGGAGGTGACGATGCGGGTCATTCCGCGCCGCAGCAAGGGTCGTCGGCGGGACGATGCTCCCGCCCGCACCTCCGCGCCTCCCGACCCGTCCACAACCCCCCGCGA
>NZ_SMKT01000144.1 GCF_004348735.1 Actinomadura sp. KC06
TGGGGTGCTCGGGGACTCGGAAATGTGTAAAAGAGGCAGGCGCGGGGGTGGTGGGGGTTGAGGTTGACGATGGCCAGGACGGTGTCGTCGAGGTGGCGTTTGGAGAAGGCGAGGAGTTCGGGTTGGTCGATGTGGTGGAAGTGCAGGTTGCGTAGTTGCTGGAGGGCGGGGTGGGTGTTGCGGAGGGTGTTCAGCCGGGTGATCAATGGTGCGAGGGTGGTGCCGGTGCGGGTGGCGGTGTCCCAGTCGCGGGGGCGGTACTGGTATTTCTCCGAGTCGCGGTATTCCTCGCTGCCCGGCCGCACGGGGGTGTTCTCGCAGAGTTCGTAGCCGGCGTAGATGCCCCAGGTGGGCGACAGCAGCGCGGCGAGGATGGCGCGGATTTCGAAGGCGGGGCGGCCGCCGTGCTGGAGGTATTGGTTGAGGATGTCGGGGGTGTTGGTGAAGCAGTTGGGGCGCATGTAGTCGGCGGCGGGGCCGGTGAGTTCTTGGAAGTAGGTGCGGAGGTCGTCGGGGGAGTTGCGCCAGGTGAAGTAGGTGTAGGACTGGTGGAATCCGATTTTGGCGAGGGTGTGCATGATGGCGGGGCGGGTGAAGGCTTCGGCGAGGAAGAGCACGTCGGGGTCGGTGGTGTTGATGTCGGCCAGGAGGCGTTCCCAGAAGGCGATGGGTTTGGTGTGGGGGTTGTCGACGCGGAAGATCCGCACGCCGTGGTTCATCCAGTGCCGCACCACCCGCCGGATTTCGGTGTAGAGGCCGTCGGGGTCGTGGTCGAAGTTGAGGGGGTAGATGTCCTGGTATTTCTTGGGCGGGTTTTCGGCGTAGGCGATGGTGCCGTCGGTGCGGGTGGTGAACCAGTCGGGGTGCTGGTGCACCCAGGGGTGGTCGGGGGAGCACTGCAGCGCCAGGTCCAGGGCCACCTCTAGGCCGCAGGATGCGGCGTGGTCGACGAAGGCGTCGAAGTCGTCGAGGGTGCCCAGGTCGGGGTGGATGGTGTCGTGGCCGCCGTGGGGGGAGCCGATGGCCCAGGGGGAGCCGGGGTCGTAGGGGCCGGCGTCCAGGGTGTTGTTGGGGCCTTTCCGGAAGGTGGTGCCGATGGGGTGGATGGGGGGCAGGTAGATGACGTCGAAGCCCATCTCGGCGATGGCGGGCAGCCGCTTCATCGCGGTGCGCAGGGTGCCGGAGGTGGGGCCGCGGCGGCCCAGGGGATCGTGGGTGGCGCCTTCGGAGCGGGGGAAGAATTCGTACCAGGCGCCGTACAGGGCGCGTTGGCGGTGGACGGTCAGGGGGTACCAGTCGCTGACGGTCAGCAGGTCCCGCAACGGATGACGCACCAGAACGTCCTCGACGTCCGGGTCGTCCACGGCCTCCATCCGGTCGGTGACCGGGACGGTCTCGTCCCCGAGGCGTTTGGCGAGCCGCTCCACCGTCGGCCGGTCCTTACCGGGCACGGCCTCGGCCGCACGGGTGAACAGCGCCGCGCCCTCGGCGAGCATGAGCTCGACGTCCTGACCGCGCGGCACCTTGATCTGCGCGTCATGCCACCAATGCGCGATCGGATCACCCCACGCCTCCACCCGAAACGACCACGACCCCATCTCCGTCGGCGTCACCTGCGCCGACCACCGATCCAGACCCGCGCCCACCTCGCTCATCCGCACACCCGGCAGCTCCTGGCCGTCCGGCGTCCGCAACACCACCGCCGCACCCAGCCGCTCATGCCCCTCACGAAACACCGTCGCCGACACCTCGACCGTCTCACCCACCACCGCCTTGGCCGGCCACCGGCCGCACCCCACCACCGGCGACACCTCAAGGATCGGAATGCGGCCGAGCTCCGCCTCCAGCTTCACCTGCATGTGCGCGCTCCTGCTCCAGCTCTCCGGCGCCGTCGGTCCTAGGCATCCATGCCCCGTCCGCAAGTCTCGGCCATCAGCGCCATCACAAGATCATGCAAAGAGATCGCCTGCCGCCGCACGGCGGGCTTCAGGAGAGCGGCGACGCCGTGGTGGAACGTGCCACTCAGGTGTGCGCGGACGCCGCGAGCGCCTCGCGGGCGGTCGTCACGTCCGGTGCGATGGCGACGCGGCGCTGCAGGCCCGCCACGTCCGACACCCGGCGGACGATGCCGCGCGACGGCAGCACCACCCACATCGGCACGCCCAGCTCGGTGGCCCGCACCTGCGAGCGCGTGATCACGTTCAGCCCGTTGGAGTCGCAGAACGTGCAGCCGGTCAGGTCGAGGATCAGGGCCGGCGTCCCGGAGTCGAGGAGTCGCATGGCCTGCTCGAGGATCGCCTCCCCGTTGCTCACGTCCACCTCGTCCGGGAACGTCAGCGTTCCGCAGGTATCCGTGATCTCCACTCGCGCCACTCCGAGATCCATGGTCCGCCCCAAAGTCGAATTCCTCACCTGGATGACAGCGGGGGGTACCTCACTGCGACTGTAAGCCCCGAACCTGGACGGAACCTGAAAGAAGCGGTCAAGTCTAGGACGTCGATCACCCATATCGCCGACGATCCCGTTCATCGTTGATTGATCCTGATTTGTCGCTTTAGGAGGCCCGCATGCCCGTGCCGCTGACTCTGGCCGCGGCCCAGCCGCCCTGTACGCCCGGCGACGTCGAGGCCAACGTCGCCGCGCACACCAGGACGATCCGCGCCGCACGGTCCAGGATGGTCCTCTTTCCTGAGCTTTCCCTGAGCGGATACGAACTGGACGCTGAGAACCTCGAGCCCGCCGACCCGCGCCTGACGCCCCTGGTCGACGCCTGTGCGGAGACGGACGCCGTCGCCCTGGCGGGCGCCCCGGTCGATTCGCACATCGCGATGCTCCGCATCGACTCCGGCGGCGTCACCGTCGCCTACAGGAAGATCAATCTGGGTGGCGCCGAGCCCGAACGCTTCAAGCCCGGCAAAGAACCGGCCGTCATCACCGTCGACGGGCGCCGCTTCGGATTGGCCATCTGCAAGGACACGGGCGTTCCGCAACACCTCGCCGACACCGCAGCACTCGGCATCGACGCCTATCTCGCCGGGGTGTGCGACGACGATCCCGCCGTCGTGGAGGAGCGCGCCCACCGCGCCGCGACCGCCCACGGCGTCTGGGTCGCCTTCGCAAGCTTCGCGGGCCCGGCCGGCGGCGGCTACGACCCGGCCGCCGGGCACTCCAGCATCCGCACCCCGGACGGCTTCGTCGTCGCCCAGGCGGGACCCGAACCCGGCGCGCTCGCCCGCGCCACCCTGCTTTGACCGCTATGTCGTGCCTTAGTTCTAAATTTCGCCCGAGTCACTGCTAGGTTCGCGAAGAACCTGACCGGGAGAGAGGGAATGAGCTCGGACCCAGTCGTGATCGACGGCGGCGACCGCTCCTGCGTGCGGCTCCTCCTGGAGCTGCGCGGCCACATCGCCGGTCTGGCCCCCGGCACCGTCGTCCATCTGATCGCCACCGACCCGGCGGCCCCCATCGACCTGCCCGCCTGGTGCCATCTGACGGGCCACGCCTACCTCGGCCCGCTCGACGCCGCCGAACGCCCGACCTACGCCCTCCAGGTGGCCGCCGACGCCCGTCAGACCTCCCCGGAATCCCCCTGGCGCCCCCGCTGACCGGCCGTCAGTCGAACAGGCGCAGGCGGTGGGCCGTGGCCGCCGCCTCCGTGCGGGTGGAGACGCCCAGTTTCGCCAGGATGTTGGACACGTGCACGCTCGCCGTCTTGGCGGAGATGAACAGGGCCTCGGCGATGTCGCGGTTGCTGCGGCCCTCGGCGACCAGCCGCAGCACCTCCGCCTCGCGCGGGGTCAGGCCCAGGCCCGGACGGGGCGAGGGCGCGCCGCCCAGGTCGACGCGGGCGCGCCGGGCCAGCAGCTCGACGCGCTCGCGGAGCGGGACGGCTCCCAGATCACCGGCGATCGCGGCGGCGCGCCGCAGCCGTGCGGCGGCGCCGTCCCGGTCGTGGCCGGCGGACGCCTCGGCCGCGCGGGCCAGCGCCAGCGCGAGCGGATACGGCCGGGCGAGGGCGTCCCACGCCTTCACCGCCGCGTCCCACGCGTCCGGGTCGAGGACGCCCTCGGCGCGGGCCGCCTCCGCGAGGAACGTCAGCCGGTGCGCCTCCTGGACGGGCCCGTACACGCGGATCCCGTCGGCGCGGGCCCGGACCGCGGCGAGCGGGCCCGGGTCGCCGAGGTCGGCGCAGGCGGTGGCCGCGACGACGAGTCCTGGGAGGACGTAGCGGGACTCGTCGGGCAGGCCGCGATCGTCGAGGACGGGCCCGAGCGCCGCCAGGGCGTCCGCCGGGCGGCCGCGTCCGAGGGCGATCAGCGCGTCGAGGCGGCAGACGGGGAACAGGTCCTGGGCGCGGCGGGCGGCGCCGTGCGGGATCCGCCGCCGGGCCGCCCGGGCCGCCCGCTCCGCCGCGTCCAGGTCGCCGCGGTCCGCCGCGATGCCGCCGGCGAGGAAGTTCAGGCTGCCCCGGATGAGCGCGGGCGGGTCCTGCGCGAGGGCCCGGTCGATGACGGCGAGCGCCTCGTCCCAGCGGCCGAGGGAGATCAGCGGCTCGGCGGTGTTGAACGCGAGGAACGTCCCGGTCGTCCGGGCGAGCCCGTACTCGTCGGCCTTCGCCGCGCCGAGCGCGGCGACCTCGGTGGCCTCCGCCGACCGCCCGGCCATCTCCAGGACGTCCGACCGGTTGGTGAGCGCCCGCAGCAGCGGCTCGAACGCGCGGGCCTCCTCGGCCTGGCCGGCCGCCCGCTCGACGCGCGCGAGGAAAGCCTCCACGCCGCCGTCGCGGACCAGGTCGTCCCACGCGAACCAAAGGTCGAGGTGGATCTCCACCGGTACGTCGCCCACGGCCCGCGCGACCGACAGGGCCTCCTGGGCGGCGGCGTGCGCCTCGTCCCGCATGCCGGGCAGCGCGTGGATCTGGTAGGCGAGCGTCGCGAGGACGCGGGCGCGGGTCCGGCTCGGCGGGTCGGCGGGCGCGAGCCGGGCCGCCTCGCGGAGATCGTCGATCGCCTCGTCCCGGCCGAGCCGCATGGCCATCAGGCCGCGCCGCTCGTAGAGGCGGGCCGTCCGCATGGGGTCGGCGTGCGCGGCGTCGGTGCGAGTCTCCGCCAGGGCGGCCGTGGCGAGCCTGATCCCGATGTCGGGCTCCCCGGCGAGGTCGGCGAGCGTGACGGCCTTCTCGATGACCTTGGCGTGCGGGACGCCGATGCGCTCGGCCGCGTCCGGCACCCGGTCCCACAGGTCCAGGACGCGCGACGCCATCCGCAGCGACTCGGCGTAGGCGAGCGCCTTGTGCGTCTCGCCGGCCGCCCGCCACGCGGCGGCCAGCGCGCTGGCGGCGTCGTGCGCCGCGTGCCAGTGGTGCGCGAGCGTGATCATCCGCTGCCGGGCGGGCATCAGCTCCGGGCGCGCCTCCAGCACCTCCGCGTACCGGACGTGCAGCCGCGTCCGCTCGCCGGGCAGCAGGTCGTCGTGGACGGCCTCGCGGATCAGCGCGTGCCGGAACGCGTACCCGTCGCCGTCCACGACCAGGGTGTTGGACGCGACGGCCGGGCGCAGCCCGCGGGTCAGCGCCCGCTCGTCCACGCCGGCGACCGCGGCGAGCAGCTCGTGCTCGATCCGCGCGCCGCCGCCCGCCGCGACGCGCAGAATCTCCTGGGTCTCCTCCGGCAGCCGGTGGACGGCGCCGAGCAGCAGGTCCCGCAGCGACTCCGGCAGCTCGGGGTCGTCGCGCGAGCCGAGCAGCGCCTCCGCGAACAGCGGGTTGCCGTCGCTGCGCGCGAAGATCTCCGCCGCGACGCCGGCGGTACCGGCCGCGCCGAGGATGCCCCGGACCAGCTCGCCGACCTCGTCCCGGCCGAGCCGCGCGACCTCGACGCGCCGCACCCGCTCCACCCGTTCCAGCTCGCTGAGCAGCGGCCGCAGCGGATGGGTGCGGTGCAGCTCGTCCGTCCGGTACGTGGTGAGGACCAGCAGCGCGGCGCCCGCGCCGAGGTTGCGGACGAGGAACGTCAGCAGGTCCCGCGTGGACGTGTCGGCCCAGTGCGCGTCCTCGACGACGAGAACGACCGGCGCGTCCGCGGCGAGCCGCTCCAGCAGCGTGAGCACCAGCTCGAACAGCCGGGCCCTGGCCTCGCCGGTGAAGGCGTCGGCGTCGGCGTCGCCGAAGTCGGGCAGCAGCCGTCCGAGCTCCGCGCCCGCGCCGAGCGGGAGCAGGTCCCGGACGCCGTCCACGCCGATCTCCCGGACGAGCCCGCGCAGCGCCGCCGTGAACGGCGCGAACGGCAGCCCCTCGGTGCCGAGCTCCAGGCAGCCGCCGACGAGGACCCGCGACCCGTCCGCCCGGGCCCGCGCCCCGAACTCGCCGACCAGCCGCGTCTTCCCGACGCCCGCCTCACCGCCCAGCAGCACCGCGGACGGCGACCCGTCCCGCGCGGCGCGGTACGCCTCGTCCAGCGCGGCCGACTCCCGGACGCGCCCGACGAACAGGGGACTCGTCACATGAGCGTTCACCGTATAAGCGTGCCCCACTCGGTGTGGAATGCGGTAAAAGGGGAGATCGTCCAGCGTCCCGCCGTGAAGGAGTCGGATGTCCGCAACGCCGTTGGAGCCCGGCGATCCCAGCCACGTCGGCCCGTGGGAGCTGCTGGGCAGGCTCGGAGAGGGCGGGCAGGGGGTCGTGTACCTCGGCGGCAACCCCTCCGGGGAGCGGGTCGCGGTCAAGGTGCTGCGCGGGCTGGACCGGGACGCGCTGCGGCGGATGGAGCGGGAGGTCGAGGCGGCCCGCAGGGTCGCGCCGTCCTGCACAGTGCGGATCGTTGACGTGCGGCTCGAACAGACCGTCGCCTATGTGGTCACCGAATACGTGGACGGGCCGTCCCTGCAGGACGCGGTGAGGACCGAGGGCCCGCGGCGGGGCGCGGCCCTGGAGCGGCTGGCCGTCGACACGGCGTCCGCGCTGGCGACCGTCCACGCGGCCGGGATCGTCCACCGCGACTTCAAACCGCACAACGTGCTGCTCGGCCCGGACGGGCCGCGCATCATCGACTTCGGGATCGCCCGCGCCCTGGACATGACCTCGTCGCTGACGAAGGGGCCGATCGGGACGCCCGCGTACATGGCGCCCGAGCAGATCGAGGGACGTCCCGTCACGGCGGCGGCCGACGTGTTCGCGTGGGGCGCGGTGATGGTGTTCGCCGCGACCGGCCGCCCCGCGTTCGCGCGGGACGGGATGCAGGCCCTCTTCCACCAGATCCTGAGCGAGGAACCCGATCTGTCCGGCCTGGACTGGCGGCTGCGCGACGTCGTCCGCTCCTGCCTGGCCAAGGACCCGGCGCACCGTCCGGCCGCGTCCGAGCTGGTCGCGAGGCTGACCGGCCAGAACGCCGCGTTCATGCCCGTGCCGCCGCCTGGTCCGGTGGCACCGCCGGCGCCGACGCTTCCTTCGGCGTGGCCGCGCAAGCGGCGCGTGTGGCCGTGGCTCGTCCCGGCCATCGCGCTGCCCGTCGTGGCGGCGATCGCCGTCGGAGGCGTCCTGGTGGGACGGCAGCTCCTGAAATCAGAGGTCACCGCCACCTCCTTCCCGGACACCTGCAAGCTGTACGACTCCGGCGACGGCAAGAAGGTCCTGAGCGACATGGGGGCCGCGAACGGCAAGCGCATCCCGCAAGGGAACAAGGACCAGTACGGGGAATGGCGGCTGTGCGCGTTCGGGACCGCCCGGTTCCCGCCGAAGAACACCTCCAGATCCAGCTCAACCTCTACAAGCCGGACGACCCCGAGACCGGCGTCGAATGGGCCCGCCACGCCCTGAACGGAGGCACCGACTTCGGCTGCTTCAGCGGCCCCACGTCGAGCACCCGCGTGGGCGAGGAGAGCTGCGACGGACGCACCAAGGACTCCTGGGCCGTGGTCAACGCGCGGAAGGGCAACGTCATCGCCTCGGCGGCCTGCTCGACCCCGAACGTCAGCGCCGCCGACCTCCGCGCCCTGCGCCGCGCCGCCGACCTCGCACTCGACCAGACCCTCTGACGCCCCTGTGGTTTTGACGCACGGGCGTGCGAAGCTGGGCGGGTGAGCGCTGAAGAGGAACGCGACGGGGTACGGCTGACGAACCTCGACCAGCCGCTGTTCGACGGGGCGGACGCCACCAAACGCGACCTGGTCGACTACCTGGACGCGGTCGCCGGACGCCTCGTCCCGCAGCTCGCCGGGCGGCCGCTGTCGGTCAAGCGCGTGCGGCCGGGCCAGGAACCGTTCATGCAGAAGAACACCCCGAAGTACACGCCGTCGTGGGTCCGGACGGTAACGGTGTGGGCGGAGACGTCCCAGCGCCAGGTCTCCTATGCGCTGTGCGACGACCGCCGGACGCTGCTGTGGTTCGCGAACCAGCGCGCCGTCGAGTACCACCCGCCGCTCGTCCTCGCGGACGCGTGGGACCGTCCCACCCATCTCGTGATCGACCTCGACCCGCCCGAGGGCGGCGGGTTCGACGCCGTCGTCGGGGCCGCCCACCTGGTGCGCCGCGCGATGGACGACTGCGGCCTGCAAGGCGCGGTCAAGACGAGCGGTGCGAAGGGCGTCCACGTGTTCGTGCCGCTGGACGGCGGGCTCGCCGACGACGTCGCCGCCGCGACCCGGGCGCTGGCCGCCCGCGCCGAACGCCTCGATCCCGAGCTCGCCACGACGGCCTTCATCCGGGAGGACCGCGCCGGAAAGGTGTTCCTCGACTCGACCCGCGCCGCCGGGGCGACCGTCGTGGCCGCCTACAGCCCGCGCATCCGCCCCGGCGCGACGGTCTCGTTCCCGGTCCCGTGGGACGAGCTCGACGGCGTCACGCCGCGCGACTTCACCGTCCGGAACGCGGTGGGCCTGCTAGGCGACCGCGACCCGTGGGGCGAGGCGATGCCGCCGCCGCAGCGGCTCCCCGACGATCTGGTCGCGGAGGGCCACACGATCCCGATCGCGCGCGTCCAGGCCATGCACGAGGGCAAGCGCCGGGCCCGCGCCCGCCGGAACACCTGACGCCCACCACGTCGGGCCGCGGTCCTCAGATCGCGGTCCTGAAGTCCTCACGCGGGACGGGCTCGCGGTGCGGCGGCGCCCCGGCGAAATGGTTCGCCGCCGTCGCCCCCGCCTCCCTGCCCGCCTCCCCGCCTGGGGCGGTGGCCTCACCCCAGCCGTGGCCGGGGGAGACGACGTTGTCGGGCGGCTCCTCGGACGCGGTTCCGTAAAGGAAGGAGCCGAGCCCGATCAGCAGCCGCTGCACGTCCTTCTCCGGCCGGACGACCAGCCGCACGAACTGGCTCGACGACCCCAGCTTGTTGCCGCACTCCCGGACGAACACCCCGTGGCGGCCCATCAGATGGTCGCGCAGCGCGACGCCGTCCTTGCCGTCCGGCAGCTTGACCATGACGAAGTTGCCCTGGGACGGGAACACCTTCAGCCCCGGCAGGCCCGCGAGCTGCTGCGACATCAGCAGCCGGTCGCGGGCCAGCAGCCGCAGGCTCTCCCGGTACTCGGCGGCGTGCTCGCGCAGCAGGAACACCACGACCTCCGCGAAGGAGTTCAGGTTCCATTTCGGCAGCGCCGCCCGGACCGTCCGCGCCAGCGCCGGGTTCGCGACCATGTAGCCGAACCGGACGCCGTGCAGCCCGAAGTTCTTTCCGAGGCTCTTCAGGACGATCACGTTGGGGCGGATCCGGGCCTCGTCGGCGACGCTGGTGTGCGGCTCGGCGTCCACGAAGTCGAGGAACGACTCGTCCACCACGACGAGGTCCAGGTCGATGAGGAGGTCCAGCAGCCGGACGACCTCGCGCCGCGGGACGTAGCCGCCGTCGGGGTTGTTCGGGTTGCAGACGACGGCCGCCCGCGCGCCGCGCATCCGGATGAAGTGGACGAACGCGTCCACGTCGAGCTCGAACCCGCGCATCTCGTGGAGCTGGAACATGTCGACGCGCTTGCCGGTCTCCAGCGGCTGGTCCGTCCACCGCCCGAACGTCGGGATCGGCGTGGCGAGGCTCTCCCGGACCAGCAGATGGTCGATCCAGGTGATCAGCTCCGTCGACCCGTTGCCCATCACCACCGTCTGCGGGTTGTGCCCGAGCGTGTCGCACAGCTCCCCGGCGATCGTGTCGGCGTCGCTCGGGTAGTACTTCAGGATCTGCTCCATCGCGCCCGCGAGCTGGGAGAACATCCCGGGCGTCGGGAAGTAGGGGTTGCACGGGATGCAGAAGTCGACCAGGTCCCGCCGCCCGGACGAGGCGCGCTGGAGGGCGAAGAAGGACGGGCTGTGCGCGTTCCGGCGCAGGACTCCCGGATCGATCGCGTCCGATGACACGGATGTGCTCCTCGCGCGGCGGGGACGCCCGCCGCGGCCCAGGGCGGCGTCCGGTGTCGGGTGGGTCGCCCCAGGGGTACGGCCCCGCCGCCGTCCGGGTTCAGCGGCCCTCCGACCGATGAGTTTCCAGAACGCGGCCGGTCTGCATTGCCGAAGCGAACGACAACAGGGAGGTACCGATGGCGGACGAGAAACTGACGACGTGCCTGTGGTTCGACGGGCAGGCCGAGGAGGCGGCGAACCACTACGTCTCGATCTTCAAGAACTCCGCGCTGGGCGAGGTCACGCGGTCCGGCGAAGGCGGCCCGGGCGAGCCGGGCTCGGTGATGACGGTCGAGTGGGAGGTCAACGGGCAGAAGTTCGTCGGCCTGAACGGCGGCCCCGAGTTCACGTTCAACGAGGCGGTCTCCTTCATGGTCCACTGCGACGACCAGGCCGAGGTCGACTACTACTGGAACCGGCTCGTCGAGGGCGGCCAGGAGGCTCCCTGCGGCTGGCTTAAGGACAGGTTCGGCCTGTCCTGGCAGATCGTCCCGAAGGTGCTCTACGAGCTGATGAGCGACCCCGACCCGGAGAAGGCGGGGCGCGCCACCCAGGCGATGCTGGCGACCCACGGCAAGCTCGACATCGCCGCGCTGAAGAAGGCCCACGCCGGAGGCTGACCCGTGTCGAGCGCCGTCCGGTCAGGCGAGCCGCCGCCCCCGTTTGGCGACGTCGCTTCCGCTCTGCCGTGCGGCGCTCAGGCGTCCAGCGTCCCCGTGCCGAGGAGGCCGAACAGGAGCAGGCCGATCGCGACCCGGTAGACCACGAACGACGTGAAGGTGTGCCGCTGCACGAACCGCAGCAGCCAGGCGATGGACGCGTACGCGACGAGGAACGACACGACGGTGCCGACGACCAGCGGCAGTGTGCCCGCTCCCGTCCCCATCGCGCCGGGCAGCTCGTAGATCCCGGCGCCGGTCAGCGCGGGGATGCCCATGAAGAACGACAGCCGGGTCGCGGCGACCCGGTCGAGGCCGAGCAGCAGCCCGGTCGACATGGTCGCGCCCGACCGGGAGAACCCGGGGAACAGCATCGCGAGGATCTGCGAGGAGCCGATCAGCATCGCGTCGGTGAGGGACGTGTCATCCTCGCCGCGCTTGTGGCGTCCGTACCGGTCGGCGAGCCACATCACGACGCTGCCGCCGATCAGCGACCCGGCGACCACCCACAGCGAGGCGAGCGGGCCGTGGATGAGGTCGTCCGCGGCGACGCCGACGGCCACGACGGGCAGCGTCGCGAAGATGACCCACCAGCCGAACTTGTAGTCGTGGTGGTACCGCTCGGACGGCTTGACGATGCCGCGCCCCCACGCCTTCGCGATGCGGAGGATGTCGGTGAAGAAGTACACGAGGACGGCCGCGATCGCCCCGGCCTGGATGACGGCGGTGAACCCGACCACGGCGTCGTCCTCGACCGGGATGCCCATCAGCCCCTCGGCGATCTTCAGATGCCCGGTCGAGGACACCGGGAGGAACTCGGTCAGGCCCTCCACGATCCCGAGAACGATGGCCTGCCCGACGTTGATCACGCTCAATGATCCGGTTCCTCTCCTGACCTGCGACTGCCCGCGGCGAGCCTACTAAGGGAAACCGATCACTACGTCCGATGCGCGAAACATCTTCACCGCCCGTTAACCCGAACCCGCGCGGGACCGGGTCAGCCGGCGGCGGCCTCGCGCTCGACCCGCTCGAACTCCGCGGCCATCGCCGCCGCGAGGGCGTTGGCCGCCGACAGCGGGCGGACCATGACCGTCAGGTCCTCGATCAGGCCGTCGTCGTTCAGCCGGAGGAAGTCGCAGCCGGTGAGCTCCAGGTCGCCGACCTTCGCCTCGAAGAGCAGCGCGTGGTCGCGGCCGTCCGCGCCGCCGATCTCCCGGACGTAGCGGATGCCGGAGAACACCCGCAGGACGGCGCGCAGGATCGCCGCCGTGATCGCCTTGCCGGGATACGGCTTGTACGCGACCGGGCTGGTGAACACGACGTCGTCGGCGAGCAGGGCCTCGATCGCCTCGTGGTCGCCGGCCTCGGCGGCGGCTCGGAATGGATGCATGTGCCCGTCCCCCGACAGTCAGATTATTGACTAGTGAACTAGAAGAATATTGTCAGAGCCGGTCGCCGTCCGCCACCGGCCGTGTGGTGATTCAGGCGACCGCGTCGACGAGGCCCCAGGCAAGGGCGGTCGGGGTGTCGAGCGGCGCTCCGGTCAGGGCGAGATGCAGGGTGCGCCAGCGGCCGATCCGGCGGGGGATGCTGACCGTCCCGCCCGCTCCCGGGACGAGCCCCATCCCGATCTCCGGCAGCCGGAAGGTGGTGCCCGGCGCGGCCCGGACCGTGGCCGCGAACGCGGGGATCTCCACCCCCGCGCCCGCGCACGCCCCCCGCACCCGCACCTCGGCGCGCTCGCCGAGCCGATGGACGAGCAGGCCCGGGCTCGCGGACGTCCGGACGAGATGCGCGGTGGACGGGTCCGGCGCGGTGCCGAATTCGGCCAGATCGCCGCCGGAGGAGAACACCGGCCCGGCGCCTTCGAGGACGACCCGCTTCACGGTGTCGTCCAGGAGCGCCAGTTCGAGCGCGTCGATCATCGCGGCGCGGAGCCGCCGTCCGAGCGCGTTGCGGCGCGCCGGCAGGTTCAGCGTCACCGTGAGCCGGTCGCCGTCGCGGGCGAGCAGGACCGGGTCGGGGACGGGCGGCGCCTCGGGACGCGGGTCGCGCGCGCCGAGCCACCGGGCGAACTCCGCGCCGCCGAGCAGCGTGGAGTAGGCGAACGACTCGGCGTCCAGGGCGGCCCGCACGGGGAGGGCCGGGGTGATGCGGAGCAGGCGCGCCAGCACGAGCGCGGCCTGGGGGTGCGCGGACACGGCGGCGGCGACGTCCGCGAGCGCGGCCTCCGCGTCCGGCACCGGGACGAGCGACGCGTCGTCCTGCGTCTCGCCCTCGATCAGCGTGAGGTCGAGGGCTTCGGCGAGGGCGCGTGCGGCCGGGGCCAGGGCCGCGCGGCCGGTCACGCCGACCAGCAGCCGGTCGCCGTCGCGGGCGCGTTCGATCGCGTCGCCGAGGACGTGCTCCGGGACGGCTCCGCGACGCAGATCGACGGCGAGCAGCGGCGTCTCAAGGCCGCCGGAGGCGTCGATCAGGGGGAGGCTCGCGGCGCCCGCTGCCAGCCCCGCCGGGTCGGTCATCGGCACCGGAACCATAGGCTCAGTAGACCATGACCGAGTCCGATTCGGCGGCCGACTGGGCCGCGAGCGGGGCCGTCGCGCTGACCGGGCGGCCGGACGGCCCGCCGCTGGTCCCGCCCGGCCGGGCCGCGACGCACGCGCGGGTCCTGGCGGCGCGCGTCGCCGAGCTGACCGGCGGCGCGGTCCGGGTGGACGGGGCCGCGCTGCTCGCCGAACGGGCCGCGTTCACCGGGGCCTCGCGGCGCGGGCGGGTGTCGGCCGGGGGCGGCTGCCGGCTGCTGCCGACCGCCGACGGGTGGGCGGCGGTGTCGTGCGTGCGCCCGGACGATCCGATGCTGCTGGGCGCGCTCATCGGCGCCGAACTGCCGGACGGCGACGTGTGGCCGCCGGTCGAAGCGTGGCTGCGCACGCACACGGGCGCGGAGCTGGCCGAACGCGCCGGGCTCCTCGGTCTGGCAGCGGGGCCGGTCGCTTCGGCGGCGCCGTCCGGCGAAGCGATGCCGCCGCCTGCGCGGGGACGCCCTGTCGACGGGCTGCTGGTCGTGGACTTCAGCGCGCTGTGGGCGGGCCCGCTGTGCGCGCACCTGCTCGGCCTCGCCGGCGCCCGGGTGGTGAAGGTGGAGACCCCGGCGCGTCCGGACGGCGCCCGCCGCGGGCATCCCGGCTTCTACCGGCTCCTGCACGCGGGGCACAGGTCGGTCGTGCTCGATCCCGGCGAGCGGTCCGGCCGCCGTGCGCTGCGGGCCCTGGTCGAGAAGGCCGATGTCGTGATCGAGGCGTCCAGGCCCCGGGCCCTGGCCCGCTTCGGCCTGGACGCGCACGCCTCCGCCGCCGCCGGGACGACCTGGATCTCCATCACCGCCGCGGGCCGCGCCGCCGACCGGGTCGGGTTCGGGGACGACATCGCAGCGGGCGCCGGGCTCGTCGCCCGCGAGCCCGGCGGCGCCCCGCTGTTCTGCGGCGACGCCATCGCCGACCCGCTCACCGGGCTCACCGCGGCGGCCCGCGCCCTCACCCGGCCGCCCGGCGGAACCGGCTCGTTGCATGACATCTCCATGACCGGCGTCGTCGCCGCCACGCTCGATCCCAGCCCGTCGCCGTCCGCGGCGGCACGCCGCAGCGGTGACGGCTGGGTCGTCGACACGGGCGGCGGCCCGGTCCCGGTCGCGCCGCCCCGGCACCGGGCACCCGCCGGACGCGCAGCCCGCAGCGGCGAGCACACCGCCGAGGTCCTGCGCGAACTGCGGATCCCCGTCCCATGACCGGAAGGCTGCTGCTGCGCGACGCGGAACTCCTGGACGGCCGCCGCGCCGACGTCCGGGTCCGGGACGGGCGCATCGCCGAGATCGCAGCGTCCGTGCCGCGCGAGGCCGGGGAGGAGGTCGTCGAATGCGGGGGCGGTGCGCTGCTGCCCGGCCTGGTCGATCACCATCTGCACCTGCACGCGCTGGCGGCGGCGCGGCGCTCCGTCCGCTGCGGCCCGCCGGACGTGACGAGCCGAGCGGAGCTGGCCGGCGCGCTCGCCGCCGCGTCCCCGGGCGGGGACGGCTGGATCCGCGGCGTCGGCTACCACGAGTCGGTCGCGGGCGACCTCACCGGCGCCGCCCTCGACGGGCTGTGCGCCCGGCATCCGGTCCGCGTCCAGCACCGCAGCGGCGCGATGTGGATGCTCAACACCCGCGCCGCGCAGGCCGTCCGCCTGGATGAGACCGACCACCCCGGGATCGAGCGCGACGCCGCCGGAGCGCCGACCGGACGGATCTGGCGGGCCGACGACTGGCTGCGGTCCCGGCTCCCGCCCGGCGCGCCGCCGGGGCTGGCGGACGTCGGCCGCGACCTCGCCCGGCTCGGCATCACCGCGGTGACCGACGCCACGCCCGGCCTGAGCCCGGAGGCGGTCGCGGCGATCGCGGCCGACGTGCGGGACGGGACGCTGCCGCAACGCGTCCACCTGCTCGGCGCCCCGCTCACGGCCCGCTCGGGCGGTCCGTGGAAGATCGTGCTGGCCGACTCCGGGCTGCCCGCGCTGGACGATCTCACCGGGCGGATCCGGCGGGCGCACGCGGCGGGACGACCGGTCGCCGTCCACGCCGTCACCCGTGAGGCGCTCGTCCTCCTGCTAGTCGCGCTGCGGGAGGCGGGGTCCGTCCCCGGCGACCGGATCGAGCATGCCGCGCTCGTCCCGCGAGAGCTGATCGGCGAGATCGCGGACCTCGGCCTGGCGGTCGTCACCCAGCCGGGCTTCCTCACCGACCGGGGCGGCGACTACGCGCGCGACGTCCCGGCGGACGAGCATCCCGACCTTTACCGCTGCCGGTCGCTCATCGCGGCGGGCATCCCGGTGGCCCTGTCGTCCGACGCCCCGTACGGGCCGCTCGACCCGTGGGCGATCATCGCCGCCGCGTCCGGCCGGACGCTCAACCCGGCCGAGCGGCTGCCGCCGCGCCGCGCCCTGGAGGCTTGCCTCGCCCCTCCCGAGCAACCGGGCGGGGCTCCGCGGCGGCTGCGTCCGGGCGGCCCGGCCGACCTGGTCCTGCTGCACGGCCCGCTCCGGGCGGCGCTGGCGGACCCGGCCGCCGACGCCGTCCGGCTCACCCTGAACGGCCACATAATCTACCAGTCGGTTGGTTGACTGGTAGCGCTGCGGCTGCGATGGTTGAAGGGCTCTGACCGCCCCGATCATGGAGTGACGATGAGGCTCGCCGCCATCCGCCTGAACGGTGCCGACACGCTCGCCGTCGCCGGACGGGGCGAGGACGGGACCGGCCGCGTCCGGATCGTCCCGCCGGACTCCGGCCTCCCGACCGCCGTGACCTCGCCCGATGACGTGGCCTGGCTGGCGGTCGCGTGGCCCGACCTGCCGGAGGCCGACGCGGCGGAGCTGCGGTTCCTGCCGCCGGTGCGGGCGCCGCAGAAGATCGTCGCGATCGGGCTCAACTACGCCGAGCACGCGGCGGAGGGCGGCCTGGACGTCCCCAAGGAGCCCGTCGTGTTCGCCAAGTTCCCCAGCTCGCTCGCCGCCCACGGCGACGTCGTCGAATGGGACCCGGCGGTCACCTCGCAGGTCGACTACGAGGCCGAGCTCGCCGTCGTCATCGGCACGAAGGCGCGCCGCGTGTCCGAGCGGGACGCGCTCGACCACGTCCTCGGCTACACCTGCCTCAACGACGTGTCCGCGCGGGACCTGCAGCGCGACGACGGCCAGTGGGTCCGCGCCAAGTCCCTGGACACCTTCTGCCCCATGGGCCCGTGGCTGGTCACGGCCGACGAGATTCCCGATCCGCAGGCCCTGACCGTCCGGTGCAGGGTCTCCGGCGAGGTGCGGCAGGAGGCGGGCACCGCTGACATGATCTTCCCGGTGCGGGCGCTGATCGCGCGGCTCAGCAGGGCGTTCACCCTGCGGCCCGGCGACGTCATCGCCACCGGAACGCCGCCCGGCGTGGGCGCGGCGAGCACCCCGCCGCGCCTGCTGCGCGACGGCGACGTCATGGAGGTCGAGATCGACGGAATCGGCACGCTCCGCAATGTCTGCCGGGAGAGGACGGCTCCGTGACCACGACATCGCAGACTTTCCCGGCCGGGACGCTGATCGACGCCGCGACACGGATCCTGCGGCGCGTCGGCGTCCCGGACGCGGGCGCGGCCCGGGTGGCGCGGAACCTGGTCACCGCCGACCTGCGCGGCGTCGAGACGCACGGCCTCATCCGGCTGAGCGCGTACGTGGAGCGGATCGAGGCGGGCGGGATCGCCGCCGACCCCCAGATCGAGATCGTCCGGGACCATCCCGCGACCGCGCTGCTGGACGGCGGGAACGGGCTCGGCGCCGTGGGCGCGTCCGCGGCCATGGAGCTGGCGATGGAGAAGGCGGCCGCGTCCGGCATGGGGCTGGTCGTCGTCCGCAACATCAACCATTTCGGGGCCGCCGCCGACTACAGCATGACGGCCGCCGAGCACGGCATGATCGGCTTCTCCGCGACGAACGTTCTGGCGCTGATCGCGCCGACCGGCGCGTCGGTGCCGATGGTCGGCAACAACCCGCTGTCGTTCGCGTTCCCCGGCGACCCTCCGGTGGTGTACGACTCGGCGATGAGCGTGTCGACCTGGGGACGCGTCCTGGTCGCGGCGCAGCGCGGCGAGGCGCTGCCCGAGGGCGCCTTCCTCGACGGCGACGGCCGCCCGACGACCGACCCCGCCGCGGTGCTCGGCGGCGGGACGCTCCTGCCGGTCGCCGGATACAAGGGGTACGGCCTGGCGCTCTGCGTCTCGCTGCTGACCGGCGTGCTCGGCGGCTGGCTGTCGGACGCGCAGCTCACCGGCCACCGTCCGGACGAGCCGGGCGGCAACACCGCCGTCCTGGGCGCGATCGACGTCGGCGCGTTCACCGACCCCGCGGAGTTCGCGCGGCGCGTCGACCGCATCGGCGCCGAGATCCGGACGGCGCCGCGGCGTCCGGGCGTCGACCGCGTGTGGCTGCCCGGCGAGAAGGAGACCGAGCGCGAACGGGAGCGCCGCGAGGCCGGGGTGCCCCTCGCCGGGGCCGTCCGCGCCGACCTGGCCGCACTCGCCGCCCGGCTCGGCGTCGAGATCGACGACGCCCTCCGCTGACCCGCGGTCAGCGGAGTGGGCGGAAGAACGTGCGGATGCTTTGCGCGACCGCCTCCGGCTCCTCCCAGGACGCGAAATGCCCGCCCGCAGGCAGATCGGCCCAGTGCCGGACGTCATGGGTGCGCTCGACCATCTCCCGGGGCGCCTGGCGCGGCGGCGTGCCCGGCAGCACAGGCGGCATCGCCACGCCCGTCGGGACCGGAAGGCGGGTGCCCGGCGCGATCGGCGGGTCGGCGCGCACCCGCTCGTAGTACACGCGGATGGACGAGCCGATGCTGCCGGTCGCCCAGTACAAGGTGGTCCCGGTGAGCAGATCGTCCTTGGAATAGCGGCGCTCGATGTCGCCGTCGCAGTCGCTCCACGTCCGGTGCTTGTCCAGCAGCCAGGAGAGCAGTCCCGCCGGCGAGTCGTTGAGCGCGTGCGCCAGGCTGGACGGCTTCGTCCGGTGCACCGCGCCGTACGCGCCCTCCTCGGCGCTCCACGACCGCGACCGGGCGAGGAACTTCACCTCGGCGGACGTGGCGGGCCCGAACGGCGGATCGAACGACGGCGACGGCAGCAGCACCGGATCGTGCGTGTGCAGGCCCGCCACGGCGCCGGGGTCGGCGAACGCCATCCGCCCGCCGATGTACGCGCCGAGTCCCGTGACGTGCAGGCCGTACCGTCGATGGCCGAAACCGTCGGTGACCAGCCGAGACAGCGTCTCCGCCATCCGCGCGTACCCGAAGCCCCGTTCGCGTGGCGCGTCGGAGAACCCGAAGCCCGGCAGCGACGGGACGATGACATGGAACGCGTCGGACGGGTCGCCGCCGTGCGTGCCCGGGTCGGCGAGCAGCGGGATCAGCCTCGTCATCTCCAGGTAGCCGCTGGGCCAGCCGTGGATCAGCACGATCGGCAGCGGGTCGGGGCCCGTCCCGTGCCGGGCGACGACGTGGACGCCCAGCTCGCCCAGGTCGGCCCACTTGTTGGGGAGCGCGTTCAGCCTCGCCTCGGCGGCGCGCCAGTCGAAGCCGTCGCGCCAGTACGCGACCAGCTCGCGCAGGTAGCGGCCGCTCGTCCCGTACTCCCAGCCGGCGTCCGCCACCTCGCCCGCCGGACGGACGCGCTCCAGCCGCCACCGCAGATCGTCCAGCACGTCCTGGGGGACGTCGATCGTGAACGGCTTCACCCGCGTCCTCATCGCACGCCCTGCTGGAAGTGCAGCGGCAGGCCGGGCTCCGGCCACGGACAGCTCACCAGCCGCCCGTGCTCGGCCAGCGTGAGGTAGGCCGTCGACATGTCCGGGCCGCCGAAGCAGATGTTGGTGACCATCCGGTCGGACAGCTCGTCCGGCAGCAGGTACTTCGTCACGTGCGCGCCGTCCGGGGAGATGACGGTGACACCGCCCTGGATCAGCGTCCCCACGCAGACGTTGCCCGCCGCGTCCACCGCCAGCGAGTCGAAGTAGGCCAGTTCGGGGAGCTGTCCGGTCAGGGTGGACGGGTCGCGGGGCGGCGCGTCGTCCAGCTTGCCGGGCACCGGGACGTCGCGTCCGATGAGCCGGGCCGTGGACGTCTCGGCGTAGTAGAGCCGCCCGTCGCCGGGCGACAGCCCGATCCCGTTGGGCGTCTCCGCCGGATGGATCGCCTCGCTGATCTCGCCGTCCGGCGACACGTAGAACACCGAGCCGAGGTCGCGGCGCCGGCCCTGGATCTTGCCGGTGTCGGTGAACCAGTAGCCGCCCCCGGCGTCGAACACGATGTCGTTCGGGCCGGACAGCGGGCGCCCGTCGCACTGCGTGAACAGGACCTCGGTGGTGCCCTTGGCCATGTCGACGCGTTCCATCCGGCCGCCTTGCCAGACGTCCGGCCACTTGCCGCCGTTGTTACAGACGTAGACGAGGCCGTCCGGTCCGAGGGCCGCGCCGTTGGGCCCGCCGCCCGTGACCGCGACGACCTCCTTGCCCCCGTCCGGACGGACGCGGGTGAGCCGCCCGCCCGCGATCTCGGTGACGAGGACGCTGCCGTCCCCGAGCGCCACCGGTCCCTCCGGGAACTCAAGCTCCTCGGCGAGCACCGTCACGTCCGCCAGCCGCCGCACCGTGACCTCGTACGACAGCGTCTCCACCTGGGGGTGAGGGTTCTTCATGCCGCAGGCTCGATTCGCGCGTGGAGGGGCTTGCCATCGGACATGAGGGCGCGGAGCGCGTCCTCCGCGTTCTCCAGGGAGAAGGCGTGGCTGGCGAACCGCTCCAGCGGCCACCGGCCCGACTCGATCAGCGCGATCGCCTGCTCCATCGAGCGCAGCGACCGCGACACGGCGCCCTTCACCGTCAGGCTCTTCGCGCAGGCGAGGTCGACCGGGAACGGCGCGAGGCCGTCGGCGCCCTTCAGCCCGGCCAGGACGACCGTGCCCTTCCGTCCCGCCATGCGGACGGCGTCGGTGACGGACGCGAGCGACCCCGGCGTGGTGTCGATGACGATGTCCGGCGCCTGCCCGAGGGCCTCCGGGACGGCGTCGGCGGCGGACGCGTCCGTCACGTCCAGCGCGTGGTCGGCGCCCAGCTCCAGCGCCAGATCGAGGCGCTCGCGGTCGGCGGCCAGCCCGGTCACCGCGATCGGCCCGGCGCCCGCCGCGCTCGCCGCGATCACCGACGCCAGCCCGCGTGGCCCGGGACCGAGGATCGCCACCGACGTCCCGTACCGTGCGCCGCCCAGGTCGAGCGCCCAGTCGACCCCGTTCGCCAGGACGTTGAACAGCGACGCCGCCGCCACGCTCACCGACCCGGACACCGGGACGAGGATCGCCTCGGGCGCCAGGTACAGGTGCGTGGAGAACCCGCCCCACAGGCCCGGCCCGATGTCGGGGCCGCGGAAACCGTAGATGGTGCCGTCCGCGAACTCCGGCGCCGTGCAGCCGCGGAGCCCGGCGCGGCACGTCCGGCAGCGGCCGCAGGTCAGCGTGGAGTGCACCGCCACCCGGTCGCCCTCGCCGAGCCGCCACCGGGCCCGCGCCGCCGCGCCGATCGCCACCACCCGGCCGACCGGCTCGTGCCCCGGCACCAGGGGGAGCCGCGCCGCGGTCCGCCCCTCGAACACCTCGACGTCGGTGCCGCAGATCCCGCACGCCTCCACGGCCAGCAGCGCGTCGTCGGCGCCGACCTCGGGCAGCGCCCGCTCGCGCAGCTCGTACTTCTCCGGCCCGGTCTGCACGATGAATCTCGCCGCGTCCATCCGGCCACCTCCTAGTGGAACGTCTCGCCCGCGTTGACGTCGACGGTCTGGCCCGTCATCCCCGACGACAGGTCGGACGCCAGGAAGACGACCACGCGGGCGCACTCCTCGTCGCTGGTCAGCCGGGGCAGCGCGTTGTCGGCCACCATGCTCCGCGTCTCGGCCTCGGCGCTCGTGCCGCGCTCGGCGGCGAGCCCGTCGATGTAGCCGCGCAGCGTCGGCCCCCACATCCGGCCGGGGACGATCGTGTTGACCCGGACGCCGTACGGCCCGACCTCCCTGGCCAGCACCTGCGCCGCCGTCACCAGCGCCGCCTTGGCCGTCGCGTACGGGCCGCGCCCGGCCTTGATCCGCCGCATGCTCTGCGAGCCGACGAACACCACCGCGCCCTTGCTGCGCCGCAGCTCGGGCAGCGCCGCCTTCGTCATCCGCAGCGATCCGAAGAGGGTGACGTCCATCGTCTCCAGCCACGGCTCCAGGCCGGAGTTCTCCAGCGTCGTCCCGTGCGGCGCCGAGGCGAACGCGTTGTTGACCACGCAGTCGACCCCGCCGAACTCGCGCCGCGCCGTCTCGACCAGTGCCGCGCAGTCGGCGTCGGACGTGACGTCGCAGATCGCCTCCGCCACCCGCGCCCCCGTCGCGCGCACCTCCGCGGCGACCTTCCCGAGCGCCTCTTCGGACCGTCCGCCCAGCACGACCGAGGCCCCGGCCGCCGCGGCGGCGAGCGCCGTCTGCCGCCCGAGCCCCGGGCCCACCCCCGAGACCACCAC
>NZ_SMKT01000145.1 GCF_004348735.1 Actinomadura sp. KC06
ACTTGTTGCGACGCGCCCTTGCCGACGCGCACATGACCGAAGCCGGCGTTGCGGCCCGCCTGGGCGTCGACCCCAAAACCGTCCACCGATGGGTCGCCGGACGCCTGCCCTACCCACGCCACCGGACAAGGATCGCGTCACTCGTCGGCCGAGACGAGGCGGACCTCTGGCCACAACTCACGCTGACGAACGCCCAGGCAGAGACACCGGTGATCGAGATCCTCGCGACCTACCCGCACCGCTGGGCCGTACCTCGCCCGGTCTGGCAGCAGCTCTTCAACAGCGCGCGAGACGAGATCGGCATCCTGGCCTACGCGGGCCTCTTCCTCGCCGAAGACACCGGCATCATGCGCGCACTAGCCGACAGAGCACGTGACGGCGTCAGTGTGCGCATCCTCCTCGGAAATCCGGATGGGGCGTGCGTCGCTGAACGCGGCAGCGACGAGGGCGTAGGCGAATCCATGGCCGCAAAAATCCGAAACGCCCTCGTCCACTACCGGGCCCTACAGGACGTAGACGGCGTTGAGATCCGGCTACACGACACCGTTCTCTACAACTCGATCTACCGCGCCGATCACGACCTACTGATCAACCCCCACGCGTACGGCATCGCCGCGTCTCACGCGCCCGTGTTGCACCTGCGGAGAGCAGGGGACGGTGATATGGCAAGCACCTATCTGGAGAGCTTCGAGCGCGTGTGGTCGAGCGCCGCTCTCCTTCCGTAGGCAAGGGAAGGGCGTGCTTGTGAGGTTCGTGTCGGAGTGACGGGGCGCGCTTGATTCGGGTCGCGAAGATGACCGGCCATCGATGCTTCAGCAGATCAGCACCGAAGCTCAAGCTCCCGGGATTTTCTACGTCCCCCCAAGTTGTGAGCGGAGGATCTCTATGGCCATTAGCGTGGCATGCTGCATGAGCGAGAGGTCGGAGAGGAGGTCGGATTCATCGTAATCCACCTGCCCCAAAAGGCTGATGACAGGTACGAACTCTCCGCCATCTCCCGTGGCGTAGTCGCGCCAAACCGATCCGATTTGTATTTCGTTGTGAGCGAGACGATTTCGCGTCTTAACGGCCTTCTCAATTGCCTCTAGTTCCCAAGCCCAGTCGTCAATATCGACGAGCTTCTCCACCCATCTCAGTCGTTGCCCTGCCGTCTGCTTGTCAAGCTTGGCGCTGGGATCCAGGGTCCGGATGATCTCGCCCAGCGCTGATTCTAGTTCTGCGGCTTGACCAAGAGCCAGACCGCGGAGGCTGTGCATGTTGGTTGCAGAATAATCATCGTGTTCCGGATACCGGTCGCGAAGTTTCTCCTCATCATCCCTACATGCGCGTCTCCAAACGTTGGTCCATGAGACAACTCCTCTGCCGAACGGGGGTTGTTGCCGCGCCATGAGGCGAGTATGGCAAACGTCCCGCGCCATTGAGACATGAATAACGCCCCCGCCGATCAGGAGTGTCAGCGGGGGCGTTGGTGTCCGCACCTCCGGTTCAGAGCTGTGCGACGGTAGAGACGATCTGCTTCACCCTGCGGCGGTCGATGCCGTGTTTCTCGGCGAGGTAGCGCTGTGAGAGCGGGCGGCCGGGACCGTTGAGGCTCGCCCTGTACTCGTCCAGCACCGCTTGTTCCGGTGTCTGCTCCGTCTTGGTGCGGGACGGTACCGGTTCGGTGCGTTGCTCGTCCTGGACGTGGTCCGAGTGTGCTGCGGCGCGTGTGAGGGTCATAAGGAGTTCGAAGGAGCCGACTAGCGCGAGGGCGGGCCATGCGCTGACTGCCGCGCCTATGACACCGTGGGATGCGCCGTGCGCCACATTTGCGCCTACCGTGGCCACGATGCCCACGGCGAGGCTCCACTTGGCCAAAGGCGGTGCGGGCTGCTTTCGGCGGCTGGCGTCCAGCATCACCATGGACGCTGCCCAGATGAGGCCGTCCACCGTGAACGGGACGAGGCGTGCGGTCGGACCCGTCTCGCCGTTCGAGTGGACGAGTTCGTAGGCGTGGCGGTACGAGATGACGGCCGCTACGGCGGCCACCGCAACCACGGCGAGGGCCGTTGTGATTCTGATGAGGCGGTCAGTCACGGGCCAGCTCCCTTCGCCACTCGATCACGCAGGGGTCGTTTTCGCCGTGGGTGATGGTGCGCTCGGCGAGCATCAGGGACGTGATTGCGGAGTTGCGGTCTAGGGGGCGGGGGCTTGTGGTGACGTGCCAGCCGCAGTCTGTGCGGGTGGCGGTGGCGATGGTTTCGCCGTCCAGGACGATGGTCATCTTGTCTTCGGTGATCTTTAGGGACATGACGCCTCCTCTCTCGTCCGGGGAGCCACGGGAGCCAGGGCCGGGAGCCAATGAGGCTCGATCCGGTTCGACTCGCCGCGACTCACCCGGGCGTTTTTGCTGGTGAGAGGGCTCCTTGTCGACGTCTTCCGACGTGATCCGATTCCGGCGGAGGGTGCACGGCTAATGCGGGTTTAACGCGGTGGGGGGTGTTATGGCGCTTCGTCCGGGGTGTGTGGCCTCGGGGGAGAGGGCGTGATGAGGGAACGGGTGTGGGCCGCGGTGATCGCGGTGTCGGTCGTGCTTGGGGCGGCCGGGTGCGGGAGTGATGAGGAGAGCGGGGTGGCGAGTGTCGGTGGGTCGGCGGCGGCTACGGCGTCGGGGTCGGCCTCGGCCTCGCTTTCGCCCGAGGACGCGCAGCTCAAGTTCGCGCAGTGCATGCGGGAGAACGGGGTGGACGTTCCCGACCCGAGCAGCGTCGACCAGAAATCGACGCGGCTGGGCAAGGGGACCGACAGGAAGAAGCTTCAGGCGGCGCTGGAGAAATGCCAGTCGTGGCTGAAGGCCGGAGGGAAATTCCCGGATCTCAAGGATCCGAAGGTTCGTGACCAGTACGTCAAGTTCGCGCAGTGCATGCGCGAGCACGGCGTGGACGTTCCCGATCCGGGGCCGGACGGGCAGATCGTGGTTCCGACGGCGAGCATCGGCCGGGACGCGGTCGAGAAGGCGCGGGCGGCGTGCAGGGGCAGCCTGCCGGGGGCCGGGAAGTGAGGCGCGGGGTCGTCGCGGGCGGGATGGCCGTCGTGGTGGTGGTCGGCGGCGGGAGCGCGCTGGCCTGGACGGCGGACGGCGGCGAGGCGCAGGCCGGGAACACGGCGAAGCTGCGGACCGCCGTGGTCAGCCGGGGTGATCTCGTGGACACCGAGACGGTCGACGGGAAGCTCACCCACGACGACGTCCGCGAGGTGTGGACGGGCGCGTCCGGCGTCGTGACATGGGCGCCCGAGGAGGGAGCGACCGTCAAGCGGGGCGGGGCGCTGCTGAAGGTCGCGGGCGACCCCGTGACGCTCATGTACGGCGGCAGCCCCATGTACCGGACGCTCAAGAACGGCGACTCGGGGAAGGACGTGCGGCAGCTCGAACAGAACTTGCGGGCACTCGGTTACCAGGGGATGACCGTGGACGAGGAGTTCACCGGGGCCACCGAGATCGCGGTCAAGGAATGGCAGGACGATCGCGGCCTTGAGCAGACCGGAATGGTCGATGGCGTGCAGGTCGTGTTCCTGGACGGGCCCGTCCAGATAAGGGAGGTCAAGGCGCCGGAGGGAAAGCAGACGGCCAAGGGGCAGCCCGTGCTGACCGTGGCCGGCACCCGGCGGGTCGTGCATGTCGACCTGGACGCCGACAAGCAGGACCTCGCCCGGAAAGGCGCGAAGGTCTCCGTGGAATTGCCGGGCGGGAAGAAGGTCGAAGGGACGATCAGCAGCGTCAGCGAGGTCGCGCAGAGCACGGGGGAGGGGCAGGAGAAGAAGACCACGATCGGCGTCGACATCTCGCTCGGCGACGCCGGGACGGGGCGGTTCGACGAGGCGCCGGTCAGCGTCGAGCTGGAGAGCGAGCGGCGCGAGGACGTCCTGTCGGTGCCGGTGGAGGCGCTGCTCGCGCTGCGCGAGGGCGGCTTCGGGGTCGAGGTCGTGGACGGCGGGCGGCGGCGCCTCGCGGCCGTGGAGATCGGGGCGTTCGGGGGCGGTCGGGTCGAGGTCGCCGGGGCCGGGGTCGCCGAAGGCGTGCAGGTCGGGGTGCCCGCGGAATGACGAACATCGTGGAGCTGGCCGGGGTGGCCAAGGAGTACGGGGGCGGCGTCGCGGCGCTGCGGGGCGTGGACCTGGTGATCGGGGCGGGGGAGATGGCGGCGATCGTCGGGCCCTCGGGGTCGGGGAAGTCGACGCTCCTGCACATGATCGGGACGCTGGACCGTCCGACCAGGGGAAGCGTGCGGGTCGCCGGGCACGAGGTGGCGGGGCTGAGCGACCGGGCGCTGTCGGCCCTGCGGGCGCGCCATATCGGGTTCGTGTTCCAGCAGTTCCATCTGGCGGCGGGCGTGAGCGCGCTCGACAACGTCGCCGACGGGCTCCTGTACAGCGGGGCCGGGCTGAGGGAGCGCAGGGAGCGGGCGAGGGCCGCGCTCGGACGGGTCGGGCTCGGGCACCGGACCGGGCACCGGCCGCACGAGCTGTCGGGCGGTGAGCAGCAGCGGGTCGCGGTGGCGCGGGCCGTGGTGGGCGAGCCCGGCCTGCTGCTGGCGGACGAGCCGACCGGCAACCTCGACTCCGCGGCGGGCGCCGAGGTGCTGGCGCTGCTGGAGGAGCTGAACCGCGCCGGGACCACCGTCGCGATCATCACGCACGATCTGGACGTGGCGGCCGCGGCGCCGCGCCGGGTCCGGGTCCTGGACGGCCTGATCGTGGCCGACGAGCGGGCGGGGGCGGGCAGCCGATGAGCGCGACGTCAGAACTGGAACCGGCCAGGCTCGGCCCGGCGGACGTGCTGCGCGTCGGCCTGGGCGGGTTGCGGGCGCGTCCGGCGCGGGTGGTGCTGTCCGCGCTCGGCATCGCGATCGGGATCGCCACGATGGTCGCGGTGATCGGGATCTCGTCGTCCGGGAAGGAGGACCTGCTGCGGCGGCTCGACCGGCTCGGCACGAACCTGCTGACGGCCCGGCCGGGCGACACGCTGTTCGGCGAGAAGGCCGCGCTGCCGGAGTCGGCGCCGGAGATGGTCCGGCGGATCGGGCCGGTCACGGCGGTCGGTGCGACGGGCGCCGTGGCCGCGACCGTCCGCCGCACCGACAAGATCCCGGACGAGGTCACGCACGGCATCTCCGTCCAGGCCGCGACGCCTGACCTGCTCGGCACCCTCGGCGTGGGGACGGCGAGCGGGCGCTGGCTGAACGCGGGCACGGCCCGCTACCCGGGCGTCGTGCTCGGCGCGGAGGCGGCGCGGCGGCTCGGCCTGGACCGGGCGGGCGGCCAGGTGTGGATCGGCGGGCGCTGGTTCGTCGTCCTCGGCGTCCTGCGGCCTGCGGAGCTGGCGCCGGAGATCGACCGTTCCGCGCTCGTCGGCTGGGACGCGGCGCGCCGCTACCTGGGCTTCGACGGGCACCCGACGACGATCTACGAGCGGTCGGCGGACGACTCCGTCGCCGATGTACGGGAGGTTCTCGCGCGGACGGTGAATCCGGAGCATCCCGAGGAGGTCCAGGTCAGCCGTCCCTCGGACGCGCTGGAGGCCAAGGCGGCCGCGACCGGCGCGTTCACCGGGCTGCTGCTCGGGCTCGGCGCGGTCGCGCTGCTCGTCGGCGGCGTCGGCGTCGCGAACACGATGGTGATCTCGGTGCTGGAGCGGCGCCGCGAGATCGGGCTGCGCCGCTCGCTCGGTGCGACGCGCGGCCAGGTCCGGACGCAGTTCCTCGCCGAGTCGCTGCTGCTGTCGGCGTTCGGCGGCGCGGCGGGCGTCGTCCTCGGCGCGGCCGTGACCACCGGGTTCGCGCTGTGGAAGGGCTGGCCGCCGGTGGTCCCCGTGTGGGCGCTCGGCGGCGCGCTCGCCGCGACGCTCGCGATCGGGACCGTCGCGGGGCTCTATCCGGCGATGCGCGCGGCGCGGCTGCCCCCGACCGCGGCCCTGGCCACCGTCTGACTCTGGCGACGCCGTCATGAACGGGTGCATGATTGGGACGACGCTGTCTCGCCTGGGGGAGGTGACTCCACAGCCATGCCGGTGCCACGCCCGCTTCGCGAACGCTGCCGGGAGTTCCTCGGGATCGACGGGGAGATCCGCTACATCTTCCCCGCGATGGCCTACGGCGGCGGGGCGGGTTTCATCTTCGTCATCACCGACGACCAGATCGCGGTGATCTCCACCGGCGCGATGAGCCGCAGCACGCCGAAGTCCGTGTGGGGGAGCTACCCGCGCGGCACCCGGCTCGGGCCGGTGGAGACCAACGCGGGCGCGTCGTTCGAGTTCGCGGGCGCGGTGTTCGAGATGGACGACGAGTACATCGCGGTCGTCAACGCGGCCGACGCCGAGATCTTCGACCGAGACAGCCTCCCGAAGGACCCCCTCCCCGACCTCTGAGGCGCGCGGAAAGGCCCGTCCGGCTCAGAGGTCGCCCTTGCACTCCAGGCGGAGGAAGGCGCGGGCGAGGGGCTGCGCGGTGAGCTCGACCTGCCAGCGGCGGGCGCCGAGGTCGCGCAGCGCGGCGGCGATCGCCGAGGCGGACGCCTCCGGCGGCGGCGTCCAGGCCAGCCGCCGGACGGAGTCGGGCTGCATGAGGTTCTCCGACGGCATGGAGTGCTCGTCGGCGAGCGCGGCGACGACGGCGCGGGCGGCGGTGAGGCGCTTGGCGGCCTCCGGGTCGCGGTCGGCCCAGCGGTGCGCGGGCGGCGGGCCGTCGCCGGGGACGGTCGGCTCCGGCAGGCCGCGGTCGGTGAGGTCGCGGGCGCGGGCGACGGCGCGCAGCCACGCGGACTGGTGCCGGCGGGCGCCGCGGCCCCGCATCGTCGGCAGGGCCTGCAGCTCGGCGGGGGTGCGCGGGGCGCGCTGCGCCAGCTCGATGATCGCGGCGTCCTGCAGCACCCGGCCCGGGGACAGGTCCCGCTCGCGGGCGATCTTGTCGCGGGCCTCCCAGATCTCCCGGACGGTGGCGAGCGCGCGCCGGTTGCGCACCCGGTGGATGCCGGACGTGCGGCGCCACGGGTCGGCCCGCGGCGGCTTCGGCGGCGTCGTCAGGATCGCGGCGAACTCCTCCAGCGCCCATTCCAGCTTGCCCGCCGCCTCCAGCTCGTCGTGCAGGGCGTCGCGCAGCTCGACCAGCAGCTCGACGTCCAGCGCGGCGTAGCGGAGCCAGTCCTCCGGGAGGGGGCGCGTCGACCAGTCGGCCGCCGAATGCCCCTTCTCCAGCAGGAAGCCCAGCACGTTCTCGACCATCGACCCGAGCCCGACGCGCGGATAGCCGAGCAGCCGCCCCGCCAGCTCGGTGTCGAACAGCCGGCGCGGGACGAGGCCGACCTCGGCCAGGCACGGGAGGTCCTGGTTGGCGGCGTGCAGGACGAGCTCGGCGTCGGCTATCGCGGCGTCCAGGCCGGACAGGTCGGGCAGCGCGATGGGGTCGATCAGCGCCGTGCCGGCGCCCGCGCGGCGCAGCTGGATCAGGTACGCGCGCTGCCCGTACCGGTAGCCGGACGCCCGCTCGGCGTCGACGGCCACGGGCCCGGCGCCCGCGGCGAACGCCGCGATGACACGTTCCAGGTCGGCGGCGTCGGTGACGACGGACGGGACGCCCTCGCGCGGCTCCAGCAGCGGGACGGGCGGGGGAGCGTCCCCGGCCTCGGCGGCCGGCTCCCGCGCGGCCTGCTCTGGAACGGTCCCGGACCGCGTCGCGGCCGTGGTCTCAGCACCGGTGTCCCGCTCGGGGCCGGTGGCGCGCGTTTCGGACACTCCCACAGAACCTTTTTCATCCTCGGGTCGACGAGCCGTGCGAGGCTTCCGGGACGCGGACGGACGAAAAGGGCTGCCGGCTCCCGTGTGCACTTCCGCCGCCTCGGTCTCGGACGCTGTGCTCACGTCCCCTACCGTACGTCGCTCAGCCGCTTGCCCCGCCCGGACGGTCCGGCAGCGCGGCGACGCCGGACGGCGGCAGGCCCGCCGTCGTGCACATCACCTCGCACCAGGCCGCCACGTGCGGGGCGAGATCGTCGCCCGTCGGGGACCAGGACGCGCGCAGCTCCAGTTCCGTCGTGGACGGCTCGTCGCGCTTGTCGCCGAAGCTCTCCGACACCGCGCGGGTGATCGTCCCCGACACGCCCGCGTACCCGGCGGGCTCCAGCGCCTCGAGCAGCCAGTCCCACGCGACGGAGCCGATCAGCTCGTCGGCGGCGATCTCGGGCTCCAGATCGGCGCGGATGTAGGCGACGATGCGGAACCCGTTCGTCCAGCCGCTGTCGCCGCCCGGGTCGTACAGGACGATGAGGCGCCCCATCGCGACCTCGGTGTCGTCGTCGCGGTAGACGCTGCCGGACAAGGCGGCGGCGTAGGGCGCCAGGCTCTGCGGGGCGGGCATGTCCTCCAGATCGAGCTCCGGACGGACGCCCGGCCCGTCGAGGATCTCGCGGAGCGTGCCGAGTGCCCGCTGGAAGGCAGGTGGGTTCATGGATGGACCGGCCTGATCGCGGGGGAGTGGTCGGGTGCGGGGGCGTGGGTCGGGTCGGCTCTCGGGTCGGCGATGTCGGAACGGGGCGGTGACGGGGGAACGCGGAGGGGATGCAGGCACGGCACAGGTGGTTTCGTTTCGGGGGCCGGGCCGGTCAGGCCACGGCCCGCACGGTGGCGGCGCGGCCGGCGGGCGCGCCGGAGGCCAGGGTTGCCAGGGCGGGCGCGGGGGCGGCGGGGACCCGCCCGGCGCCGGGCGCGGTCAGCGGCGAGCCGACCATGACGGCCGCGCCGCACTCCGTGCAGGCCCGCTCGGGGCACTCCTCACCATGACCGTCCGGACACGGCGGCTGCTCGAACATACGTTCATCACCGCAGGTGGAGCAGTACAAGGGGGACCTCCCTCGGCTATGACACGCATCACGTTCGCACGCGCGGGTGACAGAATGCGGGACTTCGCTCGGCGTGTCCGGAAGTTCGTGCCGGTCCAGGGCCCGTTCCCGTGCTTTCTCACCGTTTTTTCGTGGGACGATCGCAACGTGACTGACAGTGCCGCGACCGAGAGCCCCTTCCTGCAGGCATGCCGTCGGCGTCCCGTGCCGCACACGCCCGTGTGGTTCATGCGGCAGGCCGGACGCTCGCTGCCCGAGTACCTGCGCGTCCGCGACGGCGTCCCGATGCTGGAGTCCTGCGCCCGCCCCGACATGATCGTCGAGATCACGATGCAGCCGGTGCGCCGGTACGCGGTGGACGCGGCGATCTTCTTCAGCGACATCATGGTGCCGCTCAAGGCCATCGGCGTGGACCTCGACATCAAGCCGGGCGTGGGCCCCGTCATCGCCGACCCGATCCGGGACGCGGCGGGCGTGGCGGCGCTGCGGCCGCTCGCGCCGGACGACGTCCCGTACGTGACCGAGGCCGTCCGGGGACTGGTCGGGGAGCTCGGGGCCACCCCGCTGATCGGGTTCGCGGGCGGCCCGTTCACGCTCGCCTCGTACCTGATCGAGGGCGGGCCGTCCAAGAACCACGAGCGCACCAAGGCCCTGATGTACGGCGAGCCCGAGCTGTGGGCCGACCTCATGGCCAGGCTCGCCGACCTCACGATCGCGTTCCTGAAGGTGCAGGTCGCCGCGGGAGCGAGCGCCGTGCAGCTGTTCGACTCGTGGGTCGGCGCGGTCGCCGCGCAGGACTACCGCGAGTCCGTGCTGCCGCACACCCGCCGCATCTTCGCCGAGATCGAGCAGCTCGGCGTCCCGCGCATCCACTTCGGCGTCGGGACGGGCGAGCTGCTCGGCCTGATGGGGGAGGCGGGCGCGGACGTCGTCGGCGTCGACTGGCGGGTGCCGCTGGACGAGGCCGTCAGCCGCGTCCCGCACGGCAAGGCGCTGCAGGGCAACCTCGACCCGGCGATCCTGTTCGCCCCGTGGGAGACGGTGGAGCGCCGGGCCCGGGACGTGCTCGCCCGCGGCCGCACCGCCGAGGGCCACATCTTCAACCTGGGGCACGGCGTGCTGCCGTCCACCGACCCGGACGTGCTGGCCCGCCTCGTGGACCTCGTCCACGAGGCGAGCACCGAAGACACGCTCTAGCCGGGCGGCGGCGGCCCCTTCGGAGACCCCGGCCCCGACGGCCCGGAGCCGGCGGCGGCCTGCTCCGGCGCGGGCGCCGGCGGGCCCGGCCTGCGGGGCGCCGGACGGCCGGAGCCGATCCCGAAGCGCTCGCGCAGGCGGTGCCGGAACGCCACCACGGGCACGGCGATCACCGCGGCCAGGACGAGGAAGGGCAGGAGCCAGGCGAACAGGACGGCGGCGCCGCCGACGAACGCGGCGAAGGCGTTCCAGCCGTCGCCGAGCGCGTCCACGAACCCGCCGTCGTCGTCCTTCTCCTCGGCCCGCGCGGGCTTGCTCTCCAGCGTGACGGTCACGGTCGCGTACTGGGTGCTGCTCTTGAGCGCCTTCTCGCGCGCCTGCAGCGCCTCCAGGTCCGACTCCCGCTCCGCGATCTCCTGCTCGACGTTGATGATCTCGCTGACGGAGTTCGCCCGTTCGAGCAGCTTGCGGAACGACGCCAGCGTCGCCTCGGCCGACCGGACGCGGGCCTCCACGTCCGCGACCTCGCCCGTGACGTCCTCGGCCTCCTGCGTCAGCGACAGCTTGGTCCCGAGCTGCGTGCTGAGCTGGTTCAGCAGCTCGGTGTAGCGGGGGGCGGGGATCTTCAGGGCGATCTCGGAGCGGGCCGGGTCGCTCGAACTCGACTCCCGCTCGACGTAGCCGCCCGCCGCCGCGACCATCTGCTTGGCCTTGGTGGCGGACGCGTCCACGTCGCCGGCCCTGACCCGGAGCCGCGCCGTGTGGACGACCTCGCGCGCGCCGGCCAGGGGCGCCTGCGGCGTCGTCCGGGCGCCGGGCTCCGCGTTCCTCCCGCCGGTCCCCGTCTGGCGCTCCGGCGCGGCGGCACCTCCCTTGTCCACGGTGCTCGACTCGCCGCCCCCGCCGTCGCTGCCGCTGCAGGCGGCGAGCGTGCCGGCGAGCAGGAGGACGACCATCACGTACGCGACCTGCCTGACATTCCTGACGATCCGCATGGGCGTTGGACGGAGATGGCGCAGGTCACAGTTCCGGCGGGCGCGTCGCGATCCGGGCACGAACAGGGCACACGGACGTCACGGCGTCCAAGGTTCCGCCGGCGGACCCGGTGCGCGGTACCGCGGGGCGTCTGGGAGGCTTGGGGCATGTCCACGTCCCACGCCGTCGTCGTCGGGGGCGGCATCGCGGGCCTCGCCGCCGCGCGCCTGCTCGCCCGCGGCGGGGTGCGCGTGACCGTGCTGGAGGGCTCCCCGCGGATCGGCGGCAAGCTGCGGGTCAGCGAGATCGCGGGGATACCGGTGGACGAGGGCGCCGAGGCGATGCTCGCCCGCCGCCCCGAAGGGCTCGACCTGGTCCGCGACCTCGGACGCGGCGACGACCTCGTGAACCCCGGCACCACGTCCTCGGCGATCTTCAGCCGCGGCGCGCTGCGGAAGATCCCGTCCGGGCAGGTGATGGGCGTGCCGTCCGACCTGCGGGCGCTGGCCGCGTCCCAGGTGCTGTCCCCGGCCGGGCTGGCGCGCGTCCCGCTCGACCTCGTCCTGCCGGAGACGCGGCGCGGGGACGACGTGTCCGTCGCCGGGTTCATCGGCGCCCGCGTCGGCCGCGAGGTCGTCGACCGGCTCGTCGAGCCGCTGCTCGGCGGCGTGTACGCGGGACGCGCCGAGCTGCTGTCGTTCGACTCGACGCTGCCCGCCGTCGCCGCCGCCGCGCGCACCCACCGCTCGCTGATCGGCGCCGTGCAAGGCGTCCGGGACGCCGCGCCCAAGGACCCCGGCCCGGTGTTCGCCACCCTGCCGGACGGCCTCGGCGCCCTTCCGCACCTGCTCGCGGACGACATCGCCGCCGCCGGGGGCACGATCAGGACGAACGCGACCGTCCGCGAGCTGCGCCGCCGCGACGGCGGCTGGCGGCTCACCGTCGGCCCGACCCGCGACCCCGAACAGCTGGACGCCGACGCCGTCGTGATCGCCGTTCCGGCCGCGCCCGCGTCCCGGCTCCTCAAGCCGGACGTCCCGGCCGCCGCCCGCGAGCTCGCCGGCATCGAGTACGCCAGCATGGCGATCGTCACGCTCGCCTACCGGACCACCGCGTTCCCGCGCCTCCCCAAGGGCAGCGGCTACCTCGTCCCGGCCGTGGAGAGCGACCCGGAGCGCGGCGGACGCGGCGTCAAAGCCGTTACGTTCAGCTCGGTAAAATGGCCTCACCTGCGCGAACGCGACCCCGGCGTCATCGCGGTGCGCTGCTCCATCGGGCGGTTCGGCGAGGAGCGGCTGCTGCAGCGGGCCGACGACGAGCTGACCGCCACCGCGATGGCCGAGCTGGCCGCGACCTGCGGCGTCGCCGAGCTGCCCGTGGAGAGCCGGGTGACCCGGTGGGGGGGCGGCCTCCCGCAGTACAACGTGGGCCACGCCGACCGCGTGGCCAAGATCCGGGTCGCGGTCGCCGGGCAGCCGGGGCTCGCCGTCGCGGGCGCGGCCTACGACGGCCTGGGCATCCCCGCGTGCATCGCCTCCGCGCGCGCGGCCGCCGCCCGGATCGCACCGCAACTCGGAAGGGTGGGCAGATCATGACGCAGCCGGCGGGCAAGCCGAAGGCACGCGAACTCAACAACGTCATCCGCTACACGATGTGGTCGGTCTTCCGGCTCGCGACCCCCGGCTCGGTGGGCGAGCGGGACGCCGCCGAGGTCCAGGACCTCCTGGACCAGGCCGCCGAGAAGGACGTCACCACCCGCGGCGCCTACGACGTCGCCGGGCTGCGCGCCGACGCCGACTACATGTTCTGGTGGCACGCGCCCACGTCCGACGACCTCCAGGAGGTCTACACCCGGTTCCGCCGGACGTTCCTCGGCCGCAACAGCGAGCCGGTGTGGTCGCAGATGGCGCTGCACCGCCCGGCGGAGTTCAACAAGAGCCACATCCCGGCGTTTCTCGCCGACGAGGAGCCGCGCGCCTACGTGTGCGTGTACCCGTTCGTCCGGTCCTACGAGTGGTACCTGCTGCCGGACGAGGAGCGGCGCGCGATGCTCGCCGAGCACGGCAAGATGGCGCGCGACTACCCCGACGTCCGGGCCAACACGGTGGCGTCGTTCGCGCTCGGCGACTACGAGTGGATGCTGGCGTTCGAGGCGGACGAACTGCACCGCATCGTCGACCTGATGCGGCACCTGCGGGGCGCGCGGGCCCGGATCCACACGCGCGAGGAGATCCCGTTCTACACGGGTCGCCGCAAGCCGGTCGCCGAACTTGTCGCCGGTCTCGCCTGAGATCTGCCCGCGGGGTTAGGAACGGCTTCAACCTGGCCAAACGCGGGGCCGAACTTGAGTAGGGTGCCGGTCGTGAGCAAGTCTCCCGACGGTAGGCCCCGTGGACGGCACGCCCGTCCGCCCTCCGAGTTCGAGATCCGCTGGACCCGCCTCGCCGCGTGGCCGCGCCGGTCGTGGCGGCACCGGCTGGCCGCGGCCGGGACGGTGCTCGCGGCGGGCGCGGCGATCGCGTCCGCCGCCGTGCTGGCGCTGCCCGGCGGGCCGGGGACCGGCGAGTCCGGGACGGCCGCCGTGGCCGTCCGCTCCGCCGCGCCTCCGTCCCCGCAGGGATCGGCGGGCGCCCTCGGCGACCCGGACGAGGTCACCGACGCCGTGCCCTACTTCCAGACCAGGGACCCGGGCAAGAAGGTCGTCAGGCACGTCACGGACGTCCGCCGCAGCGGATCGTTCGTCCGCGTGTACACCGACCTGGGCGAGGAGGAGGAGAACTCCCGGCCCGCCGTCAACCTGTGCGAGTGGACGACCCAGTTCCTGCGCAACGCGGGCGACGACGAGCCCCGCGTCTTCGTCCACGGGGAGAGCGACGGCAACGGCAGCGTCGTCCTCGCGAACAAGCAGAGCGACAGGGACGACTGCGGGGTCGCGGAGACCCGCTAGCGCCATGGGAGGGGCCTTCCGGGAGCCGCCGGAGCTAGTAGCCGCCTCCTGTGCCGCCCCCGTAATCGCCCGCGTCGAACCGTGGGTCGGACAGGTTGCTGGAATCCAGCCCGTGCCCGCGGTGCCGGTTGCGGGGCAGGTCGACCGGTTTCGGGTCTTCGGCCTGGAGGATCCCGCGCAGCCTGGCGTCCTCGACGCCGTCCGGTCCGAGTGCGGCGAGCCGTCCGGCCGGGGACGCGCCCGGCTCCGCGGCGAGCGTCCGGCGCAGCGCCCTGCCGCGCCGGGTGGGCCGCCTGCCGCGCATCAGCCCGGCCTCGCGCAGCGCGTCCGCGACGGCGAGCGCCTCCGCCGACTCCGCGGCCGCCGCGATCACCTGCCCGAGCGGACGCCCGGCGCCCGGGATCGCGGCGAGCACGGCGGCCTCCACCGGATCGCCGGGCTCGCGCACCACGGCGTCGGCCCGGCGCGTCGCCCTGGAGATCCGGATGCCGCGCCGCTCGTACAGGGTGAGCACCGCGACCTGGACGACCCTGGACGGCCCGCCGCAGAGATACGCGACGCCGTAGTGGTCGAGCTCGTCCAATGAGGCCCCTTCGCGACGCTGCCTGGGCCTATTCGGCGGGTTCGAGGGTGAGGGAGATCGAGTTGATGCAGTACCGGTCGTCGGTGGGCGTGTCGTAGCCCTCGCCGTGGAAGACGTGCCCGAGATGCGAATCGCACACCGCGCAACGCACCTCCGTGCGGACCATGCCGAGGGAGCGATCCTCGATCAGCGTGACCTTGTCGGAGTCGGACGGCGCGTAGAACGACGGCCATCCGCAGTGGCTCTCGAACTTGGTCTCCGAGCGGAACAGCTCCGTCCCGCAGGCGCGGCACCGGTACACCCCGACGGTCTTGGCGTCGGTGTACTCGCCGGTGAAGGGCTTCTCGGTGCCGGCCTCCCGCAGCACGTGGAACTCCTCGGGGCTGAGCTCCGCCCGCCACTCATCCTCGCTCTTGCGGATCTTCTCCATACCGTCGACGGTACCCGCCGCCGTGTCCGACCTGTGGGTTAACGTGCTGGGTATGGCCTCGCCCTACATCGAGATCCCGGTCGGGGATCGGCTCGTCAAGGTGTCCAACCCCGACAAGGTCTACTTTCCCGAGCACGGCTACACCAAGCGGCAGCTCGTCGACTACTACGTGGCCGTGGGGGAGGGCATCCTGCGCGCCACCCGCGACCGTCCGACGACGCTGGAGCGCTGGCCCGCCGGCGTCTTCGAGGGCGCCCGCATGGCCACCCGGGAGGACTACGCGCGCGGGCAAGCGGGCATGGGCGCGGGCAAGTCCGACGCGTTCTACCAGAAGCGCGTCCCCAAGGGCGCGCCCGACTGGGTGCGGACGTCCCGGATCGCGTTCCCGAGCGGCCGCTCCGCCGACGAGGTGTGCCCGTCGGAGGTCGCCGTGATCGCGTGGGCGGCCAACCTCGGCACGCTGACGTTCCACCCGTGGCCCGTCCGGGACGGCGACGTCGACCACCCCGACGAGCTGCGCATCGACCTCGACCCGCAGCCCGGCACCGACTTCTCCGACGCCGTCCGCGTCGCGCTCGGCCCGGCCCGCGACCTGCTCGCCGAGCTGGGGCTCACCGGATTCGTGAAGACGTCGGGGAAGGGCGGCGTCCACATCTACGTCCGCATTGAGCCCCGCTGGACGTTCACCGAGGTCCGCCGGGCCGCGCTCGCGTTCGGCCGCGAGGTGGAGCGCCGCGCCCCCGCCGAGGTCACCACCCGGTGGTGGAAGGAGGAGCGCGGCGAGCAGGTCTTCATCGACTACAACCAGAACGCCCGCGACCGGACGATCGCGTCCGCCTACAGCGTCCGGCCCGCCCCGCACGCCCCCGTCTCGGCCCCCGTGACCTGGGACGAGCTGGCCGACGCCGACCCGCACGACTTCACCATCGCCACCATGCCCGCCCGCTTCGCCAAGCTGGGCGACCTGCACGCCGCGATCGACGACGAGTCGTTCTCGCTGCAGGGCCTCCTCGACCTCGCCGACCGCGACGAGCGCGACCACGGCCTCGGCGACATGCCGTATCCCCCCAACTATCCGAAGATGCCCGGCGAGCCCAAGCGCGTCCAGCCGAGCAAGGACACCGACAACCGCTGACCCCATCGGGGTTGCTCCCGGGCCGAAATCAGGTTTTTCCGGCACTCTAATTTTGTGCCTGTGTGGTGAAATTCACTGGCCGATTCCGGACGTGCCAGGCACCGTCCGGTGAGCTGTCATTGTCGCGTTGCGTGATCAACTAGCTCATTTTCCGCTCCTGTCAGGAATCGTCGGACGTCACTTACCGTGCTGTCCGTCACGTGTCCCCCCGGCGCGTCTCCCAGAAGGAGCATGATGGACCAGCCGCACAATGGCTCTTCCCGCCGCACATTCCTGGGCGCGGCGGCGTCCGCGACCCTGCTGCAGGTCATGACCGGCGCCGCTCCGGCCGACGCGGCGACCGCGCCCGCCGGGCCGCTGAAACCGGCCGGAAGGAAGGGCGCCGGGAAGACCGTCGCGATCCTCGGCGCCGGTGTCAGCGGGCTGACCGCCGCGCTGAAATTCGCCGAGGCGGGCTACAAGGTGACCGTTCTGGAAGCGCAGGGGCGCGTCGGCGGGCGCAACCTCACCGCCCGGCGCGGCGACACGATCACCGAGGTGTGGGAGGACGCATCTGTCCGCACCCAGACGTGCAGGTTCGACCGCGGCCTCCACGTCGACCTCGGCCCGGCGCGCCTGTCCTTCGAGCACCAGCGGGTCATCGGAATGTGCCGCAGGCTCGGCGTCGTGCTCGAGCCGTACCTGATGCGGACAGCCGCGAACCTGTACCAGACCGACAGGGTGTGGCGGCGGGCGGCGGTGACCAACGGCCACATCTCCAACGACGTCCGCGGACACATCGCCGCATACGCGGCGGCCGCGGTGAAGAAGGGGCTGCTGGACGCCGGCGGGCTGAGCGACGCCCAGCGCGCCAAGCTGCTGGGCCTGCTGACCGCGTTCGGCGATCTCGACGCGGAGGACCACGCCTACAAGGGGTCCCTGCGCTCGGGGGCCGCCGTTCCGCTCAGCATTCCGGAGAGGCCTCAGAAGGTCGGCGCGCTGTCCCTTTCCGACATCGTGGAAAGTGGATTCTGGGAGCAGCGATTTTACGACGAGTTCGAATACGGCTACCAGGTCACCATGTTCCAGCCGGTCGGCGGAATGGACAATCTCGTCCGCCGGATGGCGTCCGCGCTGCCCGCCGGAACCGTCACCCTCAACGCCCCCGTGCACGCGATAAGGTCGCGGCCGGATGGCGTCCGGATCGCGTGGCAGGATGCCGACGGCCGGCACGACGAGAGTTTCGACTACTGCTTGAGCAGCATCCCCATCCCGGTTTTGCGGCAGCATGTCGAGCTTGAGGGGTTCTCCAGCGAATTCGCGCGGGCCGTCGCCGGCGTCTGGTTCGCGCCCGGGTGCAAGATGGGCTGGCAGGCGAACCGGCGTTTCTGGGAATCGGAGAAGGACCGGATCTACGGCGGCGTCAGCTGGGTCGACGACGAGATCCAGCAGATCTGGTATCCGTCCGGCGACTACTTCTCCTCCGGCAAGGGCGTCCTGATCGGCGCCTACTGCGCCTACGACAACGGGGAGAAGTTCGGCGCCCGCCCGCATGCCGAGCGGCTGAAGGTGGCTCGGGCCGCCGGGGCGAGGCTGCACCGCGAGTTCGCCGACCGGTCCGTCGTCCCCGACCGGCAGGGCCTGAGCATCGCCTGGCACAAGGTGCCCTACCAGCTCGGCGTCTGGGCCCACTGGGACCACACCATCGCCGAGCACCGGGAGATGTACGAGACCCTGGTCAACGTCCAGGGGCACGGCAACGTCATGGTGATCGGCGACCAGGTCTGCCCGATTCCCGGATGGCAGGAGGGCGCGATGATGTCGGCGGATTGGGCCTTCGAGTCCATAGCCCGCCGGCGCGGCGGCCGGGTGACCGTCCGGCGGGCCCCCGACTCCAGGCGCCTCACGGCCGGTCACTGACCTGACGGGCCCCGGCGTGGCGAGGCCGCCGCCCCCTCGGGGACGGCGGCCTCTTCATCGGATCAGTGGAACTTGCGTTCCTGGACGGGCAGCGTGACGCCGGACGGGCCGCGCCACGTCGTCAGCGGCTGCGGGACGAGCGAGGTCGCCGCGTCGTCCCCGCCGACGACCACCGGGATGCTGATGGAGCTGCCGCGCAGATCCACCGTCACCGTGGCCTCGGTGGGCGTCTCGGTGTTGTAGTCGGAGTCCGTCCCGGCGATGACCAGCGCGAGGCGGTGCCCCTTCTTCAGCACGTACTCCTGGCTGAGCGTCTCCCACCGGACGTCGTAGTAGCGGCCCGGCTTCAGCGGCGTGGGACGGCTCAGCGACCGGTCGTTCTGGGCGTCGAGCCAGCCGCGGGCGACCACGTTCACCGGCGACGTCACCGTGGTGACCTCCGTCTGCTTGTAGCAGGCGTCGTCGCCGGGCGCGCTCTCGCCGTTGCAGTCCTCGGTGTCGAGGGTCCGGATGCCGGAGCCCCGGCCGAGGTAGTCGACGCGGGTGTCCTCGCCGTAGTCGACGAGCAGCGCGGTCAGGTTGGACGTGGGCTTGTCCAGCATGATCCGCAGGCGGGCGTCGGGCGTCCCGGACAGGCGCCCGGTCAGCGGCAGCGGGCCCGACACGAACGCGGCTCTGAACGGCTTCGCCGTCCCCGGGTCGCTGACCATCTCGCCCTCCGAACGGCCCAGCCGGTTCGGGCCGAGCTCGTCGGTGAACGTGACCGTCGATCCCTTCGCCGCGGGCTTCAGGCCGAGCGAGCCGTCCGCGCCGGGCCGCAGGGTGACCGGCCGGGCGTCCCGGGACGGCCAGTCCCGCTGGGTGATCCACTGGTCGGGGCCGATCTCGATGTCGGCGCGCGGCTGCCGCATCACGTCGTTGCGGATCTTGTGCAGCTCGTGGTCGAACCACTTGTGCAGGACCGCGACCCAGTCGTCCCGCCTCGTGTCGAACGGGTCGACGTGGCCGCGCTGCGACAGCCACACCTTCCGGTCGATGCCGCGCTTGGCGAGCTCGTTCCACCAGAGCGTGAAGTGGTTGTCTTTCACGTTCAGGTCGTTGACGCCATGGAAGGCGAAGAGGCTGGCGCGGACGTTGCGGACGTCGCCGATCGTCCCGTGCCGGTAGTCGGCGGCCCGCCAGTACGCGTTGTAGTTGCCGGTCGCGTCGTCCTCGCCCTCGCCGAGGTCGGCGCGGACCGCGGCGCACTTCTCGGGCGGGTCGGTGTCGACGTAGTCGGAGAGCCACGGCTGCTCGTTCGTCCAGTACTTCACGCCGTTCATGCGGCTGTAGTCGTACCAGCTGCTGATCGCCGAGATCGGGACGATCGTCTCCAGGCCCTCGACGCCGGTCGCGGCGACGCCGTTCGCGAGCGTCCCGTCGTAGGACTTGCCGATCATGCCGGTGCGGCCGGTGCTCCACGCGGCCTTGACCGCGCTGCCGTCTGCGCGGGTCGCCTTGGCGCGCCCGTTGAGCCAGTCGACCACGGCCTTGACGCCGAGGACGTCGGACGGCCCGCCGCTCACCGGGCAGCCGTCGGACTTCGTCGTCCCGACCATGTCGACGGCGAGGAACGCGTACCCGCGCGGGACGAAGTAGTTGTCGTAGTACAGCGGGAACTTCACCGGGTTCCCGTTCGCGTCGTAGGTCTTGCGCTCGCTCTCGTTGCCGCGTCCCGCGTTGTCGTAGTACGGGCTCGCGTCCATGACCACCGGGACCTTCAGGCCCTTCTCGGTCTCCTTGGGACGGATGATGTCCACGTTGACCCGGTCGCGCTTGCCGTCGCCGTCGCTGTCGACGCCGGACTCGACGTACACGTGCTCGCGGATCGCGTCCTTGTAGGAGAAGACCGGCTGGGTCACGCCGTCCTTCACCACGATCTTGGGGGACGCCTGCGCGAACGCCGTCGCCCCGCCCGCCGCGGCCAGCGCCGCCCCGGTCAGCACGGCCACCGCCATCGTCCGCCGGGTTCGTCTCAGGGATCTCCTGGCCAACCCGCACCTCCCGAATAGAAAATGATCTCTACGGGGGCACAGGGTCTCGCCCGGCGGTGGCCGGGTAAAGGGCGGCGCCCGAGTAACTCAGGCCGGATTTGGTCATGTCCTGCCCTTGCCTTCCGCCCGGCGCCGTGGCCTGGCGCGATGCCGCACCCCGTGCGGTTCGTCGCCGAACCCGGCCCGAAGAGTGCTTTGCGCCTTTAGCGCGGATTGTCGAGATCGGAATTCCCGCCGCGAACACCGGCGGCCGAACTTGATCATGGAGTAGGCATTAGCACCGCCGGCCCGCCGCCGCGGGTGACGCGGACGGGACGTCCGAATGCGGCCACTGTGATGGGTGACGCAGTGGAAAGCGCAGCGGATCGACAACAATCCCCATATTCGATTCATGCTGGACGTGTATGGTGCCGTCCGGCACAACCCGACCGAGACGGGAAAACGGGGGCGTTTCTTTGACGGCGACCACGGGCCGGGCGGCCGGCCCGCCGGATCTGTTCGAGCGCGACGATACGGTGGAACGGCTTCGGGCCCTGGCGGCGGAGGAACGCCTCGAGGCGCGATCGCCCCAGCTCGCCCGCCTCGCCGACGACCTGGAGGCGGAGCAGGATCTCGGCCGGTGGGCGGCCGTCGACCTGTACGCCGCCTTCCTGCGCGACGACACGGTCGGCGATCTTCCGCAGAGCGGCACGCGCCGCTGGACGGCGGCCGTCCTCGACCTCCTGCCCGCCGTGCTGATCTTCCTGCCGATCATGCTGACCTGGATCGGCCTCTACAAGGCGACGAGCGCGTACCGGAGCAGCAGGGGCGATCCCGCGCTCGCCGGCAAGTCCTTCCTAGAGCAGTGGCAGACCGGTTTCAACGGCCGTCTCGGCGAAGGTTTCTATTTCGACCGAATCGCGCTGTGGACGCTCTTCGCGATCGTCTTCCTGATCTTCGTCTCGGTCTGCCAGGCCCTGATCCGCAGGAATTCCGACCGCGCCGACGCGCAGGAGCGGGCGCGACTCACCCGCGACCTCGCGGGAGCGCTCACCGCCGCCGACTTCCACCTCGGCCTTTTCCGGATGGACGACGCCTCCCGCGTCGACCACGCGGCGCAGCGGCTCGAAACCGCCGCCGACGCGGCCGGGAAGGCGGGCGCGGTGGCCAACGACCTCCAGCACCAGGCGCAGAAGGCCCTGGAGCAGACGCGCACCGGCATGGAACGCGTCGAGGAGCTCGCCGCGGCGCTGCTGAAGAGCGACGACGCGATGCGCGCGACCGCCGGGCGCGTCGAGGACGCCATCGACGGCGTCGGCCGGCGGCTGACCGAGATCGCGTCCGCCGCCACGTCCGTCGCCGACGCGGCGGCCGGCCTGTCCCGCTCCTCGACGGCCGACTCCGAGCGCCTCCGCAAGGCCGTGGCGGAGGCCGCGACGGAGCTGCGGTCCGCGGCGGACGCCGACCGGGACCGGCTCGGCGACCGCATCGCGACCGCCCTCGACGCGAGCGGGACGGCGATCCGGACGGCCCTCGACGAATGGCGCACCGAAGGCGCCATGTACTCGCACCGCCACGAGGCCGCCGCCGACCACCTCGGCCTGATCGTCGGCGAGATCGAGCGGCTGCTGACGTCCACGCGGTCCGCGTTCGGCGAGCTGCCCGCGACCGTCCGCGACCTCGACGGCGGGATGACCGCCGCGATCGCGAACATGAAGTCGGAGATGGACCGGCTGCTCACCGGCCTGCCCCTCGCCGACGACCGCACCAGGGCCCTCACCGCCGAGTTCGCCGAGCTGCGGCGCTCGGTCGACCACCTCCGCGACCAGCTCGCCAGGGCGGGCGGACGAAGGCGGCGGTTGTTCCGATGAACCTCCGGACGTCGGTGACCGCCATCGCCGGATGGCTGTTCGCCGACCTGCTCCTCGCGTTCGCCATCGTCGTCCTCGGCACCCAGGACCCGCCGCCCCGCCCGGC
>NZ_SMKT01000146.1 GCF_004348735.1 Actinomadura sp. KC06
CTTCACCAGATCCAGCACCTTGCGCCGGAACTCAGGGGGATAGCTACGGGGCATCGGATGCCTCTCCTCGTGATCAACGGCACGAGGATTCCAGCAACCCGACACCACCAAAGCCGGGGCACATCACCGGTCTACTTGGCGCCGGTGGGTTAGTTCTGCCTTGAACGTTCCGTTCAAGGCTTCGCCCATGGCGTCGTCGTAGGAGTCGGCGACCGATCCCACCGAAGCCATCACGCCCAGATCGGTCCGCCCGGTGGCGTATTGGAAACTGGTGTACTGGCAACCGCGGTCCGAATGGTGGATCAAGCTGCCACGGTCCGGGCGCCTGGCGCTTTGCGGCCGGTCGCGTTCGCGCTGCCACATGGCCATCTCCAGGGCGTCCAGGGGCAGGTCGGTGCGCAGGTGGTCGGCCACCTTGCCGCTGCAGCTGCCGGTGGACGCGGCGGGCGCCGTAGTTGGCGGCGTGCATGTCCTTGATCTGCTCAAGCAACAGCGCGTCGCGCTGCTCGCGGGCCGAGGGCGGCCGGCGTTTGCGGCCGTAGTCGGTGCCCGGGCACAGGTCCAGGACCCGGCATACGGGCTCGACCCCGAAGCGGTCGCGAAGGTGGTCGACCACGGCGACTACTTCGTCCGGGGGGCTGGCCAAGCTCGGTGGCGAGAAACGTACTGGCGGCCTTGAGGATCTCGTTGGCCCGCTTGAGCTCTGGCCTTAGACGAGTTCTTCACTGCGCCAGAGCGTCCTCCTTGTCGATGAGGTCCGTACGTACGCGGGCGATCTTGTCGATAATCCCGCCGAAGAAACCTCAACGCGCACGCGAATGGTGGCCTTTCGATCACGTGAGGAACCCAAGGTCAGGGCAGGAGGAAAGGTCGCTGAGGTACGGCTTGCGCTCGCCCATGCCGCCAGTCCAACTCAACGAGACCGAGCATCAACCCTGTGTGACGAGATCCTCACTCGGTTGGCACGCCATACGCACGCGATCCACCACAACTCCCTCTTAGGACCCCCTAAGGGGGACGGGGGTGCAGGGCTCCGCCGGGCCGCGCACCTGATAGGAGTTCGTAGCCACTGCCGTCGAGCCGTTGCCGGAGTGCACGGAGAGCGTCCAAAGCAAAGTGTTCCCCGGCTTGATGCGGTCAGGGTGCACAAAGAAGACCGCGCGCTTGTCCCTGTCAGGGAGGAGCCACCCGTCATCCACCGCGCTCGTGCGGCTGTTGGTTTCCCGGTCGGCAGCGCCACGCGGGAAGACCGAACATCGCATGCCGAAAGGGAGGAGTTCGATGTCCGCATTGATTCCCAGCGCGGCGAGTTTGCGTTCCACCCCGTTCAGCCGGTGCTGGATGGCCCCGGGTGGGCCGGTGAGGTCATCCATCGTCACCTTGATCCGGCCGTCCGGCATGCGCTCGGCCGCGTACGCGTGGTCACTACCCGGTTCGCCGGTGCCGATCGTGCTCAGTGGCACCGTCACGACCGCTGCGATTCCGACGGTTGCCGCGCCCAGCACGTACCGCCGCCGCCACGCCCTGGGGAGGCGTTCCCGCGTCCGTGCCTTCTCGTCGAGCCGGGCTCGGGCCTCGACGACCGCCTCGCGCGACGGACCGGGACGGGCGTCGTGGTGCTTCCGCAGCATCTGCAGCTCGTCCATTACTCCACGTCTCCTTCGAGTGCCTTACGCAGCTTGCGCCGCGCCCGATTCAGCCGGGAACCGACCGTCCCGGCGCGGATACCGAGCGCTTGCGCGACCTCCTCGTAGCTCAGATCGCCATACGCGACCAGCAGCAAGACGTCGCGGTCTCCCGCGCCCAGGCCCGCCAGCACCGCCGCCAGCCGGGGTTGCATCCGCTGCGCGCTGACCATCTCGGCCACCCGGTCGGCGTGGTCGGTCTCGGCGGTCGCGCGTCCGGTCACCCGGTAGGCGCGCGTCTCGGAACGGCGATGCCGCCGAATGAGGTTGGTGGCGATGCCGTACAACCATGCGCGCGCCTGCGGCCGTCCGGCGTCGTACTTGTGCCGCAGCGTGAAGGCGGTCAGGAACGTCTCGGCGGCCACGTCATCGGCCGAAGGACCGCCAAGACGGGACGCGACGTAGCGGTGGATCTCCACGAAGTACCGGTCGAAGATCTCCGAGAACCGCTCAGGATCATCACGGGACGCCACGATCACCTCGGCGTCGCTGGGATCCACGGGCACCCTAGCCGGCGCCGCGGACGAAGGAGCAGTGGCGGTCATGCATCGGCACCTTCCGTATCCCTATGCTGACACCTGTTATTGCCCGCCCGCCCGATCCGTCTTCACGGGAGCGGTCGAAATCCGGAAGAGGACGCAGGCAGGTTGGACGCCGTTCCGGGCGACCAACAAGATCCGGCACAACACCTTGCGGTCATCCAGCCGCCTACGGCCGGAGCGGCGCTTACGGCGCTCGAGCTTCGGCAGCAGCGGCTCGACCCGCAGCTTGGAACGGTTGCTGGGCGTAGTCGATGTTCCGGTCTAGCCGAGTGCGCCGTGCATGCCCCATGTGGCGTGGTTGATCGTGCCGTCGTGGCTGAAGGCGACCCGCACCTCGTTCAGGCCGCGCAACCCAATGAGCATCTGTGGTTCACCCACATAAATCGGTGCGATGCCATAAGCCTCGAAATAGTCGACGACCATGGCCCGCATCGTCGCGTACCGGTCCTGGTGAGGCGTCAGTTCTTGCAGGAAGTTGGCCGCGGAGACAATGACGTCGCAGATGATGTCCAATTCACTGGAAGGCTCGGGGACGCGGGGGTCGATGACGGCGACGAAGCGATGGTCGCCTTCCGCGGTGGGAATGCGCACCAGCCCCCGGGCCCGCCCCAGGTGGACCGCCGAGCGGGCCAGGAACACCGCGATGAAGATCTGGACCTCACTATCGGGCAAGACCACTTGATCGGCGGCCAGGGCGTCAGCGCCGTACTCGCGCGCGGCCGAGCGCACGCGCGCCACTCCGTCCCACTCGCTGTCACTCCAGTGCCAGGTGCCGGTGCCGGGACGGTAGATGCCGATCTCACGCGCGCGTGCGGTGAGCACATCGCCGTAGCGGACGACACCGGGCTCCCACACCGGCAAGGCCTGCGGATCCCAGCCCAGGCCCTTCAGGTGATCGCCGAGGGCGACCGCCCCCCGATCCAGCGCCGCCGCCGCGTGGCGGGCCAGCTCGGCGAACAGGCCCGCGGGGACGAACGTGGCGGCCGCAGGGTCGGTGACGGGCGTGAGGCGCCTGGGTGCGGGGATGACCGGACCGTCCGGGCCAGTGACGACGATCTTGCTGAGCCGTCCATGTTCGACGCGGACCAGAGCCTGATGGCGTCCGGGCAGGTCCAGTTCCAGACCCGCGGAAACGGGCCGCGCAGCCAGGCGGTGATGCGCGGCGTATCCACTGATCACCTCTTCCACATTCGCCTCGGGCAGCATCTGGGCGCCGGTCTGCAGCGCCTCGGCGAGGCCGGCCGGGTCGGGCCGGGCGGCAGGGATACGTGGGTCATCGGTGACCAGAAAAGTCAGGGATCTGCCGCCGTGAGAGAAATCGGCCGCGCCCCGGGAACCCAGCAGCCCCATAGCGATGACGCCGAGATGCTTGGCGGCCAGGCGGGGATCGGGGAAACGGGTGAGGTCGACCATCGCATCGGTCAATTCCGGGACCATGTGGCGCTGACCTATCTCCCTCAGCCGCACGGGCGCAGTGATCGCGGGGGGCTGCTTGGCCCACCCCCACTGGAAGGTGCCGTCCTCGGCATAGGTTCCCAGCAGATCCGCGCGGAGCTCCAGATCACCGAACCGGGCTGTTCCCACGGCAGCGTCATAGCCAACCTCCCCAGGTGGGAGGACCGAATAGAACGCCTCCAATTGCTCGACCACCCACCCGAGGTGAGGACAGGCAAGGTTCAGCAGAGCATCACTGAAGGTCTCCATCGCGGAAGCCTAGAGCAGGCCTCCGGACCACAGCGGCCCAGAACGCCTCCGCGAGTACCGTGAGTTCCAGAACCGCCTTATCGGATGACCTGGACGAGAACGGCGAGATGCAACGACGCCGGCTCTTGCAGGCCCTGGCGACGCTCGGCGCCGCGACGTCGCCCGCCGTCGAGGCCATCCAGTACATCCGCGACGGGGTCGACCGGACGATCGGGCGCGACGAGACCTCCCACCTCGACGATTGGGAGGAGTCGGTCGCCGAGTACGGCTACACCTACGTGGTGGTCCCACCGCAGCGGCTGCTCAGAAATCTGGCCGCCGACCTCGTCACGGTCCAGCAGATCACTGGCCGCCGAACGGGAGAGCGATCACTTCCTTCGTGGTATCGAGTGACCGGCGGTCTGGCCGCGCTCATGGCAGCTCGTGCATGGCCTCTATGAGGATCGCCCTCCAGTGGTCCTCCTGCGCAAGGCGAGCGAGGCGGTCGAGCGCGCGTCCGCCGCGCCGTGCCGGGGTCTGCTGCACGTCCGCGGCGTCCGCGCGCAACTGCTCGCCCTGGACGGCGCCTCCGGCAAGGCGGTGGCCGAGCTGCGGGAGTGCGGGCAGATCTTCCAGCAGCTTCCGGCGTCGGTGGCCAGCGAGGTCCGGTCCGTCGCGGATGGGCCGAGGATCGTCTGCGCTACACCGAGGCGTGGGTCCACGCCCACACCGGCGAGCGTGACCAGCTCGACGCCACCGTGGCCCGCGCCCAGGCCGTCCTGCCACCGGACGACCCGCGGGTCGGCGCCCAGCTCGACCTGCTGCGCGCTGCCGGACACGTGCGGGCAGGCGACACGACCGGAGGCGTTCGGCATGCCCATGCCGTCTACGAGGCCCAGGCGCCCGAGCACCGGACAGTGAGGGTCACCAGCCTGGCCCGGCAGGTCGTCGAGGCCGTCCCGGCGCAGGGCCGTGCGGAACCGGTCGTCGCCGCCTACCGCGAGCTGCTTGCTTCCGGTGACGGCCGCAGGCGATCGCGTAGAGGTCGAACCAGGTTACGTCTCACCCGGCCTCCCGGGAGTGCGGCCCACGTGCCGCCACCCCCACCGCCGGTACATCGACTGGATCTCGTGCTCGTCCGGCGCCGTCGCGAGCGTGGCGCGCTCCTCGCGGCGGCCCGCCAGGAGCTCGTCCATCAGGCGACGTCCGAGCCCTTGGCCACGCCGGGCGGGCCGCACCGCCAGGTCGATCACGGCGAACGTCCGCCGACCGGACTCGCTGGTGAAGTCGGCGGACTCGGCGGGCTCCAGCCCGTCCCACCAGCGCGACCCGGCCGACAGCGGCGCGCCGTAGGCGAACCCGGCCAGGCCGGCTTCGTGTCGCGCGGTCACCGCCTCGAACCCCGGCGAAGCCAGCAGACCCCACATCCGGTCTCGATAGTCTTCGAGATCGGACGACGCACAGGGTGCTCAGGCTCGGAGACTGCTGGGTAGCGTCCGGGCCGATCAGCCGCCGCCAGCCGATTCGGTTCTCCTCCAGTGGGACGCTACGGCGCCCGCGGCCCATTGGCTTGACCTTGACCTCGGCGATTGCCGCCATGGCCTGCCGCGTGTGCGCGAGGTCGTCCCAGGGAGGCCAGATCAGTGGCGGAGGCTGTGCCGCCCGCCGAAGCTTGACGCACCCACCGCAAAGGATTTCGGTCTTAGTGTCGATCTGCGGCGGTCTGGTTTGTCGTTTGGGTAATGGAGTCGCCCGCTTGTCGAGGAGGACCTGGTGAAGTATCTGCTGCTGATCTGCGCTGTCGAGTCGGAGACGGTAGTCCCTTTCCAGCATCTGGACCATCCTCCGCCGGATCCCGAGACCGAGGAGTGGGTCAAGGAGATGGACGCTCGGGGTCTACGCAAGTTCGGCCACGCGCTCCGGCCCACCGACACCGCGACCACCATCCGGGTGCGTGAGGGTGAGACGCTCGTGTCCGACGGCCCGTTCACCGAGACCAAAGAGCAGATTCTCGGATTCGACCTGATCGAGGCTGAGGATCTGGAGGAGGTCATCGCTGCCGTCTCGGCGCATCCGGTGGCGCGGTTCGGGACGATCGAGGTGAGGCCGCTCTGGCCGAGCTGAGTGAGGTCGAGGCCGCGGTCACCACGGTGTACCGCGAGGAGTGGGGGCGCATCGTCGCGACGTTGATCGGCCTGACCGGCGACTGGGATCTGGCCGAGGAGTGCGCGCAGGACGCCGTCGCTCGTGCGCTGGAACGCTGGCCCGGCGACGGGGTCCCCCGCAACCCCGGCGCCTGGCTGACCACCACGGCGCGCAACCAAGCTCGCAACCGGCTGCGGCGCGCCGCGACCGAGGCGAGCAAACTGCAGGAGGCGGCCGCCATGTCCCAACTGGATGATTCCGTCGACGACAGCGGTGTTCCAGAGGACCGGCTGCGCCTCATTTTCACCTGCTGCCATCCAGCGCTGCCGTTCGACGGGCGTGTCGCGCTGACCCTGCGTACCCTCGCCGGCCTCACCACCGCCGAGATCGCGCACGCCTTCCTGGTGCCGGAACCGACCATGGCCCAGCGGCTCGTCCGGGCCAAGCGCAAGATCCGCCAGGCGGGCATCCCCTACCGCGTCCCGCCCGCCCACCTTCTCCCGCAGCGGACCCCAGCGGTCCTGGGCGTGATCTACCTGCTGTTCAACGAGGGCTATTGCGCGAGCGTCGGCGCCGATCACACCCGTCCGGACCTGTGCGCCGAGGCGATCCACCTCGGCAGGGTCCTGGCCCGGCTCATGCCCGATGAGCCCGAAGCGGCCGGCCTTCTGGCACTCATGCTGTTCCAGGACTCCCGCCGTACGGCTCGCCAGGACGGCGCGGGTGACCTGGTGGCTCTGGAAGATCAAGACCGCGACCGGTGGGACCGGACGGTCATCGCGGAGGGCGTCGAACTGCTCGACGCCGCGCTCCGGCGTGGATCGCCCGGGCCTTACCAGGTGCAGGCCGCCATCGCGGCCTGCCACGCTACCGCCCTGACTGCCGCGGCCACCGACTGGCCTCAGATCGCCGCTCTCTACGACGAACTGGTCCGGCTGGTGTCCACCCCGGTCGTCCGCCTCAACCGGGCGGTGGCGGTGGCCATGGCCGATGGTCCGGCGGCCGGTCTGGAGCTGGTGGAAGAGCTGGAACGATCTGGCGCGCTCACCTCGTATCACCTGCTTCCAGCCGCCCGGGCGGATCTCCTGCGCCGGCTGGGACGACACCGAGATGCCGCGCGCAGTTACCGCCGGGCGCTCGACCTCGCCAGAACCGATGCCGAGCGCCGGTACCTCACCAACCGGCTCACCGAAGCGATCCGCAACATCTGAGGCTGCAGGCACAGTCATCGCGAGCGATGGCATTTCCAGCGCGGCTGTCGATTCCCGATGGCCTCGTTTGTCGTCGTGGTAGAGCCGCAGCACGCGCGGACCTGGTTGCGGCGTTTTCTCGGAAGGAACGACATGGAGAAAGTGGTCTCGGCAGACGGCACGGCCATCGCCTATGAGCGGCTGGGCGATGGTCCGCCGGTCATCCTTGTCGGCGCGGCGCTCTGCGACCGCACCGCGACCCGCCCACTCGCCGAAGCGCTGGCCCGGCACCGCACCGTGTTGAACTACGACCGTCGGGGACGCGGTGACAGCGGCGACAACCAGCCTTACGCGGTACAGCGCGAAATCGAGGACCTCGCCGCTCTCATCGGCCAGGCCGGTGGCGCCGCCTCGGTCTATGGCCACTCATCCGGCGCGGCTCTGGCTCTGCACGCCGCGGCCCACGGCCTGCCCATCACAAAGCTCATCCTCCACGAGCCGCCCTTCAGCCCTATCAGCCACGACGACGGGCATCACCACCGCCAGGCCGCTGAGGAGCGGGCCGCCGGCGAACAGGTCGAGGCCATCAAGTCCCTGCTGGCCCAGGGCCGCCGGGCTGAGGCGATCAGCAGCTTCTTGGCGCCGACGGGCATGCCGCAGCAGGTCATCGACCAGATGAGCCACGACCCGGTGACGCAGGCCGTCGCGCACACACTTCCTCACGACCCGTTCGATGTGGTCTCCGCCAAGAGCAGAGGCGGGGCCACACCCGTCGAGCAGGCCTCAACCGTGCGGGTACCCACTCTTCTGCTGTGCGGCGGCGGCACCTTCGACTGGATGATCGAGACCGCCAGGCAGCTCGCCGAAGCCGTTCCCGACGGACACCTGCACGTCATGCCGGATCAGGGCCACTTCGCCTCTCCCCAAGCCATCACCTTGGCCCTCCAGAACTTCTTCGCCTCTCAGTAATAGCTGGACCGCTCTGGTCTGCGATCGATCGTGCCCAAAGGAGATACCCGTGACCATCGAGCGTGTCCTCGCGACCGCCCGCGCCGGACTGCGCCGTCTCGATCCGGTCCAAGCCGCGCAGGCCGTCGAACACGGCGCGCGACTGATCGATACGCGTCCCCAATCCCAACGCGAAGCCGACGGCGAGATCCTCGGTGCCCTCGTCATCGAACGCAACCACCTGGAATGGCGACTGGACCCCACCAGCCCCGCGCGCGTTCCAGAAGCCGCCGGCCACGACACCACATGGATCGTGGTGTGCGACGAGGGCTACTCCTCCTCGCTGGCCGCCGCGTCTCTCCATGCGATAGGGCTCACTAACGCCACCGATGTCATCGGCGGTTTCCAAGCCTGGAAGAGGGCGGGTCTCCCCGTCGTCGATCCCGTCGCCTCCGCGTGAGGGCGTGGAGCCCCGCAAGTCGCGCGGGTGCACGTCATGTCATGGGATGCGAACGGCGGCTTTTCAGAGATCCGGCCGTGTCGCGGTCACCACTCGGCGGAGCCTGAAGCTCACGCTTGGTGCCGACGAAGACGGCAGCCTCGTCGCCCAGCATCAGGCCGTGCGTGTCGAGCGGTGGGGCGAACCGCACAATGAGCGGCAGCCGACCGGCCGCCGAGCGTGCGGGGCTGGTTCGCGGCGCGTTTGATCTCCTGGGTGGCGGTCACCGCCGACCTCCCCTCGGTAGGGCGCCTGGGAGGCGTCTGGGAGAGCGACGGGAGATGATCAAGCGAGCGAAGGCGTATCGGCCGCGGGCGAAACCGTGCCCAAAACGGGGATGGTGCTGTGGATAGCTAAGAATCCCCAGGTAGGCGACCGGTCAGCGGGCGAGGTGGCGGGAGATCACCAGGCGCTGGATCTGGTTCGTGCCCTCGAAGATCTGCATGACCTTCGCCTCGCGCATGTAGCGCTCGACGGGGAAGTCGCGGGTGTAGCCGGCGCCGCCGAGGACCTGGACGGCGTCCGTCGTCACCTTCATCGCGTTGTCGGTGGCGACCAGCTTGGCGATCGACGCCTCCCGGCCGTAGGGGCGGCCCGCGTCCTTGAGCCGCGCCGCCGACAGGTAGGTGGCCCGCGCCGACTCGACCGCGGCGGCCATGTCGGCGAGCACGAACGCCAGGCCCTGGTGCTCGATGATCGCGCGCCCGAACGCCTCCCGCTCCTTGGCGTAGGCGACGGCCGTGTCGAGCGCGCCCTGGGAGAGGCCGGTGGCGACGGCGGCGATGCCGAGCCGTCCGGCGTCGAGGCCGGCCAGCGCGATCGCCAGGCCCTCGCCCTCGCGGCCGATGAGGTTGCCGGCGGGGACGCGGGCGTCCACGAACCGGACGGTCGCCGTCGTCGACCCCATCAGGCCCATCTTGTCCTCGGGCCGGTCGAACTCCAGGCCGGGCGTGCCGGCCGGGACGTGGAAGCACGAGATACCGCGCGCGCCGTCGTCGGAAGTGCGCGCCATGACCGTGTAGAAGTCGGCCTTGCCGCCGTGCGTCGTCCACGCCTTCGCGCCGTTGAGGACGTAGGAGTCGCCGTCCCGGACGGCCCTGGCCCGCATCGCCGCCGGGTCGGAGCCCGCGTGCGCCTCCGACAGGCAGTACGCGCCGAGCCGCTCGCCGGACAGCAGGTCGGGGAGCCATCGGGCGCGCTGCTCGTCCGTCCCGTAGGCGAACAGCGGGAAGCAGGACAGCGCGTGGACGCTCACGCCCACGCCGACGCTCGCCCAGGCCGCGCCGATCTCCTCAAGGGCCTGCAGGTAGATCTCGTACGGCTGGTCGCCGCCGCCGAACTCCTCCGGAAACGGCAGCGTCAGCAGCCCGGCCCGGCCCAGCGTCGTGAACACCTCGCGGGGGAACGTCCCGGTGCGCTCGGCGTCCGCGGCCCGCGGCGCCAGCTCCTTCGCCGCGATCTCGCGGGTCAGCGCGATGAGGTCCTCGGCCTCGGGGGTGGGAAGCTGGCGGGTGGCGGGCATGGGCGGCTCCTTTCGCGCCACCAACAGTAATGCCGCCCGGGTGGTTCCCGTCCCCGGGCGCGTGCCCGGCGCGCGGGCCGGGTCAGCGCCGTGACGACTGGAGGGCGTGCTCGACCAGCGCGACGAGGACGCCCTTCGCCGTGTCCCGGTGCCGGACGTCGCACAGCAGGATCGGGACGTCCGGGTCGACGTCCAGCGCGTCCCGGATCTCCTCGACCCGGTAGCGGCGGGCGCCGTCGAACACGTTGGCGGCGATGACGAACGGGATCCGCCGCTGCTCGAAGAAGTCGATGGACGCGAAGCTCGTGGTGAGCCGCCGCGTGTCGACCAGCACGATCGCGCCGACCGCGCCGTAGGAGATCTGGTCCCACATGAACCAGAACCGCTCCTGGCCCGGCGTCCCGAACAGGTAGAGCCGGACGCCGCCGGAGAACGTCAGCCGCCCGAAGTCCATCGCGACGGTCGTGGTCGTCTTCTGCTCGACGCCGCCGAGGTCGTCGACGCCGACGGACGCGTCGGTGAGCGTCTCCTCCGTGCGCAGCGGGCGGATCTCGCTGACCGAGCCGACCAGCGTGGTCTTGCCGACCCCGAAGCCGCCGGCCACCAGGATCTTCAGCGTGTGCAGCGGGACGTCGACGTCCTGCCCGTACGGCGCCCCCGACGGCGCGACGGACGGCGGCATGGCCGGCGACATCGGCGGGGCGGGCAGGGGGGCTGACATCGGCGGTGCGGGCTCGTTCCTCGGGGCGGACCCCCAGCCCCCTCGGGCTTCGCCCGAAGCGCTGGCTGTGTTCTCTCTGGGGGCGGACCCCCAGACCCCCCGGGCTTCGCCCGAAGCGCTGTTAAAGGCGGCGAAGTTCATCGAGCACTCTCATCAGGATTCGAGGGTCGGGGCGGTCGGGCTGCTCGGTGCGGGTCGTCTCCTCGATCAGTCCGTACTGGTGCAGGTCCTCCAGGAGGATCTGCACGACGCGGAACGGCAGGTCGATCTCCGAGGCGAGGTCGGCGGGCGTGGACGGCTGCTTGCAGAGCTCCAGCAGCCGCCGCTGCTCGCGCGACAGCCACACCCGGTCGCTGGGCGTCCGGCCGGTGGCGACGAGGATCGTCACCAGGTCGATGACGATCCCCCGGGGACGGGTGCGTCCCCGGGTCACCGCGTACGGCCGGACGATCGGGCCCGCGTCCAGCCCGACCCAGCGCTCTCTCGGCGTCTCCACGGCCGGCCTCAGCCCCCCGAGGCGCCCGTACGCAGCGTCGGATCCTGCGCCTCGGCCGCGGCGCGCGGCGAGGTCGCCAGGTGCCGCCGGACCCGCTTGATCAGCATGGTCGTCTCGTAGGCGACCAGCCCGGCGTTGCCGCCGGCGTCGCTCAGCACCGCCAGGCAGCTTCCGTTGCCGGCCGGCATGACGAAGAACAGCAGGCCGTCGAGCTCGACGACCGTCTGCCGCACCTGCTTGGCCTTGAAGTGCTCGCGGGCGCCGTTGGCGAGGCTGTGGAACCCCGACGACAGCGCCGCGAGGAACTCGGCGTCCTTGCGGGTGACCCCGCTGGATGCGCCCATCACCAGGCCGTCCCTGGACAGCAGGACGGCCTGATGCACCTCGCCGACCCGCTGCACCAGGTCTTCGAGCAGCCAGTCGAGCTCGCCGGACGCGTGGCCCTGCTGCGTCATCGTTCCCCCCATTCATCGCGTGGACCGGGTTCTTCCGGTTCGTCGTCCATGACCCTGCCGCGCAACCATCCCGACTGTAGTGAGGACATCAGAGCGCGGCTGAGTTCCGGGCTGGGCTCGTCGAAGTCGTCGTCCGGCGCGGCGACCTCGGCGGGCTCGGCGCGCTGGGGGGCGGGCCCCCGGCGCAACTGCGGGGCGAGGCTGCTCTGGCGCACGCGCCGCGGCAGCCTGCCGGTGACCTCGCTGGACTCCACGTCGGCCGGGTCCTCGCCGCCGCGCGGCCCGGACGGGCCGGACGGCGCGGCCTGGCCGAACGACACCGCGGGCCGCTCGAACGCGACGGTGGGCGGGTCGAGCGATGGAGTCCGCTCGTAGTGAGGCGTCTCGTATTGAGGCGTTTCGTACTGAGGCGCGGGCTGCTCGTATGGAGAGGACGCCTGCTCGTACGAGGAGGAGTGGTCGTCGAACCACGGCGCGGGCTGGTCGAGCGTGGGCGACGGCGACGTCACGATCGGCGGCGGCCCGGCGGGCGGCTCGTCCCGGGGGTCGTCCTGCGCGTCGTCCGCTTGCGGCCGGACGACCGCGCCCGGGATCGCCGGGCGGGCCGGGCGGCCGAGCCGCTGCCGCCCGTCGCCGGTGGCCATCGCGGCGACCATCGTGCGGGCCGTCCCCGGGATCGGGCCGCCGCGCGCCAGGTCGTCGTCCATCGTGACCAGCGCGTGCGGGATGAGGACGACCGCGGTCGTGCCGCCGTACGCGGACGGCTGCAGCGACACCCTGACGCCGTGCCTGGCGGCCAGCCGCGCGACGACGAACAGGCCGAGGCGCTCGGTGTCGATCAGGTCGAACTCGCCGCCGCCCTCCAGCCGCGCGTTGAGCTCGTCCAGCTCGTCGGGGTGCAGGCCGATGCCGCGGTCGATGACCTCGACCGCGAGGCCGTTGGCGACGGTCTCGACCTTGACCGTCACCTCGGTGGTGGGCGGGGAGAACACGGCCGCGTTCTCGATCAGCTCGGCGAGCAGGTGGATGACGTCGGCGACGACGTCGCCGGTCACGGCGACCGACGCGGTGCCGGTGAGCTCCACCCGCGTGTAGTCCTCGATCTCGGCGACCGCGGCGCGGACGACGTCCTCGGCGGCGACCGGGTGGTCCCAGGCCCGGGCGGTCGGCGACCCGGCGAGGATGACCAGCCCCTCGGCGTGCCGGCGCATGCGGGTGGTGAGGTGGTCGAGCCGGAACAGGTCCTCGAGCTCCTCGGGTCCCGCGGCCCGCCGCTCCATCTGGTCGAGCAGCCTGAGCTGGCGGTGCAGCAGCGACTGGCTCCGCCACGACAGGTTGATGAAGACGCGGTTGATGCTCGCGCGCAGGTCCGACTCGGCGACCGCGGTGGCGACCGCGGTCCGCTGGACGGTGCCGAACGCCTCGCCGACCAGGGCGACCTCCTTCGTCCGTCCGGTCTTCGGAGGCGGCGACTCGGCCTCCACGTCCACCTGCTCGCCGCGGCGCAGCCTGGCCACGACCCGCGGCAGCCGCTCGTTCGCCAGCCGCTGCGCCGACTGCTGCAGCTCGCGCAGCTCGGCGCTGAGCCGGCGCGCGAACAGCAGCGACAGGATCACCGACGCGACCACGCCCAGCAGCCCGACCACGCCGATCACGAAGAACTGGAGCATGATCCGGTTTCCGGCGGGCTTGACGTCGTTGTTGTTCACCACGGACTCCGCCGTCGCGGCGTCCTTCGACCACTTCGGCGACAGCGCGTCGATCGCGCCGCGCCACTCGGCGGGGTCGGGGACGATGCCGTTGTTCACGACATTGTTCTCCAGCGTCGTATACGCAGTGAACTCCCCCGAGTTCGCAAGATCGTACATGATCTGTTCGATCTCGCCAGTGGCCTGTGCGCGGCCGAGCTCGAAGTACTGGATGCGGGCCTCCGACCAGGCGGCGAACGCCGCGCGGTTGCTGGCGCTCATCTGCCCGGCGCCCAGCGTGGACAGCAGCGCGTGCTCGCGCAGCATGAACTCGCGGGCCCAGAAGTTGTGCAGCAGCGAGGTCGTGTGCAGGTAGACGGTCCGGTCGTCGACGCTCACCAGCGTGGTCAGCAGCCGGATCGTGATGTCGGCGACCTGGCTGTACCCCTCGATCGCGCCGAGCGGCGTGGTGCCGCCGATGCCGACCCGCTCCCGCAGCGTGATGAGGTGGTTGTAGGCGTCGCTGAGCTTGCGCACCCGCGTGGTCATGACGTCGTCCATCGCGTCCCTGGTGCCGGACGACAGGGCCTGCTTGCGGAACGCGGCCACCGCCGCGTCGGTCCTGGCCACCAGGTCGCCGAAGCGCTGCCGGTCCGCGATCTTGAACCGGTGCAGGAACTGGACGGCGCCGGCGCGCTCCTCCTGCAGCGTCTCGGTCACCTTCGTGGCCGGCACCGCGACGTTGTTGTACACGGTCGAGAAGTCGAACCGCTGCAGCGCGTTGGACACCGTGACGGCGGCCGGCATGCCCCACTGCACGAACAGCGCGGTCAGCGGCACCGCGAGGAGCAGCGCGATCCTCCGCCAGATCGGATACGTGCGCGACCGGCCGCGCGGCGCCCCTGCTGCCTCCGACTTCGACACTGGTCACTCCCATGCGTATATCGGTCATCACCGAAGTGCACGGAGCCTATAGACGCTGACGTGGGGAAAGCCAGAGGCCGAACCGATTTCGGACAAGTCGGGCCCATTTCGTGTGCGGACGGCGATCTCGCGCTTACTTTCTGAATTCGCACAAGGCCGATGTTGGCCGCGTTATGTGAGAGTTGCGGCTTGTTGTGCGAAATGTCGTCGTGCAAGGCTGCGGCATGCTTCGTCCCCCCACCAACGGAGACCGAGTCATGCGCAGAGCCGCGCTAGCAACGCTTCTCGGGCTGTCCCTCGCCGCGACCACACTGGCGGCGGCCCCGGTCCAGGCGGCGCCGAGAAATCCGGCGTTGGCCGACCTCGTCCAGCTCAAGAACGTCCGCCATCACCAGAACAACCTGCAGAAGATCTCGGACGCCAACGGCGGCAACAGGGCCGCCGGACTACCCGGCAACGTGATCACCGTGAAGTACCTTGCGGACCAGCTGAAACGGGCCGGATACAGCCCGACGGTCCAAGAGTTCGAGTTCGATTTCTGGCAGGAGATCTCCGAACCGGCCTTCGCCCAGACGGCGCCCGAGCAGAAGACGTTCACGCCGGGAACCGACTTCCAGACCCTGCAGTACTCCGGCAAGGGCGACGTCACCGCCGCCGCGACCCCCGTCGACCCGGGCGCGACCGGCCTGGGCAGCGGCTGCGAGGCCGACGACTTCGCGGGCTTCCCCAAGGGCAACATCGCGCTGATCCAGCGCGGCGGGTGCTTCTTCTCCGTCAAGGCCGACAACGCGATCGCCGCGGGCGCGGCCGCCGTCGTCATCTACCAGCTGCCCGACCAGCCGGGTCCGGTCGCGGGCACGCTCACCAAGCCGTACGGCGTCCCGGTGGTCGGCCCGACCAACGCGGTCGGCAAGGCCCTGGTCCAGCAGGCGCAGAACGGCGGCGTGACGCTGAACGTCAAGACCGACACGTTCACCGAGAAGCGCCGGACCGCCAACGTCATCGCCGACACCGAGCGCGGCCGGGCCGACAACGTCGTGGTCGTCGGCGGGCACCACGACAGCGTCCTCGAAGGCCCCGGCATCAACGACAACGGGTCGGGCATCGCGGCGCTGCTGGAGATGGCCAAGCAGATCAACAAGCTCAAGCCCAAGCAGCTCCGCAACAAGGTGCGGTTCGCGTTCTGGGGCGCCGAGGAGGAGGGCCTGATCGGCTCGCAGTACTACATCGACAACCTCCCCGAGGCCGAGCGGAACAAGATCGCGCTCAACCTCAACTTCGACATGATCGGCTCGCCGAACTTCGTGCGGTTCGTGTACGACGGCGACAACAGCACCGGCGGCAGCACCGTCCCGCCGCCCGCGGGGTCCGGCGCGATCGAGAAGGCGTTCCACGACCACTTCGCGAGCAAGAAGCTGGCCAGCGACCAGTCGCCGTTCAACGGGCGGTCGGACTACAACGCCTTCATCACCGTGGGCATCCCCGCCGGCGGCCTGTTCACCGGCGCGGAGGGCATCAAGACGGCCGAGCAGGCCAAGGTGTACGGCGGCACGGCCGGTAAGGCGTACGACCCGTGCTACCACTCGGAATGCGACACCTACGGCAACGTCGACCTCAAGGGCTTCGACCAGATGATCGACGGCGCCGCCGCGGTCACCCAGGCGTTCGCCCTCAGCACCCTGACGGTCAACGGCAACGAGTTCGCCCGGCGGCACGCGCCCGCCAAGCGCGCCCTGCCCGACCAGATCGGCCACCACGCGACCCGGTAACCCGCCTGTTCCGTTTTGAGGGACGCGCCCGCAGGCCGGGCGCGTCCCTCGATTTCTTTCTCAGCGCGGCGGCAGGGCCTCGGCGAGCGCGCGCAGCGCGGGACGCGGATCGCCGCCGGGCTCGGTCAGCACCTGGACGGCCACCTGATCGGCGCCCGCGTCCAGATGGCCGGCCAGCCGGGCCGCCACCGCGTCCGCGCCGCCGTGCGCGATGACCGCGTCGACCAGCGCGTCGCTGCCGCCGTCCGCCACGTCGGCGTCGGTGAACCCGAAGCGCTTGAAGCTGGCGACGTAGTTCCCGAGCCCGAGATAGTGCGCGAGCGTCCGCCGGCCCAGTGCGCGGGCGCGGACGGGATCGGGGTCCAGCACGACCTTGTGCTCCGGGACGAGCAGCGGGCGGTTCCCTTGTGGGGGGCGACCCCCCACACCCCACGGAAGTGCAGTCTGGCCGAGCGCCTCCCGCGCGACGCGCGTGTGCTCGGGCGTGGTCAGGTACGGGTGGGCGCCCGCGGCGCGCTCCGCCGCCAGCCGCAGCACCTTCGGCCCCAGCGCGGCGAGCACCCGGCCCTCGGCGGGGACGTTCCCGGCGTCCAGGTCGTCGAGGTAGCGGACGATCGTCTCGTACGGGCTGCGGTACTCGCGCGTCCGCTCCGGATGGCCGATGCCGACGCCGAGGAGGAACCGCCCGCCGTGCGCGTCGTTGAGCCGGTGGTAGGACGCCGCGACCTCCGCGGCCGGCGTCTTCCACATGTTCACGATGCCGGTCGCGACCACGATGCGGTCCGTCGCGGCCAGCAGGCGTTCGACGTCGTCCAGATCCCCGGCCGGCGAGCCGCCGACCCAGATCGCGCCGTAGCCGAGGTCCTCGACGTCCTTCGCCAGCGCCGGGTCGAGCTGGTTCCACGGGCGCCAGATGCCGAGGCGCCCCAGCCGGGTCTTGGTCATGTGCAGCCCTAACACCTCGTCCGGTCGTTTCATGCCGTCGTACCCAAGTGCCAGGATGTGACCATGTCAGACCGGCCCTGCCTTCTGCTCCTCGACGGCCACTCCCTGGCCTACCGGGCGTTCTACGCGCTGCCCGTCGAGAACTTCAGCACCACCACGGGCCAGCCCACGAACGTCGTGTACGGGTTCGCCAACATGCTGGCCAACGCGCTGCGCGACGAGCGCCCGACGCACGCGGCCGTCGCGTTCGACGTGTCGCGCCGGACGTTCCGCACCGAGGCGTTCCCCGAGTACAAGGCCGGGCGGGCGAAGTCGCCGGACGAGTTCGGCAGCCAGATGCAGATCCTCGACCGGTTCCTCGCCGCGATGAGCATGCCGGTGCTGCGCGCGCCCGGCTACGAGGCCGACGACGTCATCGCGTCCCTGACCGTCCGGGCCGAGGCGGACGGCCTCCAGGTGCTGATCATCACCGGCGACCGGGACGTGCTCCAGCTCGTCAGCGAGAACGTCACCGTCCTGTACTTCTACAGGACCGCCTCGGAGATGATCCGCTACACGCCCGCCGCCGTGACGGAGAAGTACGGGCTGACCCCGGCCCAGTACCCCGACTTCGCGGCGCTGCGCGGCGACCCGTCCGACAACCTGCCGAGCATCCCCGGCATCGGCGAGAAGACGGCCGCGAAGTGGGTGCGCGAGTTCGGCTCCCTCGCCGCCCTGCTCGACCGCGCGGACGAGGTCAAGGGCAAGGCGGGCGAGAAGCTGCGCGCGGCGGCCGACACCGTGCGGCTGAACCGGCGGCTGACCGAGCTCGTCCGCGACCTGGACCTGCCGGTCGAGCCGGCCGATCTGCGGCGGCGGCCCTACGACCTGTCGGCGTTCACGTCCCTGCTGGACGAGCTGGAGTTCCGCAACGCCAGCCTCCGGCAGCGGCTCTTCGCCGCCGACCCGGGCGGCGGCCGCCCGGCGGAGACGGCCGAACCGGAGACGATCCAGGGACGGGAGCTGGAGCCGGGCGAGCTGGCGGCCTGGCTGCAGACCCGCGCGACCGGGCTGACCGGGCTCGCCGCCGACTACACGTGGGAGCGCGGCGCGGGCGACATCACCCGGATCGCGCTCGCGACGGGCGACGACCATGCCGCGTCGTTCGAGCCGTCCCGGCTCACCGAGGACGACGAGCGCGCGTTCGCGGCCTGGCTGGCCGATCCCGGCCGCCCGAAGGCGCTGCATGACGTGAAGGCGCTGCTGCGCGTCGTCGGCGAGCGCGGCTGGCGCCTGGACGGCGTCGCCACCGACACGGCGATGGCCGCCTACCTGCTCCTGCCGGGTCTCGCCGCCTACGGCATCGCCGACCTCGCCGGACGCCACCTGGGCCGCCGCCCGTCGGCCGAGGGCGCGGCCGGGCTGATGCTGAACGCCCGCGCCGTCCTCGACCTGGCCGGGAAGTTCACCGCCGACCTCGCCTCCACCGGCATGGACGAGGTGCTCCGCGACGTCGAGCTGCCGCTGTCCGGCCTGCTGGCCCGCGCGGAGCGCGCGGGCGTCCACGTCGACGCGGGCCTGCTGGACGAGCTGGAGAAGCACTTCGCCGCCGCGATGGAGCGCGCCGCCGACGACGCCGCCGACATCGCCGGGCACCCCTTCAACCCCGGCTCGACGAAGCAGCTCCAGGAGGTGCTGTTCGGTGAGCTGGGCCTGCCCAAGACGAAGAAGATCAAGTCCGGGCACTCCACCGACGTGGACGCGCTGACCTGGCTCGCCACCCAGACCGACAACGGCCTCCCGGAGATCCTGCTGCGGCACCGCGACCAGGCGCGGCTGCGCACGACCGTGGCCGGGCTGATCAGGGAGATCGGCGCGGACGGCCGCATCCACACCACGTTCCAGCAGACGGTCGCGGCCACCGGGCGGCTCTCGTCCATCGAGCCGAACCTCCAGGTCATCCCCATCCGGACGGAGGAGGGCCGGCGCATCCGCCGCGCGTTCCTGCCCGGCGCCGGGTACGAGTCGCTGATGACGGCCGACTACGGCCAGCTCGAACTGCGCGTCATGGCGCACCTGTCGCAGGACCCGACGCTGCTGGCCGCGTTCGAGTCCGGCGAGGACCTGCACACCACGATGGCCGCGCAGGTGTTCCGGGTCGCCCCGGACGCCGTCGGCCCCGACATGCGCCGCAAGATCAAGGCGATGTCGTACGGGCTCGCGTACGGGCTGTCGGCGTTCGGGCTGGCCAAGCAGCTCGGCATCCCGGTGGCGGAGGCGCGCCCGCTGATGGACGCCTACTTCGAGCGGCTCGGCGGCGTCCGCGACTACCTCGACCACGTCGTCGCCGAGGCCCGCGTCACCGGCTACACCCGGACGCTGCTCGGCCGCCGCCGCTACCTGCCGCACCTGACCAGCGACAACCGGCAGCGCCGCGAGACCGCCGAGCGGATGGCGCTGAACGCGCCCGTGCAGGGCTCCGCCGCCGACATCGTCAAGATCGCTATGCTTCGGGTGGACGGGGCGCTGACCGCCGCCGGGCTCCGCAGCCGCCTGCTCCTCCAGGTCCACGACGAGGTCGTCCTGGAGGTCGCGCCGGGGGAGCGGGACGCGGTGGCGGAGATCGTCCGCGACCGGATGACCACCGCCTATCCGCTGTCGGTCGGCCTGGACGTCGCGATCGGCACCGGCGCGGACTGGGACGCCGCCGCCCACTGACGATCGAGCCCGCCCCGCCGGGCAGGGCCATCCCGGGAGGGAGACCGATGGACATCGAGATGGTCGTGGAGATCCCGCGAGGTTCGCGGAACAAGTACGAGATGGACCACAGGCTCGGCCGGATCCGGCTGGACCGGATGCTGTTCACCTCGACCCAGTACCCGGTCGACTACGGCTACATCCCGGACACGCTCGCCGAGGACGGCGACCCGCTGGACGTGATGGTGCTGCTGGAGGAGCCCACCTTCCCCGGCTGCGAGATCACCGTCCGGACCGTCGGGGTGTTCTGGATGCACGACGAGGGCGGCCCCGACGCCAAGATCCTCAGCGTCCCGGCGCGGGACGTGCGCTATGCCGGGATCAGCGATCTGGGGGACGTGCACGATTACGTCCTCGACGAGATCGGCCACTTCTTCGACATCTACAAGAGCCTGGAGCCGGGCAAGGGCTCGGACGTGCGCGGCTGGCAGGACAAGCGGGTCGCCGACCGCACGATCACCGAGGCCGCCGACCGCGCCCGGAGTAGGTCAGCCGGTACGCCCCGATGAGCGCCGCCAGCCCGGCGACCACGACGAGGACGCTGGACGCGGCCGGCAGCACGAGCACGGCCGCGACCAGGGCGGTGCAGGAACCGCCGGCGATCAACGGCGGCAGGTAGCGCGCCGGCCCGCCGTACGCGCCGAAGGCGTCCGCGAGCAGCAGGAGCGCCGTCACCAGCAGCCCCGCGGCGGCCGCCGCCGGGACGCCCGGATCCCAGAGCACGCAGACCGCCACGACGGCCGCCGCGGCGGCCGTCGTCGCGCCGGGCCGGAAGCGGATCACGAGTGCCGCCCCGCGACCCCGCGCCCGAACGCCCCGACGACGACGTCCAGCGGGTCCTCGGGCGCCCAGGGCACGACGGGCACGCCGAGGTCGGCCAGCCCGGCCCGCAGCGCCCGCCGGTCGAGGCGCCACAGCCGCAGGGACAGCTCCAGGTACTCCTCGCGCCCGCCGCCCGGCGGCTCCCGGTCGAGGGTGTCGATGACGACGACGGGCGTGCCGCGGCGGCGGAGGTCCTGGACGGTGCGCACCGCCCGGTCGTCCAGCAGCGGCGAGAACACGATCACCAGCGCGCCGGGCGGCAGCGCGGACCGCGGTACCCGGCGGAGGTCGGAGGTGACGTCGCCGCCCGCGTCCCGGGCGTCCATGACGGCTTCGGCGAGCCGGTAGTAGTGGTGCTCGCCCTGGCCGGGCGCCAGCCATCGCAGCGTGCCGCCGAACGCGACGATCCCCACGCGGTCGCCGCCGCGCAGGTAGGCCCTCGCCACGGCCGCCGCACCGCGCACGGCGCGGTCGATGAGCGTCCCGCCCGGTTCGCCGAGGTCGGTGTAGGCGTCTAGGACCAGGACGAGCTCGGCCTGCCGCTGGTCGGCCCGCGTCGTGACGTGCAGCCGCCCGCGCAGCCCGCTGGCCTTCCGGTTCACGTCCCGCGCCCGGTCGCCCGGCAGGTACGGGCGGATGCCGGCGAACTCCGTCCCGGACCCGGCGGCGCGGGCGACGTGGTCGCCGAGCCGCCGCAGCAGGTCGAGCGGCACGAGCCGGGGACGGACCGGCGGACCGGCGGGATAGACGCTGATCTCGCCGAGCGGCAGCTCCGTCCGGGCCCGGCCGACGCGGTAGCGGCCGCGGCAGTCGACGACCAGCCGGGGCAGCGTGTGGCGGCCCCAGTAGCCGGGCCGGACGGCGAACGCCGCCCGCGCGGTCCCGGCCGCGCGGTCTTGGGTGTAGGCGGTGACGTCGACGCCGAACGCGGGCGACGGGGCCAGGCGCAGCGCGATCTCGTCCACCGGGCCGCCCGCGTCGGCGGTCACGGTGATCTCGATGAGTTCGCCCTCGAAGCATCGCCCGGGGAGTTCCGTGGTCCGGACGGCGATGGTGTCCGGGCGGCGCGCGGCAAGTCCGGCGGCGAGCACCCCGACCGCCGGGGCGGCCAGGAGCAGCAGGTTCGGGCGGGACAGCAGCAGCGCGGCCAGGCCCGCCAGCACGGCGATCGTGGCGAGGCCGTGCGCGACCGGCGCGGGCCGCCACGCCAGCGCAAGCGCGTCCGGTGGGGGCG
>NZ_SMKT01000147.1 GCF_004348735.1 Actinomadura sp. KC06
GGTGTGTGGGGTGTGGCGCGGGGGGCGAGGAGGGGCGCAGGCGGTGTCGCCAGGGGGATCGGGCGTGCGGAGGCGTCCTCCTTGGGGAGGACTGCGGATCCGCGCACAGGAGGGGTCACGACCTGGCGCGACCTCCTAGGGTGAGAGTCGTGTCACCCCGCATCCGTGGTCTTCATTCCTTCCGCGCCTGGCTGCAGGCGCGTCCGCTGGCAGCGGACACGCTGCTGGCTTTCGGGCTGCTGTTGGTGGGGCTGCCGCAATTGCTCCTGCAGGAGCTTCCGAAGACCGAGGAGTTCGAGGAGTTCCGGGACCCTGACCTGTGGTGCGTGCTGGTCGTCGTCGTTGTGACGATGTCGCTGCGGTGGCGGCAGCGCCGTCCGCTGGCGGTGCTGCTGTTCATCGTCGCGGGCGAGATGGCGCTGGGGGTGGCGGGGTATCCGCCGTCGGCGTCGGACGTGCTGGCGTTCCTGATCGCGATCTACAGCGTCGCGGCGCACCGGGGCCTGGCGCAGAGCGCGGTGGGCGGGCTGGTGGCGCTGGCGCACCTGCTGGTGTACATCACGATCCTTCCGGTGTCGACGTCGCCGGTCGAGATGATGACGAACTTCGTGCTGCTGATCGGGGTGTGGGTGCTGGGCCGGAACCTGCGGCTGCGGCGCGCGTACTTCGCGGAGCTGGAGGACCGGGCGGCGCGGCTGGAGCGGGCGCGGGGCACGGACGCGCGGGCGGCGCGGATCGAGGAGCGGTCGCGGATCGCGCGGGAGCTGCACGACGTGGTGGCGCACCATGTGAGCGTGATGACGGTGCAGGCGGGCGCGGCGCGGCGGATCATCGACCGGGATCCGGGCAGCGCGCGGGAGGCGATGTCGACGATCGAGGAGGTCGGGCGGACGGCGCTGAGCGAGATGCGGCGGATCGTCGGGGTGCTGCGGACGGACCGGGATCCGGAGCGGGCGGGCCGGGAGCTGGCGCCGCAGCCGGGCCTGGGGGATCTCGGGGAGCTGCTGGATCACGTCCGGGAGACGGGCCTGTCGGTGCAGCTGTGGATCGAGGGGGAGGCGCGTCCGCCGTCGCCGGGGGTGGACGTGGCGGCGTTCCGGCTGATCCAGGAGGCGCTGACGAACACGTTGAAGCACGCGGGGCCGCAGGCTCGGGCGTGGGTGCGGCTGTACTACGGGGACGGTGACCTGACGGTGGAGATCGAGGACGACGGCCGCGGCACGGCGACGTTCATGGTGGAGGACGGGGACAATCCGGGGCACGGCCTGGTCGGCATGTACGAGCGGGTCGCGCTGTACGGTGGCGAGTTGAAGATCGGTCCGCGGGTCGGCGGCGGGTTCGGGGTGCGGGCCCGGTTCCCGCTGGAGGCGTGAGGGGTGCGGGAAGGCCGTAGGTTGGGCGGGAGCGCCGCAGGTTGGCTGGAGCGCTGTGAGGCGAGGAGCGGGCACGATGGATGAACCGGGACGCCGGGGCCGAGCGGGCGGTGCGGGGCGATGACGACGGTGCGGGTGCTGCTCGTCGACGATCAGCCGCTGCTGCGGACGGGTTTCCGGCTCATTCTGGAGGCGGAACCGGACATCGCGGTGGTCGGCGAGGCCGGGGACGGCGCGGCGGCGGTGGAGCTGACGCGGTCGATGCTGCCGGACGTGGTGCTGATGGACATCCGGATGCCGGGGGTGGACGGCATCGAGGCGACCCGGCGGATCATCCGGGAGGGCGCGGCGTCGCACGATCCGAGGGTGCTGATCCTGACGACGTTCGACCTGGACGAGTACGTGATCGAGGCGGTGCGGGCCGGGGCGAGCGGGTTCCTGCTGAAGGACTCCCCGCCCGAGGACCTGGTGCAGGCGATCAGGATCGTCGCGGCGGGCGACGCGATCGTGGCGCCGTCGGTGACGCGGCGGCTGCTGGACAAGTTCGCGACGCGGCTGCCGGCGGTGCGGGACGCGTCGCCGCCGCCGGGGCTGGACACGCTGACCGAGCGGGAGCGCGAGGTGCTGGCGCACGTGGCGCGGGGCCAGTCGAACGCGGAGATCGCGGCGGAGCTGGTGGTGAGCGAGACGACGGTGAAGACGCATGTGGGGAACGTCCTGGCGAAGCTGGGGCTGCGGGACCGGGTGCAGGCGGTCGTGTACGCGTATGAGACGGGCCTGAGCCGCCCGGGCCAGAGCTGACCCTGGAGGGGCCCGTAGAGGCGCGCGGGGGTCTCAGGGACGTCCCTGAGACCCCGGCGCGCCCATCTCGGGGCGGGTCTTGCCGCAGGTGCGGGGCCCGGCGGGCCGGGCGGGCGCGGCGGCCGGGGCGCCGGGAGAGGCCGCCGGGTCGGGGCCGGTCCCTGAGAGGCCCCCTGCCTTTCGGGTGGACGGGTCTACTCCGCTAGGACGACCGGAGGGCCCCTTCTACTGCCACGGGTGGACCGGCAAGTCCGTTCCTGAGGGCCATCACACGAGATCGTCGGCCTTCTACTGTTTTGTACGTCGGATCGCCGGGGGCACGGCGCGGTCGCGACGCTTTCCTCTCACTCGCACTGTTTCCTGCTCACTCACACTCGGGAGTTTCACGTGACGAACACCGCCCCATCGACCGCCGGCGCGCACACCGCGCCCGGGGCGGGCGACTTCGCCGCACGGACCCAGCGGATCGCGAAGGTGTACGGGCGCGGCGACGCCCAGGTCGTCGCGCTCGACGGGGTCACGGTCGGCATTCCCCGCGGCCGCTTCACCGCGATCATGGGCCCGTCGGGGTCCGGGAAGTCGACCCTCATGCACTGCATGGCGGGCCTGGACTCGGTGGACTCCGGTGAGGTCTTCATCGGCGACACCGAGCTGACCCGCCTCAAGGACAAGCAGCTCACCCGCCTGCGCCGCGACAAGGTCGGTTTCATCTTCCAGGCGTTCAACCTGGTCCCGACGCTGACGGCGCTGGAGAACATCACGCTGCCGATGGACATCGCGGGCCGCAAGCCGGACAAGGAGTGGCTGGACACGGTGATCGACACCGTGGACCTGCGGCCGCGCCTCAAGCACCGCCCGTCGGAGCTGTCGGGCGGGCAGCAGCAGCGCGTCGCGTGCGCCCGCGCGCTCGCCGCCCGCCCCGAGATCATCTTCGCGGACGAGCCGACCGGGAACCTGGACTCCAGGTCCGGCGCCGAGGTGCTCGGCTTCCTGCGGGACTCGGTGCGCCGGATGGGGCAGACGATCGTGATGGTGACGCATGACCCGTCCGCGGCCGCGTACGCCGACCAGGTGCTGTTCCTGACCGACGGGCAGATCGTCGACACGATGGAGGGCCCGACGGCGGAGCGGGTGCTGGAGCGGATGAAGGGCTTCGACACCGGCGCCGGCCGGGCCGCGCAGCCCGCGAGCGCGCAGCCCGCGGGGCGTCCGGGCGGGCAGGGGCCGGGGGTCGCGGCGCGATGATGGGCAAGGTCACGCTCCGCAACCTCGCGGCGCACAAGATCAGACTGGTGCTGACGGCCGTCGCGGTGATCCTCGGCGTGGCGTTCGTGGCCGGGACGCTGATCTTCACCGACAGCATGAACAAGCAGTTCGACGACCTGTTCAGCAGGGTCGGCACGAACGTGGCCGTGGACGTCCGCGCCAAGAAGGTCGTGGACGGCGACGACGACGGGATGGCGGCGCAGCCGGTCCCGGCGTCCGTCCTGAAGGCCCTGGAGGGCGTCGAGGGCGTCAAGGACCCGAAGGGCAACGTCTCCGGTTACGCGGCGGTCGTCGGCAAGGACGGCAAGGTCGTCGGGACGCCGCAGAACGGCCCGCCGCAGATCGGCGCGAACTGGACCGGCACCGGGACCTACGACCTGGCGTCGGGCCGCGCGCCGCAGGGGCCGGGCGAGGTCGTCGTCGACGACCGGACCGCGGAGAAGGGGAAGCTGGACGTCGGCGACACCGTCCAGGTCCTCACCGCGGGGCCGCCGCAGCGGATGCGGCTCGTGGGCCTCGTCGACGCCGGGAACCTGATGGGCGCGACGCTCACCGCGTTCGACACCCCGACGGCGCAGAAGCTGATGCTGAAGCCCGGCTACTTCAGCGACATCGAGATGGGGTCGGCGGGCCCGTCGCAGGCGGAGCTGCGCGACCGGGTCGCGAAGGTGCTGCCGGCCGGGATGGAGGCCGTCACCGGCGAGGAGCTCCGCGAGGAGGCCAAGAGCGACATCGCCGCGATGATGAACTTCTTCCGGACGTTCCTGCTCGTGTTCGCGCTGATCTCGATCTTCGTCGGGGCGTTCATCATCTTCAACACGTTCTCGATGCTGGTGGCGCAGCGGACCCGCGAGCTGGCGCTGCTGCGCGCCGTCGGCGCGGCCCGCGCGCAGGTGACGCGGGCGGTGATCGGCGAGGCCGTCGCGGTCGGGATCGTCGGGTCCACGCTCGGGCTGGCGGCCGGGGCGGGCCTGGCGACGATGCTGCAGTCGCAGGTCGGCGACGCGGGCGACGGCGGCCTGACGTTCACCGCGACGCCGGTGATCTGGTCGTACGTGGTCGGGATCGTGGTGACGGTCGTGTCGGCGTACTTCCCGGCCCGCCGCGCCGCGAAGATCCCGCCGGTGGCGGCGATGCGCGACGACGTCGCGCTGCCGCAGCGGTCGATGCGGATCCGGATCGCGCTCGGGTCGCTGCTGACCCTGGCCGGCGCCGGCCTCATCGGCGTGGGCCTGGCCGGCGACGACAGCAACGCGGCGATCCTGGTGGGCGCGGGCGCGTTCGGGGTGTTCATCGGCGTGGCGATGCTCGCCCCGGTGATCAGCGTCCCGGTGCTGCGGGTGCTGGGCGCGCCTGCGGCCAGGCTGCTGGGGTCGCCGGGACGGCTGGCGAGGCAGAACGCGCTGCGCAACCCGCGCCGCACCGCCGCGACCGCCGCCGCGCTGATGATCGGCCTGGCGCTGATCACCACGGTGAACGTGCTCGGCGCGACGATGCGGGCGTCGATCGACGACCAGATCGACTCGCAGTTCGGCGCGGACTACCTGGTCGCGTCGGAGGGCATGGGCGGCGTCGCCGCCGGCGCCGCGCAGAGGATCCAGGCGGTGCCCGGGGTGACGGCCGCGTCGCCCGCCTACGCCGGCGACGCGAAGATCGCCGGGAAGAACGCCTCGTACATGGCCGCCGACGGCGCCGTGATCGCGAAGGCCGCGAAGCTGAAGATGGTGTCGGGCGGCGCCGACCTCGGGGACGCCGGGATCATGGTGGACGAGGACACCGCGAAGGACAACGGCTGGAAGGTCGGCTCCGCGGTGCCCGTGCAGTTCACCGACGGCAAGACCGAGCGGCTGACGGTGACCGGTGTGTACGCCAAGAGCGACCTGATCGGGAACCGGCTGGTGTCCACGCAGGTGTATCTGCGGCACACCCTCAACCCGTCCGTGGACGCCATCGTGGTGGACGCGGCGGCGACGACCGCGGCGACGAAGACCGCGCTCGAGTCGGCGCTGAAGGACTACCCGAACCTGAAGGTGTCCGACCAGTCGGCGCTGAAGGAGGACGCCCGCAAGCAGGTCGACGGGTTCGTGACGTTCCTGACGATCCTGCTGATCATGTCCGTGATCATCGCGGCCGTCGGGGTGATCAACACCCTGGCGCTGTCGGTGATCGAGCGGACCAGGGAGATCGGGCTGCTCCGCGCGATCGGGATCTCCCGGCGGCAGCTGCGCCGCATGATCCGGCTGGAGTCCATCATGATCGCGGTGTTCGGCGCGGTGCTCGGCATGGGCATCGGGGTCGCGTTCGGCGCGGCGCTGCAGAACGCGCTCGCCGAGGACGGCCTCGGCGTCCTCGCCATCCCGTACGGGACGCTCGCCGTCTACCTGGTGGTCGCCGCGGTGATCGGCGTGCTGGCGGCGCTGTGGCCGGCGTGGCGGGCCGGGCGCATGGACGTCCTGAAGGCCATCGCCACCGAGTGACCCCGGCGGGGAACGCGAAAGACCCGGCACCTCGACGAGGAGGTGCCGGGTCTTTCGCGTGTTCCGTCAGGCTGGAGCGGCCCGGCCTGATGCGGCCTGGCGGTCACTCCGTGGGTTCGGCGGGGTCGTCGGCGGGCGCCGGGGCCTGCGCGACGGCGGCCTTGGCGACCGCGTCGGTGGCGCTGACCGTGGTGTTCTCCGGGAAGTGGCAGGCGGCCTGGTGGCCGGGGCTGAGCTCCACCAGCGGCGGCTCGACCTGCTTGCAGATGTCCTGCGCCTTCCAGCAGCGGGTGTGGAACCGGCAGGCGGGCGGCGGGTCGAGCGGGCTCGGCACGTCGCCCTGCAGCCGGATCCGCTTCCGCGCGCCCCGCTCGGCGGGGTCGGGGATCGGCACCGCGGACAGCAGCGCGTTGGTGTAGGGGTGCATGGGCCGCTCGTACAGGTCGGCCCGGTCCGCCACCTCGACGATCTTGCCGAGGTACATGACGGCGACGCGGTCGGAGATGTGCCGCACCACCGACAGGTCGTGCGCGATGACCACGTAGGTGAGGTCGAGCTCGTCCTGCAGGTCTTCCAGCAGGTTCACGACCTGCGCCTGCACCGACACGTCCAGCGCCGACACCGGCTCGTCCGCGACGATCAGCTTCGGCTTGAGGGCCAGGGTGCGGGCGATCCCGATGCGCTGCCGCTGCCCGCCGGAGAACTCGTGCGGGTACCGGTTGTAGTGCTCGGGGCTCAGCCCGACGAGCTCCAGGATCTCCTGGACGGCCTTCTTCACGCCCTGCTTGGCCTCGATGTTCTGCAGCCGGAACGGGGCTCCGACGATCGCGCCGACCGTCTTGCGCGGGTTCAGCGACGAGTACGGGTCCTGGAAGATCATCTGGATGTCGCGGCGGAGCGGCCGGAGCCGGCCCTGCGACATCTTCGTGATGTCGTGCCCCTCGAAGACGATCTTCCCGAAGCTCGGGTCCAGCAGCCGCATGATCATCCGGCCGGTGGTGGACTTGCCGCAGCCCGACTCCCCCACCAGCCCGAGGGTCTCGCCCTTGCGGACGGAGAAGGACACCCCGTCGACGGCCTTCACCGCCGCGACCTGCCGGCGCAGCAGCCCCGCCGTGACGGGGAAGTGCTTGCCGAGGTTCTCCACCTCCAGGAGGGTCTCGCCCTCCTGGAGGGGACGGGTCCCGTCCGCCTGGGTCTTCGCAGTGCTCACCACAGTCTCGTTCCCACCCGTGCTCGTCACAGCTTCGGCCGGATCTCGTCGGTCCAGATCTCCCGGCGCTTGTCCAGCGGCAGATGGCACGCCGCCTTGTGGCCGGGTTCGAGCTCGATCAGCTCGGGCCGCTCCGTCGTGCTCTTGCCGTCGTTCAGGTCCGCGTAGGGGCAGCGGGGATGGAAGGCGCACCCGGACGGCACGTTGATCAGGCTCGGCGGCGACCCCACGATCGGCAGCAGCCGGTCGGTGCGCTCGCGGTCCAGCCTCGGCATCGAGCCGAGCAGCCCCCACGTGTAGGGGTGCAGCGGCCGGTGGAAGGCGTCGTCCACGGAGGCGTACTCGACGCAGCGTCCCGCGTACATCACCAGGATGTCGTCCGCCAGCTCCGCGACCACGCCGAGATCGTGGGTGATCATGATGACGGCGGAGTTGAACTCCTGCTGCAGGTCGCGGATCAGGTCCAGGATCTGCGCCTGGACGGTCACGTCCAGCGCGGTCGTGGGCTCGTCGGCGATGAGCAGCTCCGGGTCGCACGACAGCGCCATCGCGATCATCGCGCGCTGCCGCATGCCGCCGGAGAACTGGTGCGGGTAGTCGTCCACCCGCTTGTCCGGCTTGGGGATGCCGACCCTGCCGAGCATGTCGATGGCGTGCTTGCGCGCCACCTGCTTCGACACGTCGTTGTGCACCCGGTACGCCTCGATGATCTGGTGGCCGACCGTGTAGAACGGGTGCATCGACGACAGCGGGTCCTGGAAGATCATCGCCATGTCGCGGCCGCGGAGCCGGCGGACCTCGTTCTGCGAGGCGCCGACGAGCTCCTTGCCGTTCAGCCAGATCTCCCCGGACACGTTGGAGTTGCGCTTGTTGTGCAGGCCCAGGATGCCGAGGCTCGTGACGCTCTTGCCCGACCCGGACTCGCCCACGATGCCGAGGGTGCGGCCGCGCTCCAGCTGGAACGACAGCCCGTCCACCGACTTGACCAGGCCGTCGTCGGTCGGGAAGTGGATCTTCAGGTCGCGGACCTCGAGGAACGCCGCGGGAGCCTCGCCAGTGCCCGCGGTGCCCTTGGCGGGGGCGGTGCCGGTCATCAGCCCAGCCTCACTCTCGGGTCGACGATGGCGTACAGCAGGTCGACGATCAGGTTGATGATCACGATGGAGAACGATGTGATCAGCGTGACGCCGAGGACCATCGGCAGGTCGCCGCTGCGGATCGAGTCGATCGCGAGGCGGCCGAGGCCCGGGATGCCGAACGTGCTCTCGGTCAGCACCGCGCCGCCGAGGAGCAGGCCGAGGTCCAGGCCGAACACCGTCATGATCGGGGTCAGCGACGCGCGGAGCGCGTGCTTGGTGACGACGGTCTTCTCCGGCAGCCCCTTGGCGCGGGCGGTGCGAATGAAGTCCTCGTTCATCGTCTCCAGCATGCCCGCTCTGGTGAGCCGCGCGTACATCGCCGCGTAAAGGAACGCGAGCGTCACCCAGGGCAGCACCAGCGACTGGAACCACCTCACCGGATCGTCGGTGATGTCCTTGTAGCTGCCGCCGCCCGGGAATATCTCGATGCTGTAGGAGAACAAGGCCAGGGACACCAGGCCGGTGAAGTAGATGGGCAGCGACACGCCGCTCAGCGCGATCAGCATCGCCATCCGGTCCCAGACGCTCCCGCGCCGCAGCGCCGAGATGACACCGACGGTGATGCCGCCCGCGAGCCAGACGATCGCGGCGCCGAACGCGAGCGACGCCGTCGCCGGGGCGCGGTCCATCAGCGTCTCCCGGACGGGCTGGCTGCTGCGGAACGAGTACCCGAAGCACGGGGCCGGGCATTCGTCCGTGGTGGGGCCGGCCTTGTAGTCCCTGCCCGCGACGATGCCCTTGAGGTAGTCGCCGTACTGCACGAGGACGGGATCGTCGAGGCCGAGCCGCTCCTTGGTGTCCTGGATCGCCTCGGGCGTCGGCGCCTTCCCGACGAATCCGGCCGCGATCTGGTCGGTGGTCTGTCCCGCCAGCTTCGGCAGCCAGAAGAAGATGCCGAAGGTGACCAGGCTGACCAGCAGCAGCATGACGACGGCGCCGATGAGACGCCGGATGATGTATGCGAACACAATGCTCGGCCCCACCCGCCGACCGGGCGGACCTGTGGGTCCGGCCCCGGCCGGCGGGCGTCGCCTTCACCTGCCTTCAGAGGGACGCATGGGCGAGCGGGCTGTTACTCCGTCACGCCCATGTTGAGGTAGTCGTACATTCCGCCGTAGGAGTAGGTGATGCCCACGTTGGACACACGCTTCGGCCTGTACATCAGCGCCTTGGCGTAGACCAGCGGGACCTCCGCGGCCGTCCCCATGACCAGCTTGTCGGCCTCGCCGTAGGCCTTCAGGCGGGCCGCCTCGTCCGGGTTCTGGATGGCGTCGTCGAGGGCCTTGTTGACGCCCGGGTCGTCGAGCTCGGCGAGGTTGTTGCCGCCGGACGGCTTGATGGCCTCACCGTGGACGATCTGCTGCAGGAACCCGTAGCCGGTCGGCCAGTCCGCCGCCCACGCCATGATCATCATGCCGATGCCGTGGTCGTGGACGTACTTCGGCACGCCGACGTACTTCGAGAAGTAGTCGCCGGCCGGGAACTGCACGATCTCGGTCTTGATGCCGACCTTGGCCAGGCTCTGCTGGATGGCCTGCGCCATCGCGACTTCCTTCGGCCGGTCGGACCGGGCCGAGATCTTGGTGCTGAAGCCGTTCGGCTGGCCGCACTTCTGCAGCGCCTCCTTGGCCTTCGCCAGGGTCGCCTGGTCGAGACCGCCGCCCTCGGCCTGCTTCTGCGGGTACAGGTCGAACTTGGTGTAGCCGGCGACCGTCGGGGGCAGCACCGTGGTGGCGATGTCACCGCCGGCCAGCGGGCCGCCGTAGGCGGTCTGCGCGGCGACCTTGTCGGTCGCGTACTGCACGGCGACGCGGCAGTTGATGTTGTCCAGCGGCTTGACGTTGACGTTCAGCGACATGAACCGCAGGAAGCCCTGGACGGGGTTGTCCACGTACGGCTTCTGCTCGGCGGCCAGCACCTTCGGCTGGGTGCCGGACTGGACGCCGACGCCCGCGATGTCCATGTCGAGCGAGCCGGCCAGCAGCCGCTGGTCGATGTCGTCCGCGTTCTGCTTGAGCTGGACTTCGATCTTGTCGGGCAGCGCCTTGCGGATCGGGTCCGTGCTCTGGTTCCAGTTCGGGTTGCGCGACAGCGTCATCGACTTGCCGCGCGTGTAGTTGTCGACCTTGTACGGGCCGCTGGAGACGATCGCGGACTCGTACTTCAGCCCGGTGTCCTTGGCCTTCGGCACCGGCATCGTCTGCGACATCGCGACCAGGTAGTCGAACTCCTGGAACGGCGTGTTCAGGTGGAACACGATCGTCTGGTCGTCCGGGGTCTCGATGGACTTCAGGCCCTGGTCGCTCTTGTCGTCGTAGGGGCCCTTGTACGCCGGGTCGTTGTCGACGAGGTACTGCTTGAAGTACTTCGGCCCGCTCTGCAGCTCCTTGGAGAAGTTGCTGCGCTCGACCGCGTACTTCACGTCCTTGGACGTGACGGTGCTGCCGTCGTCGTACTTGACGCCGGTGCGCAGCTTGTACGTCCAGGTCTTGCCGCCGTCGCTGGCCTGGCCGAGGTCGGTCGCGAGGTCCGGGACGACCTTCAGGCTCGGGTCGCCCGCGGCCGGCGCGAACGTGGTCAGGCCGCGCCCGTACAGGCGCGCGAAGTTCTGCGAGAACGCGTAGTAGGTGTTCCCGGGGTCGGGCGAGTCCCAGTCGTCGGAGCTGGCGAGCTTGAGCGTGCCGCCCTTCTTGTCCGACTTGTTGACGACCTCGTTGACGCCGGCGTTGTAGCCCGGGCCGCTTCCCGAGCCGCCGTCGTCTTCGCCGCCGCCACAGGCGGCGAGCCCCGCGGCCGCGACCACCCCGGCCGCGAGGACCGCGAACGGTCTCATCTTGTTCATGTGCAGGCGCACCCCTTCAATTAGACGGGTCCGAAAGAGACCCGATGTCACTTGGACCGAGGGTCGAGAGCGTCCCGCAGCCCGTCACCGAACAGGTTGAAGGCGAGGACGGTGATGAAGATGGCCATGCCGGGAATGATCATGTACATCGGGTCCGACTCGTAGATCGGCACGGCGAGCGTCAGCATGCCGCCCCACGAGGGCGTGGGCGGGATGACGCCGACGCCGAGGAACGACAGCGCCGCCTCGAACAGGATGTTGGTCGGGATCAGCAGGGTCGAGTAGACCAGGATCGGCGCGACCAGGTTCGGCAGGATCTCCTTGAACAGGACGTAGCCGTTGCGGGCGCCCATGCTGCGCGCCGCGTCGACGAACTCGCGTTCCCGCAGCGACAGCGTCTGGCCGCGGATGATGCGGCCGATGTAGGGCCAGTTGAAGAATCCGATGACCACGACCAGCACCGACACCCGGAGCCCGTTCCCGCTCATCCCGAACGCGCCGTCGGCGACGACGCCGACCAGCGCGATCGCGAAGAGCAGCAGCGGGAAGGCGAGGAAGGCGTCCATGGCGCGGCTGATGATGTAGTCGACCCAGCCGCCGAAGTAGCCGGCGGTGATGCCGAGGACCGTGCCGATCACGACCGACATCAGGGTCGCGAGGAACGACACCAGCAGGGAGATCCGTGCGCCGTGGACGATGCGGGCCAGCATGTCGCGGCCGGTCCCCGGCTCGACGCCGAGCCAGTGGTCACCGCTGATGCCGGAGTGCCAGAAGCCGGACTTCGGACGGTTGTACGTCGGGTCGATGAGGTTCTGGTGGTACTTCAGCGGGTCCTGGACGAAGTAGGGGCCGAAGACGGCGATGAGGATCAGGACGATCACCACGACTGCGCCGGTGAGCGCGATCTTGTCGCGCTTGAGCCGCATCCAGGCGATCTGCCCGAGGGAGCGCCCCTGGATCTTCTTGCGGTCGACGCCGGCCAGTACCGATTCCGGCTGAGCCTCTTTGTCGGACCCGCTCACCTCGATGGGTGCGGCCACGCTCCATACCTCCTACCGTCCGGCCACTGGTTCGGCCATGCCGCCGGCGTCGACCGGCGGCCGCGGAGATCATCCGCCGGCCCCCGTGCCCGTCACGCCGCGTTCGCTGAAGGGAAACGTAGTCCTTCGGGCACGACTGTCCATCCGTGAAGCGACCTTCGCCAGTACCCGTATCTGACTTGTGATCTCGTCGTCATCTGGGGAACACGAGCCCGGACGTCACGTCGGACAAATCGCACGAATAGTAAGTACGGCGCTACCCCGGCAGGCAACAGATAGCCGGTCTAGACCGGAAAGCTTTATCGGACTGAGTCCGATCCGAGACCGTTCCTCCGCAGGTCAACGGCGGTCGGCACGCAGCGTGACGCCGGACGGGAGGCGGCGCGGGCGCACGGCGGCGGTCCGGGACGCCCCCGCGGTCGCGCGGGGGCGTCCCGGACCGCCGTGGCCGGTGCGCAGAGCCGGACGAAAGCCCGGACGGAAGCCTGACGGAAGCCGGGCGGGCGCCGGAGGGGCGCCGGACGGGAGGCGGCGCGTCAGGACGGACGGGGGCCGCGTGAGGACGGACGGGCGCCGGGCGTCAGGAGATGCCGCGGTCGCGCAGGATCCGCTCGATCTCCGCCATCTCGGGGTCGCCGCCGCCCTGCGCGGGCCCCTCCACGGCGCCCTTGGCCTTGCCGGACCGCCCGGCGGACTTCGGCCGCGCGTCCCCGGCCCCGGCGGCCTTCTTCCCGCCCTTGCCGCCGGCGTCCATGCGGCGGCTCATCATGGCGCCGGACGTCATGTAGAGCAGCACGGCGAGGCCCGCGACCGCGACGCCCGCCCACTTCATCGGGTTGAACGCCAGGTCGACGAAGAACTCGGTCACCCCGGTCATCCACGCGGCGAGCGGCACCAGCGACAGCGCGGCGCCGCGCAGGCCCACGCCCGCGCCGCGGCGGCGGTAGGCCCCCCAGCTGATGACCAGCCCGAGCAGGGTCACTCCGAGGCTGATCGCGAAAATGGCTGCGTCGCTCATGCCGGCCCTCAATCCCTACGCTTCACGGTCCTGCGCTGGTGCTCTCTCCTCCATCGTCACACGCCGGACCGCGGTTCCGGTCCTCCCGGCGGACGGTTTGTCGCCCGGCGGGCCTCCTCCTCCGGCGTGATCCGTCCCCTAGGGTCCACCTCGCAGGTATCAGCGGCCTCTGCCGCCTCCGGCACACCTCTCATCGGACGAATCCGGCGAATAACCACAAATCAGGTCAACGTCCGGCAACGTTTGGGCGTCGGGCGGGTGGAGACCCGCATCCTGACCCGGCCGCCCGGACCGGTCCCCCGCGTTCAGGCCACGGGGCCCGGGGACGGTTCGGCGAACGCGGGGAGGGCGCGCAGCGTCGCCAGGCTCACCTCGCGCAGCGAGGCCACCACCGTGCGGCCCGGCGCGGGCGGGATCGGCAGGACGCCGGGCACCGCGACGGTGACGCAGCCCGCCGCCTCCGCCGCCGCGACGCCGTTCGGAGAGTCCTCCAGCACCACGCAGCGCCCCGGGTCGGCGCCGAGCCGCGCCGCCGCGGTCAGGTACGGCTCGGGGTCGGGCTTGGTCCGCGCGACCTCGTCGCCGGCGACGCTCAGCGCGAAGTGCTCGCGGCCGATCGCGTCCAGCACCGGCTCCAGGAGGCGGCGGTGGCTGGAGGACACCAGCGCCGCCGGGACGCCCGCCTCGCGGATCTCGGCGAGCAGGTCCTTGGCGCCCGGCATCATCGGGACGGAGGCGGCGAGCCGCTCGGCCATGCCGTCCAGCATCCGCCGGCCGACCTCCTCGGGCGGGGCGTCCGCGCCGGTCAGCTCCAGCATGTAGTCGACGGCGATGGCCAGGGAGCCGCCGACGAGGCGCTCCTGGTGGGCGGGCGTCCATTCGCCGCCCAGCCACGCCATGACCTCCGACTCGACCTCGAGCCAGACGCGTTCGGAGTCGATGAGCAGGCCGTCCATGTCGAACAGCACGGCCTGCGGGCCGCCACGGGTCACGTCGCTCCTCTCGTGCGGGGGTTTCCGGTCCGCCCGCGCGCGGTCGTTCTTGGACGGTGTGTGCAAAGAGACGGTGACGGACCGGTCACCGGACCGATACCGTGCCCCCAGTAACCTACTACCGGGTAAGGAACGGCATGAGCGCGTACCGCATCATCCTCGTCGGCACCGACGGCTCGGACTCCTCGTTCGGCGCGGTCGACCGGGCCGCGCAGCTGGCCGCCGCCACCGGCGCCACGCTGCTGCTCGCCTCCGCCTACAGCCCCATGCCCGCGCGGGAGCGCGCCAGCGCCGCCGACCGGCTCGGGGACCTGGCGTACAAGGTGCAGGGGTCCACGCCCGCCGACGACGCGCTGCGCGCCGCGCGGGAGCGGGCCGTCGCCGCCGGGGCCACCGACATCGACCAGGTCGCCGTCGAGGGCGACGCCGTCGACGTCATCTCCCGGCTGGCCAAGGACCGCGGCGCCGAGCTGGTCGTGATCGGCAACCGCGGGCTGAACAGCCTCGCGGGCCGCATCCTCGGGTCCGTCCCGGCGAACCTGTCGCACCGCTCCCCCTGTGACGTGCTGATCGTCCACACCACCGACGGTAAGTGACGCGGGCCCGCCGGTTATTCCGCCGCGGGCGTACAGGGCCGGTGCAGGGCCGCGGAAGGGTGGGGTACGTCACCGCCAGGACGTAGGCTGACAGCCACCGATCATGAGCGGGGCCCCGACCCCCGGGAATGACGGCCCCCGACGGTGACGCTGTACCTGGGCGTCGGAAGGAGGCAGCGCGTGGTCGAGCTGGAAAGTCTGCCCGAACTGGTCGATCCGGTTCTCGTGGCCGCCTTTGAGGGGTGGAACGACGCCGGGGAGGCCGCCAGCGGGGTCATCGCGCATCTGGAGGCCACCTGGGAGGCGGTGCCGATCGCCGAACTCGACCCCGACGACTACTACGACTTCCAGGTCACCCGCCCGATCGTGGAGATGACCGACGGCGAGACCCGCGGCATCACCTGGCCCACCACCCGCGTGTCGTGGGCGCGGCTGCCGGGCGGCAAGGACGTCGTGCTCCTGCACGGCATCGAGCCGAACATGCGGTGGCGGTCGTTCTGCCGGGAGCTGGTCGGCCTGATGATGGAGCTCGAGGTCCGCAACGTCGTGCTGCTCGGCGCGCTGCTCGCCGACGCGCCGCACACCCGTCCGGTGCCCGTGACGGGGGCCGCGTCCGAGGCGGGGCTCGTCGGCACGCTGCACCTGGAGCCGGCCCGCTACGAGGGGCCCACCGGCATTCTCGGCGTGCTGCAGGACGCGTGCGCCAAGGCCGACCTCGACACGGTGTCGCTGTGGGCGGCCGTCCCGCACTACGTCGCGCAGCCGCCGTCCCCGAAGGCCACCCTCGCGCTGCTGCGCCGCGTCGAGGACCTGCTGGACGTGACCGTCCCGCTGGGCGAGCTGCCCGAGGAGGCGCGGGCCTGGGAGAACGGCGTCAACGAGCTCGCCGAGGAGGACTCCGAGGTCGCCGAGTACGTCCGGACGCTGGAGGAGCAGAAGGACGCCACCGAACTTCCCGAGGCGAGCGGCGACGCCATCGCCCGCGAGTTCGAGCGCTACCTCCGCCGCCGCGACCCGGGCTGACCCGGGGCCCGGCGACCCGGTCGGCCGACCCGGCCCGGCCGCGCGGCCGTCCGCCTGCTGGCGGTACAAAGGGGTCTAAAGTGGGGCGTTTGGAACGCGCCCGACGCCACTGGCTGGTCGTCTATAGGCTGGCGGGCCTACCCTGACGTGCACCCCGCCGAGTCGACGACCGGACGAGAGGAAGCTCCCCGTTGCCGCAAGCCCAGCCGCTGCAACCCCATGACCCGGCGCGCCTGGGGCGCTACGAGCTGCTCGGGCGGCTCGGCTCCGGCGCGCAGGGCACGGTCTACCTCGGCGCCGGCGCCGACGGCCAGCGCGTCGCCGTCAAGCTCCTGCGGGTCCAGTTCGACGACGACGACACCGCGCGGGCCAGGTTCGTCCGCGAGGCGGAGGTCGCCAAGCAGGTCGCCCGGTTCTGCACCGCCCAGTTCCTCGACGCCGAGGTCGCCGGCGACAGCCCGTACCTGGTCAGCGAGTACGTCCCCGGCGAGGCGCTGAACCGGGCCGTCGCGCGGGACGGGCCCATGACCGGCGGCGCGCTGGACCGGCTCGCCGTCAGCACCGCCAGCGCGCTCACCGCCATCCACCGCGCCGGGATCGTGCACCGCGACCTCAAGCCGCACAACGTCCTGCTCGGCCCGGACGGCCCGCGCGTGATCGACTTCGGCCTGTCGCGGGTGCTGGACGCGGCCAGCGCGGTCAGCAGCCGTGCCGTCGGCACCCCCGCCTACATGGCGCCCGAGCAGGTGTCCGGGCTGGACGTCGGCGCCGCCGCCGACATGTTCGCGTGGGGCGCGACGATCACGTTCGCGGCGACCGGGCGGGCGCCGTTCGGCTCCGACTCCATTCCCGCGGTCATGTACCGCGTCCTGCATCACGAGCCCGACCTCGGTGACCTGGACGGCGAGCTGCGGGAACTGGTCGCCGCGTCGCTGTCGAAGGACCCCGCGTCCCGGCCCACGGCGGCGCAGCTTCTGCTGCGGCTCGTCGGGCACGAGGACGCGTTCGACACGGCCGCCGTCGCCGTCACGTCCCCGTCCGCGCTCCCGGCGCCCGTTCCGCCATTGCCGCCGGTGCCGCCGGCAGCGGGCCCCGTGCCGGGGGCGGCGCCGGGCGAAGGGGCCGGTGAGAACACGCTGCCGCCCGCGGTAACCGACCCGGCCCCGGACGCCCGCGGGCCCGGCCCCCGCCCGCCGCGCCGGAAGCGCCGCCTCGGGCGGGCGGTCGTCGCGGCCCTCGCCGCCGTCATCGTCGCGGCGCTCGCCGGAGCCGCGGGATACACCCTGCTGGAGCGGCCCGAGGACGACGGGCCCGAGGCCGGCGGGCCGCACGGGCAGGTGACGGCGCCGGGTTCGACGGCCGCCCCGTCGTCCGGGCCGTCGTCCGCCAAGCCGAGCCGCACCCGCGCGGGCGCGTCGGGGTCGACGGCGCCGGGGCGGCCGGGCCCGGGCGGCGGCGCCGGCCCCGGGGAAGGCGACGGCGGAGGCCCCCCGGTCACCAGCGACCCGCCGCCGAAGCCCGTCGTGCTCGGCTCCCCCAGCCCCGCCAAGTACTGCGCGGCCCGCGAGCGGAACGCCCAGTTCCGGAGCACCAAGTGGTACTGCGTGCCGCGCGACGGCGACATCGGCGTCGACACCCCGATCGAGATGACGTCGGTGTGCGCGGCCCAGTACCGCCACGACGCCGAGGCGCGGCTGCGCGGCGACGCGGGCAACCCGTCCGACTGGGACTGCTACGTCCTGGAGTGACGGCCCAGAAGACGGCGACGGCCTAGAGGACGATGCCGAGGAGCGCGTCGGCGATGGCCCTGACCTGTGCCGGGGCGGCCTCGTCGGCGCCGTCCGCCGCGGCCCAGGCGTCCAGGACGGCCAGCGCGGCCGGGGCGTCGAGGTCGTCGGCGAGGCCGTCGCGGACGGCCGCGGCGACCGGCGCGGCGGGCGGCCCGGACGGCCGGGACACCGCGGCGCGCCAGCGGCCGAGGCGGGCGGCGGCCTCGTCCAGGCCGTCGCGGGTCCATTCCCAGTCGGCGCGGTAGTGGTGCGCCAGCAGCGCCAGCCGGATCTCCATCGGGTCGGTGCCGGACTCCCGCAGCTTCGACACGAACACCAGGTTGCCGCGCGACTTCGACATCTTCTCGCCGTCCAGGCCGACCATCCCGGCGTGGACGTAGGCGCGGGCGTGGGGCCGCTCCCCCGTGGCGACCTGGGCGTGGGACGCGCTCATCTCGTGGTGCGGGAACGCCAGGTCGGAGCCGCCGCCCTCGACGTCGAACGCCATCCCGAGGTACTCGATGGAGATCGCGGAGCATTCGACGTGCCAGCCGGGGCGGCCCTCGCCGAACGGCGACTCCCAGCCGGGCTCGCCGGGGCGCCGCGCCATCCACAGCATCGGGTCGAGCGGGTCGCGCTTGCCGGGGCGGTCCGGGTCGCCGCCGCGCTCGGCCGACAGCGGCTCCATCTCGTCCCGCGCCAGCCGGCTGACCTGCCCGAACGCCGGGTCGGCCGCGACGGGGAAGTAGACGTCGCCGCCCAGCTCGTAGGCGGCGTCCCGGCCGCGCAGCTTCTCGATCATCTCGACGATCAGCGGGATCGCCTCGACGGCGCCGATGTACCGGTCGGGCGGCAGGATCCGCAGCGCCGTCATGTCGTCGCGGAACAGCTGGATCTCCCGGTCGGCGAGGGCCCGCCAGTCCTCCCCGGTGTCACGGGCACGTTCCAGGAGCGGGTCGTCGACGTCGGTCGCGTTCTGGACGTAGTGGACGCGGTGCCCGAGATCGCGCCACACGCGGTTGACGAGGTCGAACGCCAGGTAGGTGTTGGCGTGGCCGAGGTGGGTCGCGTCGTAGGGGGTGATCCCGCACACGTACATCCGGGCGGTGCCGCCGGGCTCGGCCGGGCCGGCGGGACGCGCCGTCCCGGTCCCGGTGTCGTGCAGGCGGAGCGGCCGGGAGGCGGCGGGCAGACCCGCGTCGGGGAGGCCGGGGACTTCAGAGGCGGGCCACGATCGCATACGGAAAGCTTATCCATGCCCTGTTCGCGGGTTTGCGGCGAGATCAGGTCAGGTGTCGCGAGTGTCCGGTCAGCCGAGCCGGACGCGGGGGTCCAGCACCGAGTAGCCGATGTCGACCAGCAGGTTCGCGGCGATCACGAACAGCGTCACGGTCAGCGTCACCCCGATGATCACCGGGGTGTCGCCCGCCGCGATGGACTGGTGGACGAGCTGCCCCACGCCCTGCAGCCCGAACACCTTCTCGGTGACGATCGTCGACCCGACCAGCGCGCCGAGGTCGATCCCGGCCTGCGTGACGACGGGCGCCAGCGCCGGCCGCAGCCCGTGCCGCAGGACGACGCGCCGCTCCGGCAGTCCCTTGGCCCGGGCCGTGCGCACGTAGTCCTCGCCGAGGACGTCCAGCATCGCGCCGCGGGTCAGGCGCGTGTAGGACGCGAGCATCAGGAACGCCAGCGCCGCCCACGGGAGGATCATCCGCCGGAGGAAGTGCTCCTGCATCGGCGGGCCCGCCTCGAACAGGTGGACGCCGGTCTCGTCCAGCCTGGTGGCGAACACGTACAGCAGCGCCAGGGCCACCACGAACGGCGGCGTGGACAGGCCGACCAGCACGAACGCCGTCGCCGCCCTGTCCCACAGCGACCGCGCCCTGGACGCGCCGAGCACCCCGAGCCCGACGCCCCCGGCGATCCACAGGACCGCGGCGCCGAAGACCAGCCACAGCGTGGTGGGGAGCCGCTCCGCGATCAGCGCCGACACCGGCGTCCCGCTGATGTAGGAGTCGCCGAGGTCGCCGTGCAGCAACCGCCCCACGAACCGCCAGTACTGGACGAGGACGGGACGGTCCAGCCCGAGGTTGGCGCGGATCTGCGCCAGCGTCTCGTCCGTGGCGCGCGGCCCCCCGATGACCCGCTCCACCGGGACGGGCGACACGTGCAGGAACACGAACACCAGCGTCGACACCAGCCACAGCACGACGGCCGAGTAGAGCAGGCGGCGCAGGACGTACCGCGGCAGCCCCCGGCTCACCGCCCGCGCCCGGCCCGGCGGCCGCCGCGCGGGTCGAGGGCGTCGCGGATCCCGTCGCCGACCAGGTTGAACGCCAGCGTGGTCAGCAGCAGCAGCGCGCCCGGGACGGCGAGGAGCCACCACGCGGACCGGAACGCGTCGCTCCCCTCGCCGAGCATCGAGCCGAGGCTCGGCACCGGCGGCGGCACCCCGGCGCCGAGGAACGACAGCGTCGCCTCGAACACGATCGCCGCCGGGATCTGCAGCGAGGCCAGCACGGTGATCTGCGCGGCCAGGTTCGGCAGAACGTCCACGACCATGATCCGCGCGTCGGACGAGCCGAGCGCGCGGGACGCCTCGATGAACTCCCTGCGCCGCAGGGCCAGCACTTGGCCGCGGATCACCCGCCCGGCGGCCGCGAACGAGAAGAACGCGATCACCAGGACCGTCAGGGCGAGCCCGGCGGCGGCCGACGACACCCGGAACGTCGTCGCGAGCGTGATCGCCACGAGCAGGTAGGGCAGCGCGAGCGTCATGTCCATCAGCCGCGCCAGCAGCGCGTCGACGGCGCCGCCTGCGAACCCGGCGAGCGTCCCGGCGGCGGTTCCGGCGACGGTGGCGAGCAGCGCCGCGCAGACCCCGACGACCAGGGACACGCGCGTCCCGTAGGCGGCGCGGACGAGAACGTCGCGTCCGAGCTGGTCGGCGCCCAGCGGGAACTCCGCGCCGGGCCCGGTCGGCTGCCCGGCGACGTCCAGCCCGGTCTCAGGGAACGTCTGGTCATAGGGGTGGCCCGTCAGGTACGCCCACAGCGGCGCCAGCAACGCGAACACCGCGATGGCCGCCAGGACGGCGACGGACGCGACGGCGACCCGATCCCGCCGGAAACGCGCCCAGGCCGGCTGGGACGGCGTACGCCCCCGCACCGGCTCGGGCTCCGGGCGCTTCACCACCGGCCGCGCGCCGACGTCCACGCGCCCGCTCATCCCACCCCTGCCATCCGCGCACTCCCCGTCTGCTGATGACCGGCCCCGCGGGCGGCCCCCACCGCCCATGCGAATCGCGATAAGTGGCCAAGCTAACACCGAGCGTCACCGCACCGCCGTCGGTTGACGGAAAACACCGGCCGACGGGGGAACGCCGCGCTAGAGCACCCGCGCCCAGGCGGCGGGATCACCGGGGACGGCGGAGAAGTCGTACCGGACGCCGTCCGCGCTGAGAGAAGTAAGGCTGACCGAGGTGGTGCCCCAGACCCGCCCGTCACCGAGGTCGAGCAGCGGCAGCAGGGCCCGATGGTCGGCGCGGGGCAGGCCGTCGCCGTTCACCAGCGGCAGCCACTCACCCCAGGCACGCTCCAAAGACTCGTCCAGCCCCGGCTCGGGACGCGCCGCCGCAGCCAGCCGCGGCCGGAAATACGCAAGCCGGGCCGCCATGTAGGCGTCCTCGTTCCCACCCTCAAGCTGCCCTTCGCCCTCGAGCCCGCTGTTGACGATCACGTGCAGGCCCGGGCCGAGGTCCCGCTCCGCGAGATCCGCGCCGTCCCAGCTCCACAGCCGCACCCGGTCGATTTCCGCGCCCACGAGATGGAACGGGTCGAAGGAAGCCAGCTCAACCCGCCCGAGCTTGCCCTCGGCGGCGACCCGCAGCGGCAGCTCCCCCCGCGTGGACCGTCCCGCCTCGGGCGCCATCCGGCCCCGCCCGTTCAGGACGGTGGCAATGCGCGGCGCCGCAGGCTCCACGGCAAACCAAGTCCCACCAGCCCGCAAATCCCGCCCAGCGACCACCCCAGGCCGATCCGCCCAGTGCCGCCCCGGCGCCTCCCACTCCCGCGCGACGAACTCGTCCCGCACACCAACCACCAGCACAGGAACGGGAGAAGACGGATCAAAACTAATGATCGCCGTGCACATGACCCCAATTGCACCACCCACCCCGATTCGCCCGAAGACCGGGGTCACACACGTCCCTTGGACGAGCCACAACACGATCCGTGGACAGAACCTCAGTCACCAGTTGCGGGCAGGCACGCGGAGCCAGCTCTGCGAGCGCAGCGGGCATGCCCGGCGCGCCGCGTCCCCGCAGCGGTGGGAGCGCCAGCGACCAGAGCGAGGAGACCCGTGCCGCGCAGCCGAGGGGTGGGGGTTCGTCCCCCCTCACTACAGGGG
>NZ_SMKT01000148.1 GCF_004348735.1 Actinomadura sp. KC06
CGCCCGGACTCACCCCACCCCGACCCCTGTGCCGGGATCCTCGGACGCTTGTCCGTCCCACCGTCGTCCCGGACCTCCACCCGCAGCCGCTCCGCCGCCACCAGCACCCGAACCCATACCCCACCACCGGGCTTCCCGCTGGCGCTGTGCCGGACGGCGTTGGTAGCGATCTCGCAGACCATGAGCTCGACATCGTCCAGGTCGAACCCGTCGCCGCACCCCACGAGCGCCTTCCGAACCCGCGCCCGCACCTCCCGCACGTCGGCGCCCATCCACCCGGCGTGCACCTCATCCCACGCGATCACCGCGTCACTCCGGCGATCTGCTGGGCCGCCACCCGCACCGACCGGACCGGCATCCGCTGAACGGCGTCCCACAGGTACGCCCACCCACCGGGCTCCTGGACGACCAACACCGCCATCGACCGCCGCCGCGACACCACCGGCACCGACAACACCGGCTCAGCCGTCCCGTCCAGGTACAAGACCGACCCGCGTCTGAAGCCGCGCAGGTCCACCATCAGCTGAACCAACAGCTCCAGCCGCTCGGCGGTGAAATTCTGCCCCCGGAGAGAGGTGCAGTGACCCGCAAGCAAGATCAAGAACACAGCCCGACCCTGCGGGCTCGGCGGCTTGCCCTGGAGTTGACCAACCGTCGTGAGGCTGCCGGCCTGTCCCGTGAAGACGTGGCACTCCGCTTGGAGTGGTCCAGCTCAACACTGTTCCGCATCGAGACCGGCCGAACCAAGCCGCAGCCGCGCAGCGTCCGTGAGCTGCTGGACCTCTACGGGGTGTCCGGTGCCGAGAAGGAGGGCTTGATCCAACTGTCACGCGAAGCGCGGCAGCCGGGTTGGTGGCACTCCTTCCGGGACGTGCTTCCGAATCCGTATGAGGTATTCATCGGGCTTGAGGCAGGAGCCGCGACCGTCCGGGCCTTCGAACCACTTGCGATACCTGGGCTCCTTCAGACTCCGGACTACGCGCACGCCATGATCCGTGGCGGGCCCCAGGAACTCGACCCCGACGAGATCGACCGCCGCGTTCAGGTACGCATGGCGCGACAACAGATACTCACGCGGCCAGACCGCCCGCGCCTGTGGGTCGTCCTGGACGAGGCGGTCCTACACCGGACGGTCGGCGATGCGGCGATCATGCATGAGCAGCTCACCCACCTGGTCACCATGTCGGAGCAGGGAAGAACAACAACATTCCCAGGGCTTGTCCAGACAGCGGCCTTCAAGTGCCACATTTCACTTGGGAGCGGCCTGAGACGCGCTGGGACTACTTCGCTGCAGACGCAGTCCCGCCGGGTGGGCCGATGTGGTTTGTGTCAGGACAGGCCGCCGTCGACGGTGATGTGCTGGCCGGTTATCCATCTGGCCGCGTCGGAGGCGAGGAAGCCGATCACCTCGGCGATGTCTTCCGGTTCGCCCAAGCGGCCGAGCGGGGTCTGGGCGATGAGCGTTTCGACCGGGGCCGAGGACGCCGCGAATCCGTCGGTGTCGGTGGGGCCGGGAAGGACGCTGTTGACAGTGATGCCGCGTGGGCCGATCTCACGGGCGAAGGTACGGATGAGGTGCTCACCGGCGGCCTTGCTGGCCGCGTACAGGGCTTCGCCCGGCGGGTCGATGCGAGTGACTATTGAGGAAATGAATACGATGCGGCCGCCGTCGCGCATTCTGCGGCCGGCCTCGCGCAGCGCGACGAAGGTGGCTTGCGCGTTCAGCGAGAAGGTATGCGCGTAGTCGCCGTCGGTGGCGGCGGTCAGCGGGGTTCGCACAAAGCCGGCGGCGTTGTGCACCAGCACGTCCAGGCCGCCGTAGTGGTGTTCAGCCGCGTCGAGCAGCGTGCGGAGTTCGGTGGGGTCGGCGGCGTCTGCGCGCGCTGTCATGGCGCGGCCGCCGCCTGCCTCGATGTCGGCGACCACTTGCTTCGCCGAGGCGGCGTCGGTGTGGTAGTTGACGATGACGGCCGCCCCGCCTGTGGCCAGACGCAGCGCTGTCGCTCGGCCGATCCCTCGTGAGCTCCCGGTGACGACCGCTACCCGGTCGGTGGCTTTCGATGGCACGGCACCTCATTTAGTTGATGAAGTCGACTGTTGAGATTGTCTACTAAATAGTAGAGGTCATGGACTGTCAAGTACGCTCGGTTCATGACCCGCCCAGCACACCCGGAACTCGCAGAGGCGTTGCTCGAACTGTGCTGCGTGATCGAAGGAATCAGAGGCGCCGCGAGCCGAGAGCTTGGGCTCACTCCTCAACAGGCCCAGCTGCTCACCATGGTGGCTCCCCAGGAACTGACCCACGGCGAGCTGGCGAGCCGGTTGCATTGCGACAAGACGAACATCACGGGCCTGGTCGATCGGCTCGAACGGCGTGGGCTGGTACGGCGGCGACCCGATGCCAAAGATCGCCGAGTGGCCACGGTGTTCCTCACCGACCAGGGGGCTGAACTGGTCACCCGCTTTCGAGAAGCGGTCAGCACCGCGATTGGAGGGCAGCTCGCGTCCTGGCCGACCACTCGTCACGATCAGCTCGTCACCCTCACGCGTACCACGACTGAGGCGCTCCGCACATAGGCAGCTTGGGCCATGTCGGGCAACGGCGAATGTGTCGAAGTCGCCGGCCTCGGCGTGCGGGGACAGCAAAGCGCCGCACGGAGGCCACCTCACCGTCACCCCGCAGGCGCGTGCAACTTTCATCGCTCAGGTGCAATCTGGACGCTACGACCAATAGCCGACAGATGGCGGGGAGGTGCGCCGAGCTATGGCCAGCAGAGACATGGCTTCTGTCGCATGGCGCAGGAGCAGCCACAGTGGTAGTGACGGCAACTGTGTCGAGGTCGCCGAGCTGAACTTGAGCCTTGGTGTGCGGGACAGTAAGGCTCCCGACGCTGGGCACTTCACCTTCGGCCCGCAGGTATGGGGCGCTTTCGTCGCAGAGGCGAAGGCTGGGCGGTACGACCGAAGCGCGACATGACGAAACCATCCCCGGCGCGGGGTGGGCGCCGGGGATGGTGGGGTCAGGGATTGGCTGGGTCGGGCTGCCAGGGGTGTAGGAGGCGGCGCCATTGGGACGGCCAGTTCGCCAGGGCTATCGCGGCTGCGATCAGTGGGTGGATCGGGGCCTGGACGCTCTGTGACAGCGGATCTTGGTTGACGATGTGCGTGGTGACCGCGCCGTCCAGGACGAGAACGAGGCCCGCGGCGCCCAGGAATCGGGCCGGTTTGCGGGGGATCACCAGGAGGACGGCGCATACGAGCTCCAGGGTGCCGACGACGAGTCGGAACCACGAGAGGTAGCCCCAGTCCACGAACTTGACGGCGTAGTCCTGGCCCAGTGGGCCGGTGCCGGGCCAGTACTTGGTGATCGCGCCTGTAGACCTCGTCCATGTAGGGCTCGGCTTCGGTCAGCGTGCTGAACAGCGACTTGGCCATGGCGAGGTCACTGACCGGGTGCCATATGTGGTGCGGCTTGTCCTCGAGGCGGCGCTGGCCGCCGGGGTCGCGCGGGACGAGCTCGACCGCCTCCCCGGGGTGAGCGTCCTCGGTCAAGAGGGCATCCGGGTGGCGACGACGTTGTTGTCGCGCGTGTGGGAGGTCTCGTCCGGCGCTCTCGCCGAGGTCGGCGGTGCGCCCCGGTGGCGCGGCTGTGGACGCCGGGCAGGTTCTACGTCTGGGACTACGTCGTCACGTCCTCGGCCGACCTGACCGAGGCGTTCCAGGTCGCGGCACGGCATCTGCCCGCCGTCACCGACCCCGACAGTGCCTTCCATGTGCAGCGGGACGAGGCGGGCCGCCTGACGGTCGCCTCCCGCCCGGTCCCCACGTTCGGGCCGGTCGGCACACTGATCGCCGAGTTCGTCCTCGGGCTCCTGCTGGAGCAGGCGAGCACGGCGCTGGGGCGGCGCGTCACGCCCGACGCCCTCACCGTCGCGGGCGAACCACCGCGATCGCACCGCCATCTGATCGAGGCATACGGCACCGGAGCCATCGATTTCGACGCGCCGGTCTCGTCCGTCACCTTCTCCGCCGCCGACGCGGCCGCGCCGCTGCCGAGCGCCGACCCGGCCCTGGCGGTCATCGTCCGCGACCACGCCGTCCACTCGGGTCAACAACTCCAGGCTGGTCCTGGGGTGGCTGGACAAAGTGCACGCCGAGATCGCCGAAAGCCTCGCAACCGGCCTGCCTTGCCTCGACCGCGTCGCGTACCGGATGGCCATGAGCTCCCGGACCTTCCAGCGACGGCTGCACCAGGAAGGCACCAGCTGGCGCGAGGAAGTGGAACAGGTCCGCCAGGCGGAGGCCACCCGCCTGCTTCGGGACACCCAGCTCAACATCGACGCGATCGCCGCCCGCGTCGGCTACTCCGACGTCCGGGCATTACGCCGGGCCTTCCACCGCTGGTACGGCCACGCCCCCGCCGACTTCCGCCGAAAGCTCCCCGGCCGGTGAGGCGCTCCCCGTGATCGGTGGCCGCAGCGGAAAGCTGCCTGCTCACGGCCGCTAACGGTCGTCCTCACCCGTCTGTGGGCTAGGGCGGAGGTGGGTGGGGGTCAGGTTGTGGATGGACGGGGCGCCCAGGAGGGTCAGGGTGCGTTCGATCTCCTCTCTGAGGATGTCTAGGACGCGGGTCACGCCCTTCTCGCTGGCGACTGCCAGGCCGTAGAGGTAGGGGCGGCCGATGAGGACGGCGCGGGCGCCTAGGGCTAGGGCCTTGACGACGTCGGTGCCTCGGCGGATGCCGCCGTCCAGGAGTATTTCGGTGTTTCGGTTTCCGACGGCGGTGACGATTTCTGGGAGGACGTCGAGTGTGGCGGGGGAGAAGTCGAGTTGGCGGCCGCCATGGTTCGACACGACTATTCCGTCCAGGCCGAGGGCGGCGGCCTTGTCGGCGTCTTCGGGGGTCAGGACGCCTTTGACGTAGAAGCGGCCAGGCCAGGTGTCGCGCAGCCAACCCAGGTCGTCCCAGGTGAGCGTTGACTGGCTCAGGTGGCGATCCTGAATTTCCACTGACTGCACTGCGGCGGAGACGCCGCTGCCCTCGACCAGGTTGCGGGCGGGGATGCGGCCGTGGCGGAGGGCCCGGTACGTCCAGGCGGGGTGGCGGCACAGCCGCAGTGCGGTGCCGGGGGTGAGGACGGGCGGCGGGCCCATGCCGGTGCGGCGCTCGCCCTCGCGGTTGCCGCGCATGGGGTAGTCGGCCGTCACCATCATCATCCGGTTGCCGGCGTTCCAGGCGCGCTTCATGAGGGTGGCGGCCGTTTCCCCGGAATGGGGATAGAGCTGGAAGAAATGGCCCTTGGCGGTGGCGGCGGCGACCTCTTCGATCGTCCAGGACGATGCGGTGCTCAATATGTGGCGAGTGCCGCGGCGTTCGGCGGCGCGGGCGGCGGCGACGTCGCCGCGCCAGTGCGCGAGGCCGGAGAGGCCGACCGGGGCTAGTAATACGGGAAGGTCGAGGTCGATTCCCGCGACGGTGGTCGCCAGGTCTGGTTTCTGGGTGCCAGTCAAAATGCGGGGACGGAATTCCCAGCGGGTGAAGGCTTCGCGGTTCTTAGTGAGTGTGGCCAGGTCGTCGGCGCCGCCGTCGATGTATTCGCGGACCATCGCGGGCAACCGGCGGCGGGCCGCGCACTCGTAGTCGTGGACGTTCAGCAGCGGCGGGGGGCGCCGGTGGCGCAGGTCGAATCCGAATGCGTGCATGGTTCAGGAGCAGTGGACGTTGATGAGCGCGTGCCGTCCGTCCTCGCGAACCGCGCGGAGCCCGCGCCGCAGCGCCGGGACGAGGTCGGCGCGCTCGGTGACGCGCTCGCCGAACCCGCCGGACGCCTCCGCATACTTCTCGAAGGCGGGCACCGGGTCAAGGCGCGCAAATGCGCTGATCTCGTCGGCGGAGGCGGCGTGGCCATCGGGATACATGGTCAAAGCGGAGTTCTGGACTGCGGCCCAGCGGTCGTTGGTGGCGATGATGGTGAGGAGCGGCAGGTTGTGGGCCTGCATGGCGTGGTGGCACGCGGCCGGGTTGGCGAACATGTAGGAGCCGTCGCCGACCGTCGCGATGACGGTTCGGTCGGGTCTCGCCAGGCGGACGCCTAGCGCCGCCGGGAGTCCCCAGCCGAGACCCCCCGCGGGTGGTGTGCCGAAGAAGCCGCCCGGCTCCAAGGGGCCGAGGAACTCGGGGCGTGCCCAGTACTCGTTGACGATCACGGCGTCGTCCGGTTTCACCTGGGCGAGTGCCCAGTTCATGAACGTCTTGTCGATCGGGCCTTCGGAACGGGCGGCGGTATCGAGCGTCTCTTGGCGGCGTTCGCGGTTGCGGCGGGCCGTGGCGGCGAGACGAGAACGGCGGTCGGGATCGATCGTGGTCGTCCGGTCGTCCAGGGCGGAGATCAGGGCGGTCAGCAGGCTTCGGGTGTCCGTGGTGATCGACAGGTCGGAGCGGTGACCCCGGATCGGGTAGGCGCCGAAATGCGGGTCCGGCCCGCACTGGACGACGATCGCGTCGTCGCGGGGAGCCGCCGAACCAGGTGTCCAGGGGACGTCGACGTCCAGGAAGCAGAGGACGTCCGCCTCGGTGAGCGCCGGGCCGATGTCGTAGCCGAGGTGCAGTGGGTGGTCGGACGGGACGTTCACATACCGCGGCTTGTATTCGAGGACGCCGATGGAGAAGCGGCGGCACAGGTCGTCCAGGAGCGGTGCCGTCTGGGGATCGGCGCCTGTTGACGCGGTGACGATGACCGGGTGGCGGGCGGCCGCGAGGTGGTCGGCTAGGCGGTCGACCGCGTTCGGATCCGGGGACGCGGGGGCCGGTGCGATGACGGGGCCATCGCGGGCATCGAGGCCGTTCGCCGGCCGGGCCAGTACTTCGCGCGGCAGGGTGAGGTACACCGGCCCGGCCGGCTGCGTGTGCGCGACGTCGAGAGCACGGTCCACGACCGTCTCGACCTGCACTCCGTCACGCAGCTCGTAGTCCCATTTCACGAATTCTCGGAGCATTCCCGCCTGGTCGTACATCTCCTGCGCCCAGTGGATTCCCGCGTCGCGGGCGCCGGGCGCGCCGTCCTCGAACAGCGGGGTGCGCCCTGCCGTGACCAGGAGCGGGACGCGGCTGCGGGCGGCGGTGAGCACGCCGCACACCGCGTTCGCCGTCCCGACGCTGGTGTGCAGCATCACCGCCTGCGGCCGTCCGTCGCCCAGAAACGCGCCGTGCGCCATCGAGACGGCGAGGTTCTCGTGCGCGCAGACCACGATCTCCGGCAGGTCGAGGCCCGACGCCGGACGCCGCGCGTACGCCTCGACGATCGGCGCGAAGTCCGTCCCGGCGTTCACGAAGAGGCGGTCGATCCCGCGGTTCTTCAGCAGAGCGAGGTATGCCTCGGCGACCGTCTCGACCGCGAACCGCCTCGTCCGCGCCATCAGCCGACCCCGCCCATCAGCCGACCCGTTCCATCGCAGGACCCGCCATCAGCCGACGCCCGGGCCTTCGGTGAGGTTGAACAGGCGCGCGGCGTTGAGGCCGAGGATGTTGCGCTTGGCCTTGGCGTCCAGGAACCGGATGCCGAGGATCGAGCTCGGGAGGTCGAAGTCCCAGTGCGGCCAGTCGGAGGCGTACAGGAGCTGCGTCTCCGCGTTGATCGCGTTCATCGTCGCTTCGAGGAGGTCGTGGTCGTCGCACTCCATCGGCTGGGACGTGTAGTACATCTCCCGCATGTACTCGCTCGGCAGCCGGGTCAGCAGCGGCGCCTCGGACGTCCGCTTGAGGTACTCGTGGTCGAGGCGCTGCATCATGAACGGCACCCAGGCCACGCCGCTCTCCACCCAGATGACCTTCAGCCTCGGGAAGCGCTCGGGCAGCCCGTTGATGATCCAGTTCGTCAGGTGCACCATGTTGCAGTGCACGAACGAGAGGGCGTGCACCGAGATGAACCTGTTCATGGTCTTCATCCAGTCGTCGTCCCACGTCGGGCCGGCGTGGAACGCGAGCGGCAGGCCCGTCTCCTCGATCTCGGCGTAGAGGCGCATGAACTGGTTGTCGTGGACGGGCGAGTACCGGATGCTCGTGACCAGGAACCCGACGACGCCCGGCCGTCCCGCGAACTCCCGGACGATCCGCAGCGCCATCTCGGGCGAGCGCAGCGGCAGGTACGGCATGAACTTGATGCGCGACTCCTCGGCGCAGAACGCTTCGATCATCCACCGGTTGTAGGCGTACGCGGCCTGCGCCTCGCCCTCGGCGAGCGGGGACATGCCGAGTCCGAGCAGGCTCGTCGGGAAGATGACCTGGACGTTGATGCCGATGGCGTCCATCGCGCGGCGGGACAGCTCGATGTCGCGGTGCCGGGTCACGCCCTCGACCGCCTCGGCCTGCGGGTCCTGGTGCGGCACCCGGCCGAACATCGACTGCGAGCTGACGCCCGAGCCGCCGGGGGCCGGGTACGGGACGTACATCATGGTGCCGCGCGCGTCCAGGGTGGCGAGCGAGTTCGACCGCATCACGGGGTTCTCCATGAATTCGAGAACCTCGCGCCAGTGGGCGTTGGGCTCGCGGTGCGAGTCCACGTCGACGACGAAGTAGTCGTCCAGCCCGAACTGCGCCGACTGCTGGCGCGCGTGGTCGAGCATCTCCCGGGTGTCGGTGAAGCGGTCGAACTGCGGCGTGAGCGTCTTCACCCGCGGGTCGGTCGTCATCTCTGCTCCTGTCCGTCCTGCCCCTGTCGTCTCGCGGCGTCCACGCGGCTGTTGGAGAACCAGACCGAGAATTCGAACGGGGTGAGCGACTGGGCGTGCAGCAGCGCCGCGGCGGCCGTGCACGCCTCTGTCGGCGTCAGCTTCAGCTCGGCGAGCGCGGCCGGGCCGTACGGGTTCTCCGAGCCGGCGGCGTAGAGGCGGACGGCGAGCGTCATGAGCGCGCCCAGCTGCACCGGGTCGTCGGGACGGTGACCCGCCGCGACCAGGTCGCCCAGGTCCGAGACGAGGCGCTCCAGCGCGGACGCCGCCCGGCCGTCAGAGTTCGACAACGATCTCACCGCCCTGCTCGAAGACCTGGTAGCCGCGCAGCCGGACCCGTGGGTCCCCGGGATGGGCGCCGGTGCGCAGGTCGTACTCGTAGCCGTGCCAGGGGCAGACGATGTGCACGTCGTCGGAGAACGCCTCCCCGAGGCTGCGCTTCTCGGCGTCGAGCCGCTCCGTCACCCGGTTGATGACCATGCCCTGGCACACCGGGCCGCCCGCGTGGACGCAGTAGTTGCCGTAGGCGTAGAGCGCGCCGTCGATCCGGAAGACGCCGATCTCGGTGCCGTCGACGTCGACGACCAGCCGATCGCCGTCGGCGAGCTCCGCCGAGCGTCCCACCACCACCTGCCCGTGCATCATCTCACCACCTCGAAATCAATATTGTATAGAGCAATGCGGGGCGTCAATGATTGGGCCGGGATTCTATTGAAGATAGGATATGGATCAGCCCCGCGCCGACGACGTCCAGAGGCCGGGGCTGAGGTGCTGCGCGAGCGTGCCCTGATCGCCGCCCGTAGTGGATCGTCGTATCCGGCAAACGTTTCCGGACCTTTCGTTTGCGCTGACGTTGAGCCTGCGGGGTACCGGCGACGGTGCCGGTCAGATGGCCCGGCAGGACCACACAAGGGGAAACGGGGGCAGTGCGATGGGACTCGTCAGCACGCGGGACGGCGAGCAGATCTTCTACAAGGACTGGGGGTCGGGGCGGCCGGTGGTCTTCATCCACGGCTGGCCGCTGAACGCCGACGCCTGGGACGACCAGATGAAGGTGGTCGCCGAGAACGGCTTCCGCGGCATCGCCCACGACCGCCGCGGCCACGGCCGCTCCAGCCAGCCGTTCAACGGCTACGACTTCGACACCTTCGCCGACGACCTCAACGACCTGATGACCGGCCTGGACCTGCGGCACGCCACCCTGGTGGCACACTCGATGGGCGGCGGCGAACTGGCCCGCTACATCGGCCGCCACGGCACCGGCCGCGTCGACAAGGCGGTGCTGCTGTCGGCGATCACGCCGCTGATGCTCCAGGGGCCGGACAACCCGGAGGGCGTCCCCGAGCAGGTCTTCGAGGACATCAAGAAGGGCATCCTCAAGGAACGCTCGCAGTACTGGAAGGACGCCGCCGAGGGATTCTTCTCCGCCAACCGGCCCGGCAACAACGTCACGCAGGGCAACAAGGACGCGTTCTGGTTCATGGCCATGCACGAGAACATCCAGGCGGGCGTCAAGTGCGTGGACGCGTTCGCGCGCACCGACTTCCACGACGACCTGCGCCGGTTCGACATCCCCACCCTCGTGGTGCACGGCGACGACGACCAGATCGTCCCGATCGACGCCACCGCCCGCAAGTCCGCCGAGATCATCCCGAACGCCGTCCTCAAGGTGTACGAGGGCGCCTCGCACGGCATCGCGCTGGTCCCCGGCGACAAGGAGAAGTTCAACCAGGACCTGCTGGACTTCCTCAAGAGCTGAAGATGTCCAGGGGGAGGAAGGCGGAGACGAGGACGCTCGGGACGTCCACCAGCTGGCTGATCTTGAGGTCGACGGCGACGCTGCAGATGGCGTAGGCCTGCTGCCGCGTCCAGCCGCGCTCCCCGAGGTGGTCGATCATGTTGAGCAGGGCGTTGCGCGCGGCGAGCGTCACGTCCTCCGAGACCACCGTGCCGCCGTCGCGGCTGACCGGCATGCCGGTCGTGGCGTAGAACCGGCGCGGGGCCGCGTACTCGGGGGACGTCCAGTACTCGGTGCGGGAGAACCTGGGCGAGGTAATGCCCTTCTCGCGTGCCTCGCCCTTGTGGACGGCGAACCGCACCCGCAGCGTCGCGCGCATCTCGATGGCGGTCCCGCACGCCTCGCCGTCGCCCTGCGCGAAATGCGCGTCGCCGGCGCTGAACAGGCCGCCGGGAGCGTCGACCGGGAGGAACAGGCTGGTCCCGCCGGTGAGCTGCTTGATGTCGACGTTGCCGCCCTGCTCCCTCGGCGGGACGGTGCGCAGCCCCGTGGCGGCGATCTCCGGGTCGGACGGCACCGCGCCCTCCGCCGACGGCGGCATCGCGATGCCGCCGGCGTCCACCGCCGCCTGTTCCCGCGCGGTGATCCGGCTGAGCGCGGCGGGTCCGGGCGGCAGGCCGATCGTGCCCATGAACGGGGCGCCGGGGATGCGGACGCCGGGCAGGTCGTCCGAGGTCGCCCAGCCGTCCGCGATGGTCCAGCGCACGAGGTACGGCTCCGGGAAGTCGTCGCGCAGAAACCCGAAGCCCGGCGCCTGCGCGGTGAACCCGAACGCGTCCGGCGCGACGTCGAGGATCTCCACCTCCAGGAGGTCACCGGGCTCGGCGCCCTCCACGAACACCGGGCCGGTCAGCGGGTGCACGACGCCCAGGTCGGCCGCGGCCACCGCCTCCGCCGTGCTGGACGGGCCGAACTGCCCGTCGAACGCGTCCCGCGTCCCCATCACGACCTCGTCGCCGGGCTCGCAGCGCAGCACCGGCGGGATGCCGTGATGCCAGCGGTTGTGCCCCGTGCCGGGGTCCTCCCGCAGCGGCTTGGCGGGATCGATCCGGATCTCGTGAACGGCCATTCCGCCACTCTCCTCACCCAGGGCACGCGGATGATCGGAGCGTTCCGCCTCCCGCCCGCGGCTGTCAACCCGCGATGCGCGGGCCTACTCGCCGTAGGTGGGCAGGGCCTTCTCGCGGTAGAAGGCGGCGATCATGGCCTCCCGGCCGGGCAGGTTGAACTCGCGGCCCAGCGTCCGCATGATCGAGTTCTCGCTCGGACGGTAGATGCCGCGCCGGTGGTAGTAGCCGCCCTCGAAGGTGTCGATCACGCCGCCGTCGGGCGTGGGCTGCCCGAGAAAGCGCGCCCACTTGGTCTGGTTCTGCCGCATCTGTTCCCGCGTGTAGGTCGAGACGTTGAGTTCCCTGGGCTCCGGGCCCCGGTAGACGTCGCCCTGGCCGTCGCTGTACTCGTCCGCGAGGCCGCCGACCGAGTGCCCCATTTCATGGATGGCGACTTCGCCCGACTGCGCGTTTCCGCCGGACGCGGTGGCCACGGTGCCGCCCGCCCCGCCGTAGGTGGTGGAGTTGCCCAGCGCGAGGACCTGGTCGACGTCCCGGGCCGCGGCCGCGTATTGCCGGGCCTTGGTCTCGTTGACGCACAGCAGCCGCTGGATTCCACCGCACCAGAAACCCATGTCGAGCGCGGTGGCGCGCTGGATTCCCTGGGTGGGGTCATTGTCCACGCCGGATTGCTGGGAGACGACGTTGACCTGCCACACATTGAACTGCTTGCGATGCGAGCGGAATGGCTCCTTGGCCATGATCTCGTCGAATTTCCCGCGCACATGGCCGCCGTAGGCGCCCAGCTCCGAAGCGGTGTAGCCGTCGCCGACGAAGACCAGGTCGAACCGGCTCTCGCTCGGCCCGTTGACCTCGATCGGGATCACCTCGGCCGCCGCGACCCGGGCGCGGGGAGCCGGCGAGGCGTGGACTTCGCGGGTGACGCGGAGTCGCCGAATGGTGCCGTCCGGTGAGAAGATCTCTCGCCATTCGGTGCGGACGGGTGCGTGCTGCGCGGTGGCGGGTTCCGTGACGACGACGCCCAGCGCGGACGCCGTTACGCCGATGCAGGTCAGATAGGAGAGCAGCGGTCTGATACGCATGGGGGGAGCCTCCTTTGAGGGTCCCCCGAGTATGGGAGGAAAAGGCGGCTCTTCCCCATCTCAGCTGCTCATAATCTCCGCCTTATGGGCCGCCGGGATCGTGTTCGGCAGAACCGGTGCCCCGGCATTCCCCGTCCTCTATATTTCAGGGCCAATGGCGTGGAAGGCGGTGTGACGTGCAGCTCGAGCTCCGCCATCTCCGGACGCTGTGCGCGATCGCGGACGCCGGCAGCCTGAGCCGCGCGGCCGCGACGGTCGGCGTCTCCCAGCCGGCCCTGACCGGACGGCTCCACCGGATCGAGTCGGCCCTCGGCGGCCAGGTCTTCCGCCGCGGCCGGCAGGGGGTGAGCCCTACGCCGTTCGGCCTGTTCGTGCTGAGCCGGGCCCGGTCCGTCCTGGTCACCGTGGACGAGCTGCTCACCGGCATCGAGACCGAGTCCGGCGCGGCGGGCGTGCGCATCGGCGGTTACGCCACGCCCGTCCTCACCGGGCTGCTGCACCGGCTGTTCGAGCTGCCCGGCGCCCGGATCACCGTCCACACCGAGTACTCGCCGCGGCTGCTGCTGGACCTGCTGGCGTCCCGGCGGCTGGACGCGGCCACCCTCGTCGACTATCCCGGGCACGAGCTGCCGGCCCGTCCGAGCGTCGGCGTCCGCGTCATCGCGACCGAGCCGATCTCGGTGGCGCTGCCCGCCGGCCATCCGCTCGCGGCCGCCGACGAGGTCCCGCTGGCCCGGCTCGCCGGCGAGGACTGGCTGGTCACGCCTCCGGACGGCGCCGGATGGCCGGAGTACTTCTACACCGCCTGCCAGGAGGCGGGCTTCGCGCCCCGCGTCCGGCACATGATGACCGAGCACGACATGATCCGCGCGCTCGTGGCGGAGGGCCGTGCGGTCGCCCCGTGCCAGGCGACACTCACGGTCGGCGCGGACGTCGTCGTCCGCCCCCTGACGTGCCCCACCCTGTGGATGCGGCACCTGCTCGCCTGGCGGCTCGGCGGCCCGCTGGCCGACCGCGCCCCCGAGCTGGCCGCGCTGGCGGGCGAGGCGCACCGGGCGGCCGCCGCCGGCGTTCCCGGCCTGGCCGCCCGCCTCCACCCCGACCCGCCAGCGCGCGGTGGGCCTGCCGCTAGGTCCGGCTAGTGCGAGCCGGGGCCGCCTCGATGGCCTGGTGGGATTGGCCGGCGGGGTTGCCCAGCCACCGTGCGCCGCGCGGGACTTCCTCACCTTTCATGAGGAAGGAGTCGGCTTCCAGCGCGGCTCCCTCGCCCATCGTCACGTCGTAGTGGACGAACGACTCGACGCCCAGCGTGGATCCGGCGCCGATCCGGGTCCGGCCGGATTTGAAGACGCCCTCTTCCAGGGAATGGCACTGGATGACGCTTCCCGCGTTCAGCGTGCACTCGTCCCCGATGGTGACCAGTGTCTTCTCCGGTATGGCGCAGCCGTCGTCGAAGACCCGGCGGCCCATGCGGACGCCCAGCAGGCGCCAGACCACGTTCTTGAACGGAGTGCCGTTGAACGGCGCCCGCCCGCCCATTTTCCAAAGTCGCTCATGCCACCAGAAGTAGGGGTCGTAGATCGAGCACAACTGCGGCTTGAGGGAACGGAAACGCAGCAGGGCCCGCTCGACCAGAACGCCGTAGCCGACCGTGAACAGCAGAGACGCCAGGACGGCGGCGACGATCCCGGCCGCCGCGTTTCCGCGGAGCTGGTCTTCGGCGGCGAGCCACACGGCCGTCACCCCGAAGGCCCGGAACCATCCGATGAGGAGGAAGAGGCCCATGGTGGAGAGGTTGTAGCGGTTCTTGGCCGACAGCCGGCGGCGGAATTCGTCGCCCTTCTCCAGCTCGGCGAACGCGTGGTCGCGTTCCACCGATCGGGGGATCTCGAAGCACGGCGAGCCCAGCAGGCCGGTGTCCTCCCGGACGGGGCCGTCGATCGGCACCGCCACCTTCGTCCCGAGGAGGACGTTGTCGCCGACCGTCGCCCCCGCCGGGAACACGATGTTGTTGCCGAGGAAATTACGGGCCCCGATCCTCACCTCGGACGCCCTGAACGACGTGCTGGAGAAGTCGGCGTTCGCGACGAACAGCGCGTCCGAGATCATCGTCCCGCTGCCCACGGTGGTCAGGTAGGGGGAGTGGTGCTGCAGTTCCGTGCCGAAATTGCTTCCCGTCTGGACGATCGGCCGCGCGAAGCGGTATCCGAGAGCCCGCAGGTACCCGACGACGTAGGAGCTGTCGCCGAACAGGGACATGAAGAACGGCACATTGGTCACGCGCTTGGTCGTCATGAGCGCCCAGTACTGCCGCCCGTAGAGCCGGTAGACCTTGCCGGGCCGGACGAGGAGCCCGAGCAGGCGGGGAATGGTGAGCACGAACGCCAGACCCGCGACGAGACCGCCGAAGAACAGCGCGCCCGAGATCGCGGCGGCGTCCCGGTAGAGCGAAAGGCGGCCCAGTCCCTCCGACTCCGTCCGCATGATCTCGGCCAGCATCGGAAACTCGGTGAGCAGGCTGATCAGGACGACGAATCCCAGCGGAATGGCGACCGCGAGCAGGGTGAACAGCTGCAGGGCGCCGTAGCAGAACCGCCTCGCGGTGCCGCACTTCATCGGCGGGATCGGCAGGTAGCCGGTGCCGGTCGGACGGGCCGGGCAGCCGTGCCAGCGCTCGCCCGCGGGCACGGCCTGCCCGGTGTGCAGGGACGAGGCGTGCCCGAGCTGGGTGTCGTCGCCCATGACGGTGTCGATGTCGAGGACCGTGCTCTCGCCGACGAAGGCGCGCTCCCCGAGCGTGATCGCGCCCGTCCGGATCACCCCGCCGTCGACGCGGTATCCGGACATCGCGCATCGCTCCCTGACGATCGTCCCGGCGCCGACGGTGAGCAAGTCGGTGCACACGACCGTCCTGGAGAAGATCACGGCACCGCGGCCGATCCGCGCGCCCAGCAGCCTGAGGTAGACGTTGTAGAGCGGAGATCCGGCGAGGAGCGTCATCGGGCTCGACCGGATGAGCGTCCTGACCGTCCAGAAGCGGACGTAGCCGAGGCTCCACACGCGGATGCGCCGCGGTTTCCAGCGGCCGATCAGCGACCATTTCGCCAGCACCGGCAGCGCGCACATGAACCCGAAGAACGCGCACCCGGACGCCGCGCTCCGCAGATACAGGTCGGCGAGGCCGTTGGCCTCGGACGTCCAGCCGTAACCCGCGTAGCCGACCGCGGCGCCGGCGTAGACCGTCGCGAGGAACAGCAGGAACTGCAGGGCGCCGCAGACCACGTACTCGCGGGCTCGCTTCCGCGCCCCCGGACGCGCCCCTGGCCGGGCCGCCTCCGGAGATGCCGAGCGCTCGGCGGGCGAGGCCGCCTCCGGGTCCGGGGGCGGATGCGCCGGCGCCCGTTCGGCCAGCACCGCCGCCAGGCCCCTGACCTCCGGGTTCTGGTAGACGTCCAGCATCGACACCGGCAGGTCGGTCCGCTCCCGGACGGCGGCGCAGAACCGCGCCATCAGCAGCGAGTCGGCCCCCAGATCGTCGAAGAAATGACTGTCGACCGACACGCGATCCAGCCGCAGCACCCCGGCCAGCGCGCCGGCCAGCTCCCGCTCCGTCGCGGTCTCCGGCGCGAGATGGCCGTTGGACGCACCCTGCCTGCGCGGCGTCTTCGGCGGAGGCAGCCGCCCGCGGTCGGCCTTGTCGCTCGGCAGCATCGGGATGGCGTCGAGTTCCTCGAAATACGCCGGGACCATGTAGCCCGGCAGGTGCTGCCGGGCCTGCGCGCGAAGCCGGTCGCGGTCCAGTGGCGTGTCGCGGTTCCGTCTCGTGAAGTAGGCGACGAGTTCGATCACGCCCGGCTCGGGCTCGTGGGTGCCGACGACCACCTGCGCGATCCCGGGCGCCTGCGACAGCACCGACTCGATCTCCGTCAGCTCGATCCGGTACCCCTTGATCTTGACCTGGGTGTCGATGCGGCCGTGGTACTCGATCTCGCCGTAGCCGTTGATCCGGCCCAGGTCGCCGGTGCGGTAGATCCGGCCGGACGGGTTGTCCTCGATGCCGATGAAGTCGCGGACGAACCTGCGCGCGGTGAGGTCGTCGCGGTTCACGTAGCCGCGCGCCAGCCCGATGCCCGCGATGCCGATCTCGCCCGGTTCGCCCGGCGGCAGGGCCCTGTCCTCGTCCGGGTCCAGGATGACGACGGAGTAGGTGGGCAGCGGGACGCCGATCGTCACCGGCCGGTCCGGGTCCAGCGGCGTCCACGTCGCGGTGACGGTCGCCTCGGTCGGCCCGTACACGTTGAGGAACCGGCGGCCCGGACGGTGCCAGCGGGCGACGAGGTCCTGCGGGCACGCCTCGCCCGACACCAGCAGGAAGCGCAGGGCCGGAAGATCCTCGTGGAGCGTCGCCAGGAGCGTCGGGACGCAGCACAGCGCGGTGATCCGCCGCGCCCGCATGAAGTCCAGCAGGTCGTCGCCGACCAGCACCGACCCGCTCGGCTTCGGGACGAGGGTCGCGCCCGAGATCAGCGGCACCCAGATCTCCTCGACGGAGAAGTCGAAGGCGATCGTCATGCCCTGGTACATGCGGTCCACCGGAAGGATCCCGTAGACCTCGACGGCGACGCGGACGAAGTTGCAGATGGCGGCGTGCTCGATCGCCACGCCCTTGGGGCGTCCCGTCGAGCCGGACGTGTAGACGATGTAGCACAGGTCGTCCGGCGGGACGCCCTTCTCGGCGTCCGTGAGGCGGTGGCCGGGAAGCGCGTCGACCAGCGCCGCCGCCTCGTCCACGCACAGCACCTCCGCGCCTGCTTGCCGCAGGTGCTCGCGCAGATGCGACAGGGACAGGACGGTCCGCACGCCCGCGTCCTCCACGATGTACGCCAGCCGTTCCGGCGGATAGCCGGCGTCGAGCGGCACGAACACCGCGTTGATCTTGAGGACGGCGAGCGTCGCCGCGTAGGAGTGCACGGCGTCGTCGAACAGCAGCCCGATCCGGTCGCCGGAACGCACCCCCTCCGCCAGGAGATGGCGGGCAAGCCGGTTGGCGCGCTCGTCCAACTCGCCGAAGGTCAGGACGAGGTCGCCGGCGTCGACGGCCGGATGGCCGCCCCGGCCCTCGTCCCGGAGCCGGTCGCACCGCTCCTCGAACAGGTGCTCAAGACGTTCTCCGGCCCGCCAGCGGATCTCCCGCGGATGCCCCGCGGCGACCAGGACGTGATCAGCGGTGATCTCTCGGGCCGTCTCTCCGGGGACGGCGAGCGTCCGGTCACCGGTTTCTGTCGTCATCTTTCGTTCCGCCCATGCAGATTAATTCGTTCGAATCGCATCCGGGGTCGAGTCAGAGCCCGCAAGATGAGATGTCAGGGACCGAAAGATGATCTAACCGAACCATTGAGTAGCCAAAGTCTCTGACCAGAGGCGGCCAGCGAACGGTCTGGCACGAATTTCCATTGACAATGCAATGACACGAATTTAAACGTTTCATTGACTGTGCCGTCGCCGCTGCCGCCGCTGCGAAAGCGTCAAGGCCGGGCGCGGGCGATTGCCGAACCCGGCTCCCGCCGGATCCATAGATCATGAAATCGAAGCGGCGCCTTGAAACGTTCCATTTCAGCCGCGTTCATTCACATTCAAGGCGCGGGCGGGCGCCTTTCTATTAGATGTAGTGAGCTCTTGGAGACGGCTTCTCCGCCCGGTGACCACGTGAAACGCCCGCCGGAATCACGGCGGTGCCCGAAGTTCGTCACACATTGCTCTTTACGACGCCAATGCGCGCGCATATCGTTCAGCGTCATCCTCCCTCTGGTCGCACGCGCGCGCCGGAGCCCACCCCCAGGAGGCCACAGGGCGTCTCAGGTCCACGTTCCAGTACTGCTCCCGGGCCATCGAGGTGGCACCCCCACCCGGCTCCATGCCTGCTCGCCGGACAGTCCCCCCGCTCAGCTCCCCGGAACACAGATCCGATTGGTCAGGTAAACCCCCATGATGAAACGCAAGCGCGTCCTCGGCTCGGCCGCCATCGGCGCCGGCCTCCTCGCGGCCCTGATGGGCCTCCCCAGTGGCGCGGTCGCGCAGTCCGCACCGCCCCCCGCCGCCGTCGCCGTCCAGTCGCCGGACATCCCCGCGGCCAACTCGATGGCGCACGCCCAGCAGTTCCAGACCATCGCCAGCTCCAACGGCGGCAACCGCGCGCACGGCCGTCCCGGCTACAAGGCCTCCGCCGACTTCGTGAAGGCGAAGCTGGACGCGGCCGGATTCCAGACCACGCTGCAGTCCTTCACCTACCAGGGCGCCACCGGCTGGAACCTGATCGCCGACTGGCCGCAGGGCGACCCCAACCAGGTCGTCTTCCTCGGCGCGCACCTCGACGGCGTGCCCGCAGGCCCCGGCATCAACGACAACGCCTCCGGCTCCAGCGCCATCCTGGAGACCGCGCTCGCCGTCGCCCGCGCCAACGCCAAGCCCACCAAGCGGCTCCGGTTCGGCTGGTGGGGCGCCGAGGAGCTCGGCCTGATCGGCTCGCGCTACTACGTCCAGAACCTGCCCGCCGCCGAGCGGACGAAGATCAACGCCTACCTCAACTTCGACATGGTCGGCGCGAAGAACACCACGACCTGGGGCGTCTACACCGACTCCACGACCCTCAGCGCGGTCTTCACCGAGTACTTCCGCAGCAAGGGCCTCCCCACCCGGGGGTTCAACATCGGCGCGCGGTCCGACCACGCCTCGTTCAAGAACGCCGGCATTCAGGTCAGCGGCATCGCCAGCGGCGACGACCCCTGTTACCACGCCCGCTGCGACGACATCAACAACATCGGCGCGCCGGTGATGGGCCACGCGACCAACGCCGCCGCCTACGCCGCGTGGAAGCTCGCGGGCATCCCCGAGGGCGCCGCGGTCCCCGGATCGCCGTACCGGCCGGTCGGCTGAGGAGAACGAACCGATGAGAACACGTAACCTCAAGGCCGCGCTCGTGGCGGTCTGCCTGGGCGCGGCCACCCTTACCGTCGTCGGGACGACCGCGTCCGCCGCCCCCGTGAAGGTCGCCGGAGCGCCGGCCGCCCCCGCCGAAACGGCGAAACGCTACCTCGTCACCGGCCCCGCGACGTCCGCGCAGCGGACGCAGGTCGCCCGCACCGGCGCCGCGATCGACCTGGTGCGCCCGGACGACTCACTGGAGATCAGCGCGATCCCGTCCGAGGTCGCCGCGATCAAGCGGCTCGGCTTCAAGGTGAGCCCGATGGGCGCCTTCCCCCGGCACGCCGCGTCCGCGTCGTCGTACCACACCCACGCGGAGACGATGGCCGAACTCGACCAGGTCGTCGCCAACTACCCGCAGATCGCGAAGAAGTTCAGCATCGGCCGCTCCTACGAGGGCCGCGACATCGTCGGCGTCAAGATCAGCGACAACGTGGCGGCGGACGAGGACGAGCCCGAGGTCTTCTACCAGGCCAACATCCACGCCCGCGAGCGCATCACCAACGAGCAGGCCCTCTACTTCATCGGGATCCTCACCAAGGAGTACAACACCACGGCGCGGATCACCAAGCTGGTCAACGAGCGGGAGTTCTGGATCATCCCGATCCTCAACCCCGACGGCCAGATCTACGACATGACCAGCGACACCCAGCCCGGCCGGATGTGGCGCAAGAACCGGCAGGGCGTCGACCTCAACCGCAACTACCCCTACAAGTGGGGCTGCTGCGGCGGCTCGTCCGGCACCCCGTCCAGCGAGACCTACCGGGGCCCCTCGGCGGGTTCGGCGCCCGAGACCCGGGCCGTCACCAGCTTCATCAGGAGCCGGGTCGTCGGCGGCAAGCAGCAGATCAAGATGTTCCTCGACATCCACTCGGTAGCGAACCTCGTGCTGTGGCCGATGGGCTACACCTACAACGACACCGTGCCCGGCGAATTCTCCGCCGACGACCAGGCGGCGCACGCCACCATCGGCCGCGAAGTCGCCCGGCTCAACCGCTACACCCCCCAGCAGTCGAGCGACCTCTACATCACCGACGGCAGTTCCAACGACTGGACGTGGGGAGACCAGCGCATCTTCTCCTACACGTTCGAGCTCGGCGGCGGCAACTTCTACCCCGCGCCCTCGCAGATCGAGTCGCTCACCCAGGTCAACCGCGACCCGCTGCTGATCCTGGCAGAGTACGCGGACTGCCCGTACCGCGCCATCAACAAGCAGGACCAATACTGCGCCCCGGCATAAACACCGGTCGCAGGTAGCGTCACCACCACCCGGGTTTCTCGGACGCCCGTCCGAGAAACCCGGGTGAGTCGCGTTTGGTTGCGGCTGGGGCGGCCATTTCCGCGCTCGCCGGCGCTAATCCGCGACAACCTGCCAAAGGCATGTCTCCCACGGCAGGAGGACGAGAGACGGTGGCCGGTCTTCTGGAGATATCCAAGGTCAGCGTAGAGTCACCCATTTAGCTTGCCTTTCGTTTCACACCGGTTATCGCCTGATAGCGTTCTTCTTGTTCTGTTCCTCGGTCTGGCCGTAAATCCCGGCCGCGCGCTCGATCTTCTCGGCGTAGTTCTTTGCGGTGGTCATCAGCATCTTGACGTCCTCGAAGGCGAATTGGATCGCCATGGGGCATGCGGGTGCCATTGGCGTGCAGGTCATGCTGAAGTCTCCGCCCTCAAGGTTGTAGTTGCCGTCCTTGGTGAGCGTGTCGCCAGCTTTTTTGATCATGGGAATGACATCGGATCTGAGATCACCGGCGTGCTGCTTGATCCGCTTCGGGTCCGCCTGTTTCGGCTGAGCCCCTGCCGTCCCTGATGCGGGCACTCGTGCCAGCGAGGTCGTCCGGCAACGCCAGCGTGCGGGCTATGTCGCGCAGGACCTGCACAGTTACCGGGTACAGAGGGGGTGCCGGTTGCTGGCCGCGCCCTGCAGCGACGGCTCAGACCGAAGGCCGCGACCTTCGGTGAGTGGGTCTGTCAGGAAGACGTCGAGAGAATATGGGGGAGGAGCGCATGGGAAAGGGGACGGACCCGGCTGGGTCCGTCCCCTTTTCTATGCGACTGTGGTCAGCGGCCTGAGAGGCCGCCGAGGATTGGGTCGGTGACGCCTCCGATGATGTCGCCGATGGGGTCCAGGGGGCCGCCTGGGCGCTGTCCGTCGTCCGGGTCCTCCGAGGGCGGGTCCTGCGGCGGCGGGGACGGGCTCTCCTGCGACGGCGGCGGGCTGCTGGGGGG
>NZ_SMKT01000149.1 GCF_004348735.1 Actinomadura sp. KC06
CAGCGCCAACGACGGGCTCGCCCCGATCACATTCGAGCGTCAGATGGCAGAAGCGCGGAGGACGTCAACCGCCCAGCTCAGGGCCGAAGTGGCATAACACCGTCTCCACGCTTTGAGGGGATTGACAGTGCCGATATCGTCCAGCCAGACCCTCTGGGAGTGCCGAAAACCGTGCGGCGTCAAGCCAGTGATGATCGGTACCCACGACGCGAGCTCCATCTGCTGGACATGCCCGGCGGCGGTGGCAGCGGCGAGCCGAGGTCGGTGCCGGCTGCGACCCCCGGCGGGCCACTTGCAGGGTTCACCTGCCGCAGCGTCGCAGCGGGGGCAGTCCACTGCCAGGGCGTCCACGATGGGAAGGTCGTAGTGGGGGATGCCCCCCTCACCCTCGGTGGCGCCCAATCGGGCCCGGTGGCGGCGGGCCACGCGGGCCGCAGGGGACGGCCGGGCCAACCCGAGGCCATGTCGACCAGGACGGGCCGGGCCTCGGCGCCTCTGGACCGCCCAGGCTGCACCCGGCGGGCGGGATTCAATCCTGCGGCGGCGGGCAACCAGGGGAAGCCGTCGTAGGAGCGGTGGACATGGTGTCCTCCGCGGGGGTTGAGGAACAGGAAGTCTCCGCCCCCACAGGGGCAATCGCAGGGCCCGACTGAGCCTTCGGCTATGTGCCGCGCGAGCAGTTCTACCAGGAATGATGGTAGGTCCACGGCGCCGAAGTAGTGCGGGTTGCCGTTGCGGTAAGACCCCTCTTTCGGGGGACGGAGCCGAACCGGGTTGGCCTTGTGATCGAGTTGTGTTTCGACGGCCAACGTGTCGGTCCGGACATGATGGCGCTGCAAGCCCATTAGTTCGCCCCACCGCAGGCCGCACCAGGCGCACACCGTCCACATGACGAAGTCGTCGTTCCGTCCGGTCAGCACAGCGCATCGTTCGGCGATCAGCAGCGCTTCCAGCGGTGTAGCCCACGGTCGTGGCTCTTGAACGGTCTGGGCGCGTTGATCGATCACCTTGCCTCGTCTTCGGCGGCGAGCGGCAGCGTTGACGTCGACCAGGCCTGCTTCGTAGGCGTCGCCGAGGATGGTGGACAGGAGATCCCGGGTGTTCCCCACCGTGCTACGAGCATACCGGCGACGCAGTTCGATGGCCCATGCCTCAACCTCTTCTCGCTCAGGCTAGCGGTGTCCAACTGCCTGCTAAGCGCACCCGTCCGCCACAACGCGGCCACAGCCGCGACCGGTTCCTCATCGACCTGCTCACCCCCACGTCGACTGGGTTCCCGTCTGCCCGGAGATGGAGATCAGACTCGGCGCGCCTGGCCCCCACTGCGACTGCGCACCGACGGACGCATCGTCACCAAGGACGGGACCGCCGACCACACCGAGGCGATGACGACACTGGCCGACCCGCATCCCCGACCTCGCCGACCGCGACGGATACGTGCTCAAGTCATGCTCGCCCAGCTCCGCACATTCTCCTCCACCGACTGGCGCCCCCCACGACCTCGTCGCCTTCCACAGCCGCTACAAACAACAGCTTCTGGCCCACGACCCGTCCACCTACCAGAGCCTGGGCCGCGTCGTCGCGCAAGCGAGCCCCCGGCCCCGCGGCATCCTGGAATCCGACTACCGCCACGGCTTCAACAAGGCGTTCGCCGCCCGGCCCAAGCGCGGCCGCCACGTCAACGCCCTCCAGCACATCCTCGGAATCCCTCGGGAACGGCTGAACGACACCCGCCGGCACGACGTCCTGGACGCCATCGAAACCTACCGGCAGGGACGAGCACCCCCCAGCATCCCCATCACCCTCCTACGCCACCACGCCGAAGGCGAAGACCTCGACTACCTGACCCGGCAGACCTACCTGAGCCCCTTCCCCGGCGCCCTCGTCCTCCGCCACCACCTCTAGACTGTCCACTGCCCGGAGCTTGCGGCTCCGGGGACCGGCGAAGTCGTTCGGGACATCACGCCCAGCGAAACCGTTGCGTTGCTCGGCCCCAACGGCGCCGGGAAGTCGACGACCATCTCCGTGATCACTGGACTGCTCCGGCCTGACCGGGGCGCCGTCTCGGTGTTCGGCGGCTCGGTGCCCGAGGCCGTCAAGGCCAGGCGGCGGCAGACGTCGTTGTCAGCCTGGGGGACTACGGCGCTGTCGAACTCGGGGGCGGTCGGCGGCAGCCGCAAGGCTGACGCGCCCGGTGAGGGGCGCGACCTAGCGTGGGTACATGACCAGAATTCTTCGCAGGATGAACGTCGCCGTACTGGCTTTCGCGGTGTCGGTGCCTGTCACCGCCGCCAGCGCCGCCTCGGTGGTGTCGGCCCCCACGGCGGCCCTTACGGCCGTGCCCGGCAGCGGCGAGGACGTGCGGCTGCGGCTCCCCCGTCCCACCGGCCCGCACGTGGTCGGCCGTTCGAGGCTGCACCTGGTCGATGCCAGGCGCAAGGACCCGTGGGCCCCCGGGGCGAGCGCCCGCGAACTGATGCTCAGCATGTACTATCCGGCGCTGCCCCGTCCCGGTGCCCGCGCAGGATACGCCACCACCGAGGAGGCCCGGCTGTTCCTGAAAGACCGCGACCTCGACGGCGTCGTCTCGGCCAAGACGCTGAGCGCCACGCGCACCAACGCCCGGATAAACGCGCGGCCCCTGCCGGGACACCGCCCGCTGGTGGTGCTTTCCCCCGGCTTCAGCGTGTCCGGCTACACCCTCACCGGCCTGGCAGAGGAGCTCGCCAGCCGCGGCTACGTCGTCGCCGCGGTGGACCACGCCTACGAGTCGGTGGGCACGGAGTTCCCGGGCGGCCGGATGCTGACCTGCCTCGCCTGCGCGAAGACCAAGACCAAGGAGGACTTCAGAAGGGCCACCGTGGGCCGGGGCCTGGACGTGTCGTTCGTCCTGGACCGGCTGACCGGCCACCGTCCGGCCTGGCGTCACGCGCACCTGATCGACAGGCGGCGGATCGGCATGGCCGGGCACTCGCTGGGCGGCGCGGCTGCGGCGTCGGCCATGGCGCGCGACACCCGGATGCGGGCGGGCGTCAACATGGACGGCTCCTTCGCCGACCCCGTGCCGGACGGCGGCCTCGGCGGGCGGCCGTTGCTCATGCTCGGTGACGAGACCAGCCGTCCGGGCGGCGAGGACGAGACGTGGGACCGGACATGGCGGCGGCTGGACGGCTGGAGGCGATGGCTGACCATCGCCGGCTCGCAGCACTTCACCTTCTGCGACGTGCCCGTGCTCAGCGAGCAGCTCGGCCTGCCGCCGTCCGGTCCGCGGCCGGGCCTGGCAGGCACGCGCTCGGACGAGATCGTCCGTGACTACGTCGGGGCCTTCTTCGACCTGCACCTGCGGCACGTCCCGCAGCGCCTGCTGAACGGCCCGTCGCGAGACAACCCCGAGGTGCGGTTCCACAACCCGTAGCCATCCCGAACACCACCCGCGACTCCCGCCCGGCCGGGCCAGCGGGCGGTGTGATGGTGATGGAAGCGGCGAAGTCGCGACGATATGCGGAGGTGCCTGTCGGTTTAGGGTTGAGGTATGCGGATGGTGTCGTTGCTCCCGGCCGCCACCGACATCGTGCACCGTCGTGCTCGCATGGGCGCCGACCTGCTGCCCCGCCGCGTCACCGGCAAAGCCGAGATCGCCATGCTGGTCATTTACGGCATCGTCGTCGCTACGCCTTCGGCTTCTTGATGAACCTGTGGTTCTGGCCGTTCATCACCGGCGCCGAAGTCCATTACCACGACGGCCACATTTCCTACGTCCCCGGCGACCCCGTCCCGGAGAACCTGCACCGATTCGCGGTCTTCACCCTGCTCACCTCTACCGCCGGATGGGACACCAGACGCGCCATCACCAACACCGCCGCCATCCTCGTCCTCGGCCCCGCCGTCCTGGCCACCCTCCACTGCGCCGCCCGCAAAGCCTCCTGCGGCGCGATCCCCACCTTCTCAGCGGACGACCGCAGCCTCGGGCGGCGCACCGAAGCCGCGTCCAGCGCCGACCTGCTCCCCACAGAAGCCCGCAGGACGAGGAAACACCATGGGAAAACGTCCACAATCCCAACCCAACAAGCTGGACGGCCGCATCGTCGTGCCCGAGGAACATGAACAACTCCAGGCCGCCCGCCGCCAGCCCGGTGCAGCGCACCCACCTCGCCACCCACAGCACCGAGGATGAAATGAAATCATACTTGCGCCCCTCGAAGGACTTCGGCGCGTCCGCGCAGGGACCACGCGATCTCGTCGCGATCGACGCGCGCATCGATGAGCCAAGGGGAGCTGTGCTGGAGGGCCGTAGCCAGCGCCTGGTCGAACTCTGAAAGGGTGGATACCACGGCCGCGTTCGCTCCTAGCCCGCGCGCCACCGCCGCGGCGTCCAAAGGCCGGGAGTACGACGAGCCCGGCGCTTTGCGGAAGAGAAGTTCCTGGAGATTGGTGACCATCGCGTTGCCGCCGTTGTTCAGCACGATCCAGATCACGTTCAGGTCCTGCTCGACAGCGGTGTGGATCTCCATTCCGCCCATTGCGAATGCGGCATCTCCAACGAGCGCGATCACCGGCCGGTCCGGTCGTGCCAGTTTCGCACCGACGGAGGCTGGGATGGCGTAGCCCATGCATCCCACGTTGATGGAGCAGAAGATCTCGCCAGGTGGCCGGGAAAGGTAACGCTCCCCGATCCAGCAGAGGGCGTTGCCGTTGTCGACGAAGATCAGCGCCTCAGCGGGCAGCGCATCGTTCAGCCGTGCGGTGACGACCGAAGCGCGCAGGACCCGGTGCCCCTTCTGGAGGTCACCGGGCCGGGCCGGCGCCGAACGGGCCGGACCGCCGGGACGTGGAGTGTCCAGCGGGCGGACGATACCGAGCATGTCCTTGAGCGCGGACCGCACGTCGGCGACGATCGCGTGGTCGACAGGGAAGTTCCTGCCCAGCTGCAGAGGGTCGGCGTCGATCTGGCACACCGTACGTCCGGCCGTGAGCCGCTCGTCCCATCCGAAGGTGGAGACTTCCCCCAGGCTGCTGCCGAGAACCAGCAGGAGGTCGACGTCCTCGGACAGGATCGCGTTGTGGGTCTCCGGGCTCCCGCCGTAGTTGCCGAAGACGCCCAGGGACAGCGGGTGATCTTCGGGGAAGACGCTCTTGCCCTTGACTGTCGTCGCGACCGGAATGCCGCGGCGTTCGGCGAGTGTGACCATCTCGGGGCCCGCACCGGCGACCTTCGCCCCCTGTCCGGCGAAGATCGCCGGATGGTGGGCGGTGGCGACGGCCTCCGACAGTGCCTCGATCTGGGCCCGATCAGCGCGCCTTGGCGGCGGTGCCGGCAGAACCCGCTGCTTGCCTCGTGGCGGGGCGGGAGCGTCGAGCACGTCGCTTGGTAGTCCGAGGTAGACCGCTCCGGGCAGGTCGGATGTCGCTGTTCGGATGGCCCGAAGGGCAAGGTGAGGCACCTGTTCGGGTGTGGTGATCATTGCTGAGAGTTTGACGGCCGAACGGAACATGGCGACTGAATCAATGCTCCAGTTCCCGCCGCTTCCGTCCTGGAGTCCGCCGCGTCCGAACGTGGCCGTCGCGACCTGGCCGCCGAGCACGAGCACCGGGGCCCAGTCGCTTGTGGCACTGGCCGCGGCTGTGACCGCGTGTGAGGTGCCGGGGCCGGCGGTCACGCACGCGACACCGAGTTCGCCGCTCGCCTGCGCATGCCCCTCGGCCATGAACACCGCCCCCTCCTCGTGCTTGGTCAGCACGAAGTCGATGCCTGGCCGCTCGGCCATGACGTTCAGCAGCGACAGCAAGGGCCCGCCCGGAACACCGAAGATCCGCGACACACCCGCTTCGCCGAGCAAATCGAGAAGCAGATGCGCCGCCGTTCGACTGTTCATCATCGCCTCACCTCACAGGGCTGTCGGGAAGCCTGGGCCGGACGCAGGCGCGGCACATGTCGCCACGGAACTTGCCGTCGCGCCCACGTCATTTCCGGTCATGTCGGAGCCCGCCACGCCGCCTGTGGCGGCGGCACCGGAACCGAGAGCGGTGAGTTCAGGGGCAGGAAGTACACGGCGTGCATGACCAGCGGGGTCGCTTCCCGGTTGTCGCCGATGTGGACGTTGCCGGGCCCACCCGGTTCGACCACGCACAGGCCGCGGGTGACGACCTGGCGGGACAGGTCCGCGAACGTATGGGTCAGGGTGCCGGAGGAGACGACGACCAGCAGTGGCCCCGGATGGTAGTGCCAGCCGGTCGACCCGCCGGCAGGCACGATCACTTTGCGCATGACGATGGTCGAGGCGTCCCGTCCGAGGTGCGGCAACGCTTCCTCGACGGTTCCCGCGGCAATGATCACACCACTGGGTGAAGGACCTTCTTGCCGGTTATGGTGCGTCCCTTTTAGTGACTGCTTTTCCATGATCCCTGAACTGTTCATGATTCCTGCGGAGGGCGCATTTGCTGCGCGATACCCCGGACGTTGGCGGCCAAACTATGGAAACTGTCGACCGTCCACGAGGTCCACAGAGACGCGCTAGTCTAAAGCTGTCACTGCGGCACTCAAGCGCCTGGTCAAGCGACGTGCCAGCCATTTGGCGGACCGTGCGGGTGCTTTCTGATCAAGCCTTCCCGGAGGTGTCAGTAAGGATCATGCCTCAAGCGGTCGACCAAAACCAGTTCAGTTCCCGTTCTTAATGGCTGGGCTGATCGTTCGATGTTGCGGCCCGGAGGTCATGGCGGCGGCCCCGTGTCGTTTCGCCGGACACTGTAGGCAGCGGTCGCCGAGTGTTCGCCTCGACTTTCAGGGCCGACTCGGATCTCTGGCCTCGTTCGTCGAGATGATCAACGGGCTCTCCGCCGGGGAATAATCTTCGGCGCGAGTCCCGGCCGAGATGGGTGACGCCGCACCCGTCCCGCTGACGCTCCATGCTCGAAAGTGTTGCTGCATCCGCGCCGGTAGCGCGAATCCGGAACGAACCTTGATTTGCGAGGTTGACGAAAGTTTATGCGTGTGCGAGGTTGGATTGGGTCGGAATATCCGGCGGATTGGCCGGAATCAGATGAATGGCGTGGCTCGAGGGCCCTCCAATGACTTTCTGCGCGCTCTGCTTGCCGAAGCGGAATGGACGGGCCAGGATCTGGCCCGGGCGGTCAATGTCGTTGGAGCCGAGGCCGGGCTCGGGTTGAGATATGGCCGCGCGTCGGTCTCCCAGTGGGTGTCGGGGACGCGTCCACGCGACCCGGGTCCTGCCCTGGTCGCCGAGGCGCTCTCCCGGCGTCTGGGCAGATCGGTGACCGCTGCGGAGGCCGGGTTCGCGGGCGAGCCGGATGTGTGGTGGGGCTGGAGTCTGCCCGCCAAGTTGGCGGAGCTGGCCGCGGCCGCGGGCGCGGACCGGCGGGCCGCGCGGCGTGTGTGCGTCTACCGGCTGGCCGCGTGCGAAGTCCCGGTCTGGCGAACGGGTGGTGGGCGCCCACAGGTCACGGACTTGCGAGGGGCGGGCGACCGAGATCGTCCCGTGGGGTGGACGGCGCGGATGGCGGGGCGGGAGCTGGAGCTGGCCACCATCGTGGTGCGCTTGCTCTCGATGGTTGATCAAAGTTACGGGGGCGGTGTCATGCGCGCTCCGGCGTCGGCGTTTCTGGCGCACGTGGTCGGCCCCTGGCTCAACGCGCCCCTCGATGGCCGCGCCCGGGGTGAGCTCATGGCCGTGTGCAGCCAGCTCGCGCACCTGTGCGGCTTCATGAGTTTCGACGATCACGCACAGGGCCCTGCCCAGCGGTTCTATCGGACGTCCCTGCTCATCGCCTCAGACGGCGGCCGACGTGAGGAGTTCGCCTGGGCGTTGCGGGCGATGAGCGTTCAGGCGCATTCTCTCGGGCATTTCCGGCCGGCCCTCCAGTTGGCCGAGTCGGCCGTTTCCCCGCGCCTGACCGTTCTGACCAGGGCCTCGGTGTCGGGGCAGGTCGCGGTGGCGCTCGCGTCGACCGGCTCCAGGCGGCGGGCCCTGCGCGAGATCGGCAAGGCCGAGGAACTGCTCGACCGCGCCCTCGACACGCCGTCGCACTCGGTGGGGTCCTACCATCGTGCGGCATTAGCCTTCCAGAAGGCGACCGTGCATGCCCATCTGCACGATCCTGGGGCGGCACTTGAGGCCCTGCGGGAGGCGCTGCCACTCTGGTCGGCCGCCGAGCGGCGCTCCCGCGCCATCACCCTCGCCCGCATGGCGGAACTCGAACTCGGACAAGGACTCCTGGAGGAAGCGGTGGCCACAGCACACCGCTTCCTGGACGACTGTTCCCAAATTCACAGCGCGCGAGTGCGCGGTGCCCTGACCGGTCTTCGAGCACGTTTCCGGCCCCACGGCAAGAATCAGGCGGCTCGCGCGCTACTTCAGCGAGCAGCCCAGGCCGCCAATGCCCTCGGAACTGCTCAGCGAGCCGCGCCGGTCTAGTTTGCTGCGGCCAACCAGATCTGGCCGGGCCGAACGGCATGGGACCGCCTCGGCGCCACCCTTGTCAAGATCGCGGCGAGACTAGACCGCTTTCCCCCCGCCTTCGTGGTTACCGGCCCCCGGCTCGGCGAGTTTGCCCCGTGTCGCATGAAGCCAGGCGGGCCACGGCCGGCCCGGTCCTCAATCGCGCGTACTGGGAGCGCGGCAGTTGGTAGCGCGACGGTCACGTCCCCAGGAAGACCGCGAAGGCTTCTGAGTGCGGCCGAGGTAGCAGAGGAGGACGAAACATGACCACCAGAACACCGTTCCGGACCGAACAGGTCCGCGCATGGAACGCCACGGCGACCGACTATCCGCGCGACGCCCTGGTCGACGATCTCTTTGAGGAGGTCGCGCTTCGGTCTCCCGATTCAGTCGCGTTCGAACCCGAGACCGGCCCGCCGGTCACCTACGGGGAACTTCGGGGCAGAGTCCGTGCTCTGGCCGCCAGCCTCCAGGCGCGCGGGGTCGGGGCGGGGGACACGGTCGGTGTGTTGATGGAGCGGTCCGTTGACGCCTACGTCGCGATCTTGGCCATCCTTCGCGCCGGCGGCGCCTTCGTGCCGGTGGACGTCACCTTCCCGCCCGACCGCGTGGCCACCATCCTCTCCGACGCCGGCTGCCGCCTGGTCGTGACCGAGGACCACCACCTTCCCCTGGTTCCATCTGGCGTGCAGGTGGTGCAGGTCGACGCGTGCGACGGCGATCCGGAAGGGCCGCAGACGACCGAGCGGACCGCGCTGTCACCCGCCTATGTCATGTACACCTCGGGGTCCACCGGCGCGCCGAAGGGGGTGGTGGTCCCTCACCGAGGCGTCGTCAGGCTCGTGCGCGACACCGACCTCATCGTGTACCAGCCGTCCGACGTGGTCTGCGGCACCGTGAACCTGACGTTCGACATGTCGGTGCTGGAGCTGTTTGGAACGGTGCTCAACGGGGCGAGGATGATCGTGCCGACCCAGGACACACTGCTGGCGCCGACCGAACTGGAGGACCTGCTCCGCGCCAGGCGGGTGACGGTCATGTGGTTGGGGGCCGCGCTGTTCCACCAGATGGCCGCCGACCGGCCCGCGATGTTCTCCAGCCTGCGCTGCCTGATCGCAGGAGGGGACGCACTGAACCCCGCCGCCGTGCGCGCGGTCCTCGTGCACGGCAAACCCGGGCAGCTCGTCGACGGTTACGGGCCGACCGAGAACACTTGCCTGTCCACCGCCCACGTGATCGATGACCTTCCGGCGGAGGCCGAGTCGGTGCCCATCGGCCGGCCGATCTCCAACTCGACGGCCTACGTCGTCCGCGACGATGGCTCACCGGCTTCGCCCGGAGAGGAGGGCGAACTGTGGGTCGGCGGGGACGGCGTAGCGCTCGGCTACCTCAACCGCCCGGAGCAGACCAGCGAACGGTTCGTGCCCGACCGCTTCTCCGGCACCGGTGAGGGACGGCTGTACCGCACCGGCGATATGGCGCGCTGGCGTCCGGACGGCGTCATCGAGTTCCTCGGGCGGCGCGACCGGCAGGTGAAGCTGAAGGGCTTCCGGGTCGAGCTGCGCGAGATCGAGATCGTGCTGGCGTCCCATCCGGCCGTGAAGGAGGCGGTGGTGGCGGTGCGCGAGGGCACCGACCACCTGTTGGGCTGGGTCGTCGCCGACCAGGACACCGGTGCCGGGCGGACGCCGCGGTCGCTGCCCATGCGGCTGCGCCAGTACCTGCGGGACCGGCTGCCGGTGTTCATGGTGCCGCAGGAGGTCAAGGTCGTGGCGAGCATGCCGGTCAACGCCAGCGGCAAGGTGGACCGCGCGGCGCTGTCGGAGACGGCCGACCACCGGGAACAGGACGAGGTTCCCGCGGAGGAACGGCCGCACGGCGCGACCGAGGAGGCGATCGCCGAGTCGTGGCGGCGTGTCCTGGGCGTCGGCACCGTTCGCCGCGACGACGACTTCTTCGACCTCGGCGGCCAGTCGCTGCAGGCCACGCAGGTCGTCTCCACCGTGAGCGGACAGCTCGGCGTCGACGGCGCGCACGCCCGCGCCCTGGTCGGGGAGCTGCTGAAGTCCCCCACGGTCGCCGGGCTCGCCGAGAAGATCGACCGCCTGCGGCACGCCGAGAACGCCGCACCGGCCGGCGCCGGGGCGTCGGCGGACGAACTGCTCGCCGACGCCGCCCTGCCCGCCTCGATGTCGTCCGAGGCGCCGCCGGTCGACGCCCCGGGTGCTCCACGTGACGTCCTGCTCATCGGCAGCACCGGATTCCTCGGGGTCTTCCTGCTGGACCGGCTGGTCGCGGCGGGCACCGAGCGGGTGCTGTGCCTGGTGCGCGCCAACGATGCCGACCACGCCCGACGCCGCATCGCTGGACGGATGCGCCGCTACGGCCTCGACTACGATCGGGTGCGCGACCACGTCGTGCCGTTGGTGGGCGACACCTCGCGTCCGCTGCTGGGGCTGTCGGAAGCCGAGTTCGACGCGCTCGCCGCCCGTGTGGACGCCATCGTCCACTCCGGATCACTGATCAACTTCGCCTACACCTACCAGCAGCTGCGCGGCACCAACGTGGAGGGCGTCCGGACGCTGCTCGACCTGGCCACGCGGCACCGGCTCACGCCCTTCCACCACGTCTCCACCATCATCACCCTTGTGGGCTACGGTGTCGCCGACGACCGCTACGTGATGGAGGACCGGCCGCTGGCCTACCCCGAGCACATTTCGCTGGGGTACGCCGAGAGCAAGTGGGTGGCCGAACGGCTGGTGGCCGAGGCCGGACGGCGCGGGCTGCCGGTGGCGGTGTACCGGCCGTATGAGATCAGCGGCACCCGCGACCGCGGCGTGTGGAACACCGACACGCTGATGTGCGCCTGGTGGCGCACCATCGCCGAGACGGGGCTTTCACCCCGGGTGGAGTTGCCGCTGGACCTGGTCCCGGTCGACTACACCGCCGAGGCCATCGTGCACATTCTGCGCACCCAGTCGCCGGACGGGAGAGCCTACAACCTGACCAACCCCAACGACGCCCGGCTGAGCCTGGTGGACGAGCGGCTCCGGAACATGGGCTATCCGGTCCAGGAAATCTCCTACGCCGACTGGGCGAAGACCGTCACCGAGCGGTGCCAGCAGGACCCGCACCATCCGATGACGCCGTTCATGCTGATGTTCAACGAGAACTCCTCGGATCCCTCGCTCACCGTGAAGGAGATGTACTTCGCCGAGACGTTCCCCGAGTTCAGCCGGACCAACACCATCCGCGCGACAGACGACGCCGGGCTCGATCTGCCGCCCGTGGACGCCAGCCTTGTCGACCGCTACCTCGGCTACTTCATCTCCTCGGGTTTCCTCAACCCGCCCCCCGAGGAGCCCGGCGGCGAGCTGGGGGCTCGGATACCACTGGTGCCCGGGAACGCCGAGGAGATCCGGCAGTGGGTGAAACACCTCCAGCCCCGCCTGGCGGCGCACGTGCGCGAAAACCCGCTGTACCCGCTGATCCTGGGCGGCCGGTTGCGGGCCGAGCACCTGGAGCGCTTCGTGGTCTCCGAGTTGCACGCCCAGCCCGCCGAGATCGCCGCCTTCGAACGCCTCGCGCGACGGTTCGACGACAGCGCGGCGAGTGCGCTGTTCCACGACGTCGCGGAGGCGATCACCGGCGCGCGGCCGGGGCTGATCGCGGCGGCCGACGCCCTCGGCATCGACCGGGACGGCGTCGTCACGCCTACCAAGGGCGCGACTGCGTTCGCCGACTTCGTCTCGTGGCTGGCGGCCGACACCGGGCCGGGCGCCGCGGCCGCCGCGCTGCGGGCGGACCTGATGCTGTGGTGCGCCGTCTGCGCCGAACTGGCGCGCGAACTCGATCGGCGACCCGACGTGGCCCCGCCCGAGGTGACCCGATACGTCCGCGGCTATGCGCTGGCCCCGCCCGCGGTCCTGCGGGCCGCCGCCGACGTGGTCGCCGCCGCCGTCGAGGACGGCGAGTCACCCGACGAGATCGAACGTGTCACCGGACGCGTCGAGCCGGTGCTGCGCACCTACTGGACATCCGTCGCCTCCGACGACCGTCTCTGACCGCGAATCGAGGATTTCGGTCATGCGCATCGCCGTCATCGGATCGGGAATCGCCGGACTGACCGCCGCCTGGCTGCTGGACGGCACCCACGAGGTGACCGTGTTCGAGGAACTAGCGAAGGTCGGCGGGCACGCCGACACCGTCTCCTGCGAAGTCGACGGACGCCGGATCGAGATCGACGTGGGCGCACAGCATCTCGCGCCGGACGCCTTTCCCGTCCACACCGCGCTTCGCCGCCTGCTGGGGATCACTGACCAGCACACGGTGCCCGTCCCGCTGACCACGACCATCACCACCACCAGCGCCGACCCGCTGCTGGTGACGCCGCACGCCCCGCTGGAGGCCGCCGGTGATCGCCACGCGGTCACCGGGGAAGCCTGGCAGGTTCTCGGCGGGTTCGTCGAGCACGCCATGTCCTTCGAAGACGGCGGAGACTGGAACGTCACCCTCGCCGAGCTCACCGAACGCGCCGGCGTCCCGCAACCATGGGCCGAAGGGCTGATCCACCCGTGGCTGGCCTCCTTCGTCGGTTGCGACACTCGCACGGCCGCCCGGATGTCGGCGCGGGCCGCTATCTCCTGGGTGACCCGCACCCCACCCGCCGCACCGGACCAGGCGCCGGTCTTCCACAACCTCACCGGCGGCGTGGGCGGACTCGCCGAGGCACTGGCCGCCCGCCTGGCCAAGCCCGTCCGTACCGCGACCCCGGTACGCCACATGGACGTCGCCGCCGACGGCGGGACCGTCACCGTGATCGACGACACGGGCAGGCGCCAGGAGTTCGACCGGGCAGTCCTGGCCGTTCCCGCCCCCACCGCGGCCGCCCTGCTGGCCCGCACACGCGGCTACGAACGGCACCGAGCCGAGCTGAGATCCTTCGACTACGTCCCCACCTCGGTCGCCGTCCACCGAGATCCCATCTACATGCCGCGAGACCGACTGCACTGGTCCACCAACACCACCTTCATCCACGACGGGTGGGCGGAGACAAGCACCTGGTACGGGCCCATCAACGGGACGGACGTCTTCAAGAGCTGGACCACCCACAGGCAGAAACCCCGCCACCTCATCGCCGAGCGATCATTCGAGCACCTGTCCGTGACACCGGAGGCGGTACGCAGCCGCGGTCGCCTCCGCGCGGTCCAACGGAACGATCCGGGACCGGTGCTTCTGGCGGGAAGCTATCTGCAGGACATCGACAGCCAAGAGAGCGCGACCCGCTCCGGCTACGCCGCCGCCACCGCGCTCGGCGTCACCGGCGAGGAAGTGTCCATCCTGGGAACCGCCCACCCGCAGCCGAGGTAGCGGACGTACGCGCCATACGGTGGTTGAGCCAACTATCCGCGGCGACCGCGCGGGTGCATGTGCTGGCGCCGTAGACGTACATCGCCAGGGACAGTCCTATGGCCAGCACCTCGGCACTAGGCCGTGCCTGACAATCGGTGGGGGCGGAGCCATTGGATGAGGCTGGCCGGCAGCACGCCGCAGCGGTAGTGCCCGCGGTGTCGGTGTCGATGACCGCGCCGTGCCGGGACTGGGCCGTCCCCAGGAGGGCCACGACCGTGCGCGGCGGTGAACCGCCGGTCTCGTGCGTCCCGACTGGGAGGCGGTGGACGACGTCGACCGGCCTCAAGGACGGTGAACCCTCGCTCGTACCGCAGCAGGGACGCGTCAAGTAGAACAGGCCGAACATTTCGAGAAGGCGACGAGCATCCCAGGCGGGCGGCCCGCAGCCCGGGATGCGAAACAGGCATGGATCAAGTAGCGGATCGCGCGACCGCAGTTCCCCGGCTGTCTAGACGATTGATTCCAAGGGGTGTGGTTGCGGTCAGTGATCGTAGGCGGTGAGAGAGCGGGCTATGGGGCGGCCGGCTGGTCGTTGTGCCAGATCATCGGCAGCGCGCTGGCACCGAGCATCATGATCGGGCTCGCCACGGCGCTGAACTGGCGGCTCGCCTTCCCGCTCGTCGCCGTTCCCGGCATCGTCGTGGCGCTCCTCGTGGTGCTCTTCATGCGCGAGGACCGCACGGCCGCCGCCGACGCCTCGCGCGTCAAGGCCCGGGACTTCCGTCTCGTCCTGGCCAACCGCAACGTCTTGCTGGCGCTTGTCGGCGACCGTGTGTCTTGGCACGAACATCGGCTTCGGCGCGTTCGCGCCCACGTACCTGCACGAGGTGGGGCTCTCCCGGAGCACCGCGACGCTCGTGCTCACCGTGTACGGCTGCATCATCGCGCTCGGCAGCATCGTCGCCCCCGCGGTGTCAGACCGTGTCGGGCGCAAACCGGCCCTGTTCGCGGCGGTGATCTGCAGCGGGCTCGTGCCGCTGTTCTTCGTCCTGTTCGCTCACTCGGTCTCCCTGCTGCTGGCGTCGCTGGTCGTCGGCCTGATGGCGGGCGGCTCGCTCACGCTGATCACCTATGTGGTGCCCGGCGAGTCGGTGCCCCGGGAGCTGATGGCCACGGCGTTCGCCCTGTAGATCGCCGTGGGCGAGACCCTCGGCGGAGCGCTCGGCCGCGGCTCGGCGGCGCGCTCGCCGCCGCGACCCGCAGCATGAAGAGCGCGCTGCTGTTGTACGCCGATCCTGCTGGCCGTGGTGGCGCTGCTGGTCCGCGAGACCACCCCCGCATAGGTAAGGGACGTTCGCCCGGAAAGCCCGTGAGGCGAGCGGTTCGCGCGGGTTCCGGCCAGGGGCTTGTGACCACTTTGCCGCGGGTGAAGAAGTGCACGCCTTCGGTGCCGTGCGCGTGGGTGTCACCGAAGAGCGAGTTCTTCCAGCCGCCGAAGCTGTAGTACGCCATTGGGACCGGGACGGGCACGTTGACGCCGACCATTCCGGCCTCGACCTCGTTCTGGAACCGTCGGGCCGCGCCGCCGTCCCTGGTGAAGACGCAGGCGCCGTTGCCGTAGGGGCTGGCGTTGATCAACGTCATGGCCTCGTCGTAGGAGCGGACCCGGACCATCGACAGCACCGGCCCGAAGATCTCGTCGGTGTAGACCTTCATCTCGGGGTGACGTGGTCGAGCAGCGTGGGACCGAGCCAGAAGCCGTCCGCCGCCCCGTCCGGCCGGACGTGACGGCCGTCGAGGACGACCGACGCCCCGTCCCTCTCTCCGGAGTCGATGTAACCGGCCACCTTGTCGCGGTGCTGCGCGGTCACCAGCGGGCCCATGTCGCAGGAGCGGGTGCCGTCACCGACCCTGATGGCCGCGGCCCGTTCGGCGATCTTGGGGACGAGCTGGTCGGCGACGTCGCCGACCACGACCACGACGCTGACGGCCATGCAGCGTTCGCCGGCTCGCTTGCGGACGACGCCGTCGACCAGGACGGTGTCGACGTTGCCCGGGTGCGCGGAGCAGACCAGAGCGGCCACCGGGTCGGTGACCGGGAAGAGGTTGGGGTCGGTCGCGCGGACTAGGACGACGTCGGCGCACTTCCCGGGGCTGAGGCTGCCGATCCGGTCGCCGAGCCCGAGCGCGTCGGCGCCACCCTGGGTGGCCATCGCGAAGACCTCGGCGACGCTGAACGGGTCGAGCTTGCCGGCGAACCGCGTGCGTCCCTCGGCGAGCTGGCTGCGGTGGGCGGCCAGTCCCGCCCGCATCTGGGTGAACAGGTCGGCGGCCCCGGCGGTCTTGGTGTCGGTGCTCAGCCCGGCCGTGATCCCGAACGCCCGCGCGCGGTCGATCGGGGTGTGCTCCCGGACGCAGCCTCCGCCGACATCGATCGGGACCAGACCGCCGGATCCTGACCGGCTCGGCCACCACCAGCTCGACGTCGCCGGACACTGATCGTGCCGGAGTCCTCCCCGACCCGACCGCGCCCGGGTGGCCTCGCGCTACGCCGGCGGTGGGTGGAGCGTCGCTCGCCACGCGGCCGGGGGAGGAGGCTCAAAAGTCCGACCATGGCGGCGGGCGTACCCACAGACGCGTCGGTGCTATTGACGTCGTCACCGAGGTGTTTGAGTCGATGAGGCCGGTCTCCCGGTAGAAGCCCGTGATCAGCGCCTCGCGGCCGGGAAGGTGGCCCAGGCCAGGCCGAGGGCCAAGTGTCCGAACAGGAAGGTGTCGTCGAGGAAGAATCCCTCCAGCTCTCCCTTGACCAGCACCCGAGCTGCAGTCCCAGCGCTCCGTAGGGGAGCGCGATGACCGCGTAGCCAGCGAGGACGGCGAGTCAGCCGGGGGCGGATCGTCGGGCCCGTGATCGTGTCGAGGAGTGAGCACAGGAGGGGGATTCCCGAGGCACCGGCGATGAGCCGGTGGAACTCCAGGTCGCTCGCGGGTGTTCGTGGCAGGTGGGAGCGGGATCGTGGGGCGTGGCCGGTACCGCGGCCGTGCCATCCGTCCCGGCGGCAGGGCCACGGGAAAGGGCCGCCGTGACCCGGTCGAGGAGTTCGAGGAGCTGCGGCCGCTGCTGTTCTCGATCTCCTACCGGATCCTGGGCAGCGTGAGCGAGGCCGAGGACGCGGTCCAGGAGACCTGGCTGTGGCACGAGCTGTCCCCGGCCCGGCCGAAGTCGGGCCAAGGCGTTCCTGTCGGCCGTGGTGACCCGGATCTCCATCGACGTGCTGCGCTCTGCCCGGGTGCGGCGGGAGACGTACGCCGGGCCGTGGTTTCCCGAGCCGCTGCTGACCGACCCCTACCAGGACCCAGAGCGCTCGGCGGAGCTGGCCGACTCAGTGTCGATGGCGGCCCTGCTGTTCGGAGGATGTGGCCGAGGTGCCCGCCGCGCTTCCCGTCGCTCATCCGGATCGGGGCGTGGTGGAGTCGCGGCAGGTGAACGGCCAGCCGGGGCGCGATCCTCCGCGACCGGGACGGCAGGATTCTCAACACCCTGGGGCTCGTCATCCTCGATGGGCGGATCCAGACGATCCGCACGGTGATCAACCCCGAAAAGCTCGGGTACGCGGGTCCCGTGGCGGACGTCTGGGCGGTCCTCCGCGAGGCGACCCGGTCCGGTCCGCCCACCTCCTGAGCCTCGCCCCGGGCGGCGTTCTGGCCTCGGAAATGATTTTGTCCGAAGTATTGACATTAATCCGGAAGGCCCTTCATGCTTCCGGGTATGGAGAAGCGGGCGGACGCGCTGCAGCGGTTGAGGCGTACCCACGAGGAGGTCGTGCTCGCCACGCTGCGGGCCGAGGGGCCGATGAGCCGGGCGCGGCTCACCAAGGCCACCGGGCTGTCGCGCACCACCCTGTTCGCGATCATTTCGGAGCTGATGGAGCGCGGGGTCGTGATCGAGTCCGGGGTGGCGGACGACCGCCCGCGGCAACGCGGCAGGCCGCCCACCCGGGTGTCCCTCAACCCCGATGCCGGGCTGCTGATCGGGGTCGACCTCGGCCGCCGCCGGATCCGGGTGGCGATCGCCAACGTGGCCCGGCAGATCGTCGCGACCGCCGCCGACGATGCGGCGGCCGACGCCGACGAGAGCGAGCAGGCCGACCTCGCCATCGCGCTTGTCCGCAAGGTGTGCGAGGACGAGGGCATCGGCCTGGGCGCGCTGGAGGCGATCGGCGTCGGACTGGTCGGCGTCATGGACGCGCCGGACCGGCGATGGCGCGCCGTCGAGCGGCTGGAGGCGGCCTTCGGCGCGCGGGTCGAGGCCGACAACAACGCCCGGCTCGCCGCGCTGGCCGAGCGGACGTGGGGCGCCGCCCAGGCGGCCGAGGACATTGTGTACGTGCGGTGGTCGGTCGGCGTCGGCGGCGGCCTGATCTCCGGCGGGCGGCTGCTGCGCGGCGCGCATGGCGCGTCCGGCGAGCTCGGCCACGTGTCGGTCGACCCGGCCGGGCCGCCCTGCCACTGCGGCGGACGCGGCTGCCTGGAGGGACGGATCGGCATGCCCGCGCTGCTGGACGCGCTCGCGGCCAAGGGCGTCCGGCTGACGGGGACGGACGACCTGCTGGAGGCCGCGCAGGCCCGTACGCCAGCCGTCACCTCCGTGGTCGTGGACGCGGCCCGCACGCTCGGCACCGTCCTCGCCGGGACGGTCGCCCAACTCGACCCGGAACGGGTCGTCATGGGCGGGGACCTCGCCACGCTCGGCGGCCTGGTCCTCGATCCCATCAGGTCGGCGATCGGTGAACTGGCGCTGCCCGGCACCCGGCGCACGCTCGACATCGTCCCGGCGGACCTCGGGCCGGCCGCGTCCGCGATGGGGGCGATCGCCCTCGTACTCACGGGTCAGGACCCCAGCCCGCCCCACCCGGGCCCAGAACTCCTCTGATCACTACCTACTTAATGGAAAGTACCCCGGTCAGAACAATTTCTGTAAACCCTTGGGACTAATGAACGGAGCGTCGTGTCCCCTCGCAACGTCCTGATCCTCATGACCGACCAGCACCGGGTCGACACGCTCGGCTGCTACGGCAACCCGGTCGCCCGCACCCGGGCGCTGGACGGGGTCGCGGCCGAGGGCGCAAGGTTCGACCGGTTCTACACGCCGACCGCGATCTGCACCCCCGCCCGCGCCTCGCTGTTCACCGGCACCCATCCGTTCCGGCACGGCCTGCTGGTCAACCCGGAACGCAACGGGGGCGGCAAGGACGAGGTGGACGACCACTTCCCCAACTTCGTCGAACCGCTGCGCGGTGCGGGATACCGCGTGGGCCACGTCGGCAAGTGGCACATCGGGCGCGAGCGCGGCCCCGAGTACTACGGCATGGACGGCGAGCACCTGCCCGGCGCCCTGAACCCGTTCCACCACCCGTCCTACCAGCGCTGGCTCAAGGAGCGGGGGCACCCGCCGTTCAAGGTCAAGGACGCCGTCTTCGGCAAGGCCCCCAACGACTCCGGACGCGGCCACCTGATCGCCGGGCGCCTGGAACAGCCCGTCGAAGCGACCGTCGAGGCCTTCCTCGCGGACCGGACGATCGAGCTGATCGACCAGTACGCCGCCGGTGACGAGCCGTTCGTGCTCACGTGCAGCTGGTACGGCCCGCACCTGCCGTACCTGCTGCCGGACGCCTACTACGACCTGTACGACCCCGCCGACGTGCCGCTGCCGCCGTCCATGGCCGAGACCTTCGACGGCAAGCCGGACGTCCAGCGCCGCTACGCCGAGTACTGGTCGGCCGACCACTTCGACGCCGACGCCTGGCGCAAGCTCATCGCGGTCTATTGGGGCTACGTCACGATGATTGACGAGCAGGCCGGGCGCATCCTCGACCGGCTGCGCGAGCACGGCCTGTGGGACGACACTGCGGTCGTGTTCACCGCCGACCACGGCGAGTTCACCGGCGCGCACCGGCTCAACGACAAGGGCCCGGCGATGTACGAGGACATCTACCGGATCCCGGGGATCATCCGGGTGCCCGGCGCGCCGCCCTGCGCGGTGGACGAGTTCGCCACCCTCATCGACCTGCATGCGACGATCCTCGACCTGGCCGGGCTCCCGGCGGGTGACCCCTGCGACGGCCGGAGCCTGCTGCCCCTGGTCCGCGGGGAGGACGACCCGCGCCCTGTGGTGGTGACCGAGTTCCACGGCCACCATTTCCCGTACTCGCAGCGGATGATCCGCGACCGCCGCCACAAGCTCGTGTTCAACCCGGAGAGCGTCAACGAGCTGTACGACCTGGACGCCGACCCGCACGAGCTGCGCAACGTCTACGCCGCCCCCGCGTACGCGTCCGTGCGCCGGGACATGACCGTCCGGCTCTACCGGGAGCTGGTGGGACGGGGCGACCCCGCCTACACCTGGATGAGCTACATGTCCGACATCGGCGGGGACCGGGCGCCCGACGTCGACGGCGTCGCCGACGAGGTGGAGTGATGGCCGCCGCCCTCCGGGGGAGAGCGCGCACCGCCGCGCTGACCACCGCCTCCGCCGTCCTGGGCCTGGGCGTCTGGGTCGGGCTGTCCAAGAGCGGGATCGACGGATTCCCCGGCCCGCTGCCGGTCGTCGGCCGCGCCCGGGAGCTGATCGAGGACGGCACCCTGTTCAGCGACCTGGCCGCCAGCCTGCGGCGGGTCCTGCTCGGCTTCGTGCTGGGCGTCGCGCTCGCGGTCCCGGTCGGCTTCGCGATGGGCTGGTACCCGCTGCTGCGCGGGCTGTTCGAGCCGTGGCTGCAGTTCTTCCGGATGATCCCGCCGCTGGCGATCATCCCGCTTGCGGTCGTGCTGATGGGCATCGACGAGACCCCGAAGGTCTTCGTGATCTTCCTGGCCGCGTTCCTGTCCTCGGTGGTCTCCACCTACCAGGGCGTGATCTCGGTCGATAAGACGCTGATCAACGCGGCGCGGGTGCTGGGCGCCAAGGACCGGACGCTGTTCACCGACGTGGTGGTGCCGGCCTCGACGCCGTTCATCCTCGTCGGCATGCGGATCGGGCTCGGCGCGTCCTGGGCGACGGTCGTGGCGGCCGAGTTGATCGCCTCGCAGGGCGGGCTCGGCTACCGCATGCAGCAGGCGCAGCTCTACTACGAGCTGCCGACGATCTTTGTCTCGCTGGTGGTGATCGGGCTCGTCGGGCTGGCGATGGACCGCCTGCTGCTGCTCGCCGACCGCCGGCTGACCGGATGGCAGGAGCGCCGATGACCGACATCTCATTCCGTGACGTGACCCACCGGTTCGAGACGTTCACCGCGCTCGACCGCGTCTGGCTGGACATTGGCGACGGCGAGTTCGTCACCGTCGTCGGGCCGTCCGGCTGCGGCAAGAGCACCCTGCTCAACCTCGCCGCGGGCCTGCTCGAACCGGGCGCGGGCAGCGTCGAGGTGGACGGGAGGAAGGTCCGGGGACCGGGCCCCGAACGCGGCGTCATCTTCCAGCAGTACGCGCTGTTCCCCTGGATGAGCGCCCGCAAGAACGTCGAGTTCGGGCTGAAGATCGCGGGGGTCCCGAAGCGGGAGCGGCGCAAGACCGCCGAGCACTACCTCGACCTCGTCGACCTCGTCGACTTCGCCGACGCGCTCCCCAAGACGCTGTCGGGCGGGATGAAGCAGCGTTGCGCCATCGCCCGCGCCTACGCGGTGAACCCGTCGGTGCTGCTCATGGATGAGCCGTTCGGCGCGCTCGACGCGCTGACCCGCGTCCAGCTCCAGGACGGCCTGCTCGACACCTGGGGCCGGGAGCGCCGGACCGTCATGTTCATCACCCACGACGTGGACGAGGCCGTGTACCTCGGCGGACGGGTGGTCGTGATGGCCGCTCGCCCCGGCCGCATCCACAAGATCATCGACGTGGGCCTGCCCTATCCCCGCACCGAGGAGATCCGCCTGTCGCCGGAGTTCGACGTGCTCCGCCGGGAGGTGTGGACGGCCGTGTACCACCAGCCCCCCGCCCCGACCCCCGAAG
>NZ_SMKT01000014.1 GCF_004348735.1 Actinomadura sp. KC06
GTCCCGGCGCGGGTGGGCCCACCCGCGCCGGGCCCACCCGCGCCGGGACCACCCGCGCCGCGCCGGGCCCACCCGCGCCGGGACCACCCGCGCCGCACCGGGCCCACCCGCGCCGGGACCGCTCGCGCCGGGCTAAAGTTCACCCGCACCGCGCCAGGTCCGCCCGCGCTGGCACCCGCGCTGCGCCGGGCCCACCCGCGTCGGGCTAAGGCCAACCCGCGCCGGGACCGCCCGCGCCGGGCTAAGGCTTGCTCGCCCCGCGCCGGGACCGCCCGCGCCGGGACCGGCCGCGCTGCGCCGGGACCGGCCGCGCTGCGCCGGGACCGCCCGCGCCAGGTCCGCCCGTGCCAGGTCCGCCCGTGCCGGGCCAGGCCCGTGCCGGGCCAGGCCCGCCTGCGTCAGGCCCGCTCGGGTGGGCCCGCTGCGGCTAGGCGATGATCACGCGGATGTCGGCTTCGGTGAACGCGGCCATGTCCGCATCGCGGATGGTCGCGTCCGTCACCAGGACGTCGATCTCGTCGGTGGCGCAGATCCGGGCGAAGGCGCGGCGCCCGATCTTGGAGCCGTCCGCCACCACGACCACCCGGTCGGCGCGCTCGGCCATCCGCCGGTTCACGTCGGCCTCGCCCTCGTTGTGGCAGGTCGCGCCATGCGGCGTCGCCACGCCGTTCACCCCGAGGATCGCCACGTCCAGCGTCACCCGATCGAAGATCCCGGTGGCGAGCGGCCCCGTCAGCTCGTACGACTGCGGCCGCGGCACCCCGCCGGTCAGGACGATCTTCACATGGGGGCGGACGGCCAGCTCGTTGGCGATGTTGAGCGCGTTCGTCACGATCGTCAGCGACGGCGATGAGCCGTCGCCGTGCAGGTCGGCGCGGGTGGCGAGGACCCGCGCGACCTCGGACGTCGTCGTCCCGCCGTTCAGCCCGACGATCGAGCCCGGCCTGACCAGCTCGGCGGTCGCCGCCGCGATCCGCTGCTTCTCGGACGCGTGCCGCGCCGCCTTGTAGCGCAGCGGCAGGTCGTAGCTGACGCTCTGCGCGACGGCGCCGCCGCGGGTCCGCGTCAGCATCTGCTGCTGCGCGAGCTGGTCGAAGTCGCGGCGGATCGTCGCGGCCGAGACGGACATCCGCCGGGACGCGTCCTCGACGGTCAGCCGCCCGGCGTCCGCGAGAAGTTCGAGCAGTGCGTTCCAGCGCTCGTGCCGACTCACACCGGTCCCCCTTCCAGCGGACGGGCCTGCGGGAGCACCTGCATCAGGGGATTCTAGCCCCGAGCATCTCCGGATTTACCTGCACATTCCCGCCATACACCCGCCGCCAACGATCAAGCCCGAGACCGGCTCCCGCGAACACCGCGAACACCGCGAACACCGCGAACACCGCGAACGGGCGCCGATCGACGTTGCGAGATCATGGACGTTCCACCACCCGAACAGCGCCACCCACCAAGCGCCCTCATGCCGGGACGTGCCCCCAAGGGAGATCGATGACCGTCCTGACCGACGCCCGGATCGTCCTGCCGGACGGCGTCCACCACGGCGACCTGCACATCTCCGACGGCAAGATCGTGGAAGCGGCGTCGACCCCGGGCCAGGAGGTGATCGATCTCGGCGGGCGCCACGTCGTCCCCGGATTCGTGGACATGCACGTCCACGGTGGGGCGGGCGCGTCCTACCAGTTCGGACGGCCCGACGAGGTGCGCCGCGCCGCCGCGTACCACCTGGCGCACGGGACGACGACCACGATGGCGAGCCTCGTCACCGGCGCTCCGGACGACCTCGCCTCCGCCGTCGCGAGCCTCGCCGACCTCGCCGCCGACGGCGTGATCGCGGGCGTCCATCTGGAGGGCCCCTATCTCGCCCGCGACCGCTGCGGCGCCCACAACCCGTCCCTCCTGCGCGACCCCGACCTCGTCGAGTTCCGCCGCCTCGTCCGGCTCGGGCGCGGCCATGTCCGCATGATCACCCTGGCGCCGGAACTGCCGGGCGCGCTCGACCTCGTCCGGGAGGCCGCGGACACCGGCGTGATCGCCGCGGTCGGCCACACCGACGCCCCCGGCGCGACGGCCCGGACCGCGTTCGACGCGGGAGCGCGCGTGGCGACGCACCTGTTCAACGCGATGCGACCGCTACACCACCGCGAGGGCGGCCCGATCGCCGCCGCGATGAACGACCCCCGCGTCACCGTCGAGCTGATCAACGACGGCCTCCATGTCGAGGCCGCCGTCGTCCGCCTGGCGTTCGCGGCCGCCGGCCCGTCCTCCGGCCCCTACCCACCACCATTCAAAGGACAAGCTCCGGTCGACAGCCCCTCCTCCAGCCCCCACCCACCGCCATTCAATGGACCAGCCCCGCTCGACAACCCGTCGCGGATCGCGCTGATCACTGACGCGATGGCGGCGGCCGGGATGGGCGACGGCGACTACAGCCTCGGCGGGATGGACGTCGAGGTCCGCGACGGCCGCGCCGTCCTCGCCGGTGGGACGTCGATCGCGGGCAGCACCATCACCATGGCGGACGCGTTCCGCCGGGCGGTTCGGGACGTCGGCGTGCCCGTCCACCAGGCGGCCGAAGCCGCGTCCCTCACCCCGGCGCGCGCGCTCGGCATCTCCTCGCGTGTCGGGTCGCTGGAACCCGGCAAGGACGCCGACCTCGTCGTCCTGGACGCCGACCTCCGTGTCGACTGGGTGATGAGGCGCGGCATCCGCGTGTGACGAACGGAGCCAGAACGTCCCGCGTGCCCGATTTCTCGGTGACAATTGATGGCGTCCAGACGTCCGACCAGGGAATCATGGAAGCGTGGAACGTTTGCGGGGATGGCCGGTCACCCTGACGGAGGGGGCCGTCGGGCTGCGCCCGCTCCGGCACCGCGACGCCGCCGTCTGGCGGGAGCTGCGCGTGCGCAACGCCGACTGGCTCCGCCCCTGGGAGCCCACCAATCCGGAGACGCCGCTTTTCCGCAGCGGCCTCGGCCCGTACCTCAGCATGGTCCACACCATGCGCCGCGAAGCCCGCCAGGGCCTCGCCCTTCCCTGGGTCGTCACCCACGAGGACGAATTCGCCGGGCAGCTCACCATCGGCGCGGTCGTCTGGGGCTCGGCCCGCTCCGCCCAGATCGGCTACTGGGTCGACCGGCAGGTCGCCGGCCGCGGCGTCATTCCCACCGCGGTCGCCCTCGCCGTCGACCACTGTTTCTTCACCGTCGGCCTCCACCGCCTGGAAGCCAATATCCGTCCCGAGAACACGGCGAGCCGCCGCGTCGTGGAAAAACTCGGATTCCGGGAAGAGGGAATTCGCCGCCGCCATCTGCACATCGACGGGGCGTGGCGCGACCACATCTGCTACGCCCTGACCGTCGAGGACGTTCCCGGCGGCCTGCGCGCACGCTGGCTCGCCGAGCGCAAACAGGCATTTCCCCGGCACACTTGAGTCCGCCGTGACTTTCTCTCCGTAAGAATCCTGCGACCGACAAGGCCGGGCAAACGGAGAGTAACGGCGAGATCGATCTCGCGACACACCGCCCCTTATGCTCGTCAACCTCTGACAGCCCCTCGTACCGTGCGGGGCGTGACCCTGCTCCCATTGCACGCTCGCGCGCCGAAAGTCGGCCCGCCGGTCAAGCGTGCGCTGGGACGGTGGGGCCGATGAGCAGCGCGGTCCTGTACCTCGCCATTGTCGCCGTCTGGGGCATCGTCCTCGTGCCCATGTGGCTGCGCCGCGACACCGAGACGACCGGCATCACCCGGCTCCTCCACAAGCGCTCCGACGAGACCCTCGTCGAGGACGAGGCAGCGGAAGAGGAGCCCGAGGAGATCCCGGAGCCGCGTCCCCGCCGCCGGACGACCCGCGCCACCGTGATCGCCCGGCGCCGCCGCCGCACCACCGGCCTCACGGCCCTGATCCTCACCGCCGCGGCCGTCGTCGCGTCCGGCTTCGCCCCCTGGTGGATCACCATGCCCCCGGCCGTCCTCATGGCCGGCCACCTGGCCCTCCTCCGCGTCGCCGTGGGCATGGACACCGCCCGCCGCCGCGCCGCCGCGGAGGCCCGCGCCAAGGCCCTGGAAGCCCGCCGCGCCGCCGAGACCGCCGAGCCCGTCGAGACCGCGGAGGTCATCGAACTCCTCACCCCCGAGGAGGTCTTCGACCAGTACGCCGACGACCGCCGCGCCGTCGGCGAATGACCCGTGCGCGCGTCCGCCCCGGATAACCCGTGCGCGACCACCCCCCGAAGTTTGCTAACCTTACGGAGTCCTCGGGGCTGTAGCGCAGTCCGGTAGCGCACCTCGTTCGCATCGAGGGGGTCAGGGGTTCAAATCCCCTCAGCTCCACCCAGGTCAAAGGCTCTTTCTCCCCGCCGGGAGACGGGGCCTTTCGCATGATTGGGAGACGTATGGGAGACGACGTTCCCACGCGGCTCCCGGTGGGGGACGAGTAGCTCATCGACCAACCGTACGGGCGAGTGCGGACAGATCTGGGCGCGCTGACTCAAAGCGGTCTCCCACCTGGTCTGTAGCGCGACCTTCAGATCTTGCCGCATCCCGTCGGTCACGTGCGAATACGTGGCTCCGATCCCGCTGAATACGTGACCGAGCCGGTCATGGGACATCACGTCGGGGATGCGGTCCTCGATCATCCATGTCTTCTGCGCGTGCCGCAGCTCGTGCCGGGTGAACCCGGTGCGGACCGGCAGCCACGACGCCAGTGCCCGCTCCGTCACATGCCCCCGGGAGACGGCCAGCTCCCGCCGGGGCCGGTGCGGCGCCGTCTCCCGGCCGCTCCCCGACAGGCACGCCTTCCCGATCGCCGCGGTGCAGGCCGGCACCGGGCAGGCCACCGCGAACGCGTCCACCGCGGGCACGTCCCAGCGCTGCCAGCCCTTGCCCCTGGGCGGCTCCCAGTCGTCCCCCTCCGCGTAGGGCCACGCGGGCTTCAGCGGCGCCCCGGGGAACCCGGCGGCGGCGTCCACCAGGACGGGCCGGGCCGGGCGCTCGCGCTTGCCGTCCTCGCCCGGGAAGACCCCGTCGCAGGCGGGCCGCCAGTAGCGGCGGGAGTAGTCCGACCGGGACGGGTGCCCGCCCTCCGCCCCCAGGAACAGCAGTCGCGGCCCGGCGCCGCAGTCGTACCGGCACCGGCACGGACGCGGCCTGCGCCGCTGCACGTGCGTGGACAGCAGGTCCGACAGGAACGGTGGCAGGTCCAACGCGCCGAAGAACTCGGGGTCGTCGTTGCGGAATGCCTCGTCTTTCGGGTCGCATTTGTAGAACTTCCCGTTCAGTTCTCCGAGCTGCCATTCGAGGTGCAGTTTCGACAGCCGGAAGTTCTCCAGCTCCAATCCGATGACCTCGCCCCACCGCAGCCCGCACCACGCCGCCGTCACCCACATCACGAAATCGTCGTCCTGGCCGGTGAGCAGCGAGCACCGTTCCGCTATCAGGATCACTTCGAGAGGCGTCGCCCACTGCTTGCCGACGGCGCGGCGCCTGCGGCCCTTCTGCCGGTTCTTCTTCTTGCCTCTGCCCCGGCGGCGCGCGGCCGCGTTGTCGTCCACCAGGCCCGCCGCCTTGGCGTCGCCGAGAATGGTCGCCAGCAGCGACCTGGAGTCCGCAGCCGTGCTCTGCGCGTACCGGCCGCCGTTTTCGACGCGGAGGCCGAGTTCCCACGCGGCGATCTCGGCCTCGTCGGTGAGGGTGTTGACCGGCCGGTGCCCGTACGCGGGGAGGATCATGCGCCGGAGCCGGTAGGAGTACTGGTCGTCGGTACGGACCTCCAGGTCCTGCGCGGGCCACCACGTGGTGTGCACGTACTCCTCGAGCGAGATGTCGCCGGCGTTGGGATCCCGGCCGCCGTTCGCTCGGCGCCGCAGTCCTTGGAGGAGCTGCAGCCACCTCTCGAAGGTGACGCCGTCGGCCGTCGGCTCGGCATGCCCGGCGTCGACCAGCCGCCGCCACTCGCCGACCAGCCCGCGGACCCACGACTCCTTGTCGTTGGCGGCGTCCAAAGCCTTCTGTTTCTCGGTGAACGGCCACCCTTCGAGGGTCTCGGACACGGTGCCCCACCGGGGCTTGACGCCCGGGGGGTTCTTGAAACGGCCGCGGTAGTAGTCACCGCGCCGTTCGACGTACGCCATGGGAATCCTTGCGTGTCAGAAGAAGAGGGCGATGAGGGGCGCCGGCTGCAGCTGCTCGAAGCCTGGTCCGGGCATGGTCGCCGTGGCCGGCGGTGTATTCGGGGCGCCGGGCACGTCGGCCTCACCGGGTGAATCTGGTGCCTCCAGCAGGCTCCCGTCGTCTGCTGGGTCCACAGGTTCGTCTGCTGGGTCCACAGGTGTCCCCGTCGAGGGCGGGTCTGCGGCCAGGCCCGGGTCCGTTGTCGCGGTTTCGGTCGGTGCCGGGGTCGGCGCTGGCCCTTCGTCGGTTGAGGGCTGCGGTGGCGGCTCAGCCGCGGGTTCGTCTGCAGGCTCGTCGGTGGGGGCGGTTGAGCCGTCGCCGGGTTCTGTGAGGGGCGCGGACTTCGCCGGTGCCGGATTGGAGGCTGGTGCCGGGACCTCCTCCCGCTCGACCTCCGCCGGGAGTGTGGGGCGGCGGCCAGGCTTACGCGCCGGGGGATCGGTGGGCTCGTCCTCTGTCTTGGGCAGTGTGTAGTCGACCTCGCGGACCACAGCCGGTGGCGGCCCATGGTCGATGGTGATCGCGGGCGCGCACGAGGTGACGGCCGTGCACGAGATCGCCGCAGCGGTCACCGCAGGCAGCGCCGAGCTCACGCCCGCGACGGCTGTGGTCGCGGCCTGGGCGTCGCGCAGGAGGTTGAGGATGCCCCGCCCGACTGCGGCGCCGGGGAGCAGCGCTGTGCTCAGAGCACGCACCGGGTTGCGGCGTCGACGGCGGGCCAGCAGCGCCCGGCGGGCGTCGACGACCTCGCGGCCGGAGAGCGAGGCACTGACCGCGATCTGCCCGTCCGGCCATGCGGCACCCAGCAGGCGATCCGGCATCTTCTCCCGTGCGAACGGGTGATCGGGTGGGGCTTCGGCGTGGTCGGCGAGCCAGTCCCACACCTTGCTTTCGGCGCCCGGGTCGGCGCAGCAGGCGGCGCCGTCGACGAGGGCGTGCAGCTGCTGTCCGTCGATGTCGAGGCGGACGCGCTGGAACGGCTCCGGGGAGATGCTGCGCAGCGCGTGGACGAGCACTGCCGGGACGTCGCCGGGCGGCCGCTTGAGCTGATAGGCGTGCGCCAGCCCGGCGACCGCGCATTGCCTGTCGATTTCCTTGAGGTCGCGCTCCTGTGTCAGGGTCGCGACCCGGTCCTTCAGCTCCTTGATCTGTCGCCAGAGGGCGAACGTGTCCTCCATCGCGTTCCCTATGCGATCCGTATCCCCCGGGCCCACATAGGTGACGTACGTATCTGTGATGCGTGAGGTGGTTTGGGCGTTGACTGCCTAACTTGCTCGTTTCTGAAACGTTACAACCGGGTCAAGTGCGGCGATCACGCCTGTTTTTGCTCGCTCGCGCGGTACTGGCCACTCTGGGAGTCTCGATACGTCAGCACGGCCCTCGCCGCGAAGATCTTCTCGTCATCGGACACCTCGGGGCCGGCGTAGTCGAGGATGTGTTCCAAGAACCGATCGCCGACGGCCCAGTCGGGATAAGGGGTGCCGTCGAAGGCGGGGGGCGGTGCGCCGTCGGTGAGCGGCCCGAGGATCTCCTCGAGGGCTCCGATCGAGCTGCGCGGGTAGGAGCGGTCGTTCTCCCAGTTGTCGATGGTCTTCTGGGAGACACCGATCTTGTCCGCGAGCTGCTCCTGTGTCATGCGTGGCTTCTGGCGCTCGCGGGCGCGCTTGATCTTTAGTCCGATCGGCGGTCTGTCGGTCGGCATGCTCTCATCGTCTCTACGAAACTGAACGAAAGTCAAGCAGGGCTCTGACCTGCCCCGGGTCCGGTATGTCCCCTGCTCAGAGTTGCAGTGTTGCCGTTGAGTTACGTTGAAGTTCCGTGAATGCCTTGCATCTTCTTACTTAAGTTTCGTAGAGTTGCGCGCATGGCAAGCCGCATCACGCACGGACCGGCCATCAAGGCCATCCGAAAGGCGCTCGGGATCCGCCAGGACGCCCTCGCCCAGCAGGTCGGGATCAGCAAGAGCTACCTGTCCAGGATCGAGAACGCCGTCGAGGTGCCCGAGCTGAACGCCACCACGAAGCGGCTCGCCGACAGGCTCGGCGTCCCCCTCGACGCGATCACCTACCCCGTGCCCGACGCCGCCCTCCTGCAGGAGTCGGCATGACCATGACCGCCGCCGTGTGCGACCCCTGCCCGCACACGCACCACGCCGAAGACGCAGCCGCCCGCATCGGCTGCTCCGTCATCACCCTCAAGCGCAAGGCCGCCCGCGGTGAGATCCGCGGCACGAAGGTCGGCCGCGAATGGCGGTTCAGCGACGAGGCCATCGCCGACGCCATCCGCGACGGTGAGCGCCGCCCCGCCCCGCCGCGCCGCGACTCCCGCCGCCGTTCCTAACCCTCATGGAGGCACACATGACCGCCCAGACCGTCACCGAGCAGACAACCGACGAGCCCGAAACCGACAAGGGCGTCGCCACCATCCCCGGCGCGCAGCTGCGGCTCGGCGACGTCATCGACTACCCCCACGGCCCCGCCGCGATCACCGAAATGGCGGCGCTCGGCTACCTCACCGACGCCCTCGGCCCCGGCTCCGTCGTCATCAAGCACGCCCGCCGCGCCCCCCGCGCGATCGCCGGCGCCCAGGACGTCCAGGTGCTGCTGCCCCGCCCCCGCGAGGTGGCCTGACCATGTGGCCGTTCCGCACGAAGCCGCCCCGCCGCCGGGGTGAGCGCCTCTCCATACGGGAGCTGCGAGAGGCGCTCACCCTCACCGGCGACGACGACCGGGTGTGGCTCTTGGACCGTCTGGCGGGCGCGGCCCCGACCGCGACCGCACAGGCCCTCCGGGACCTGAGCGAAATGAAGAACCGCGCGGCGGCGGGCGGCATGTGCCTGGAGTGCGGCAAGTCGTGGCCGCTGCCGACCGTCCCCACCTACCGGAACGGCGTGCACGGGTTCGTGTGCGACCCGACCTGCAACCCCGCCGCGCAGCCCCTCGCGCTTTCGGTGTCCACCGAGCCCATGCCCGTCCTCGCCATCCCCCCAGGAGGTACAGCATGACCACCCCCACCTACCAGCCGGGCGAGATCGTCCGGGTCGGCCAGACCTCTCCCGTCGTGGTCGGCCCCGAGGGCCCGTCCGTCGAGATCACCACCCCGAACGGGCGCCTCACGGTGCCGCTGTCCGCCCCGTCGCTGGCCGTGGGCCGGGTCGCGCCCGCGCAGAACCCCCGGCCCGGCGAGATCTGGTCCACCGGCGACGGCCACCTGTGGTTCGCCACCAAGTACCACGCGGACATCGACATCCCCGCCGACATGCTGGGCTGCAACGCCCAGGGGTGGAGGGTCCTCCTGATTCCGCTGGACGGCGGCGCGTACGGCAACACGCCGGGCACCCCGGAGGAGATCCACCAGCGGCGGGGCCTGGTGCGGTGCGTGGGGCGGGTGTCGGTGTGCGAGTGCCAGGACACCGATCCGTTCCAGAACGTGATGCACGCGCGGTCGTGCCCGCAGTGGCCGACCTGCGACTGCCCCGTCGACGACCAAGACGTCACCCACCACCTGCCGGACTGCGCGCCGGGTGGTGAGCAGCGATGACGCTCCAGTCCATCGAGACCCGCGCTGCTGCCGCTCCGCTGGGGACGAAGACCGAGTACGCCGTCCGCTTCCGGCAGGGCATGGACGACATCGTCGTCCCGGTCGGCGACGAGACGCTGATGGCGCAGACCGTCGCCGAGTTCCTCGTGAACGGCGACGACGCCGAACCGCTCACCCGCACCGTCCCGGCATGGACGGTCGACGAGACCACCCTCGCGCGGGTGCGCCACGAGGTCGCGCGTGAAGCGATCCTCGCGACGGCCCAGCGGTACTGGGAGCAGGAGATCGGCGAGCAGGCCGCGCTCGAGGAGCTACGCCAGCACGCCCCGCAGATGTCCGACCACGACCGCGCCGAGCGGCTCGGGGAGCTGGTGTCGGAGCTGGAGCACCAGGAGGACGTCGACAGCAGCGAGGTCGCGCCCGGACCGGGTCAGGACCGGCAGACCCTCGTCGAGGACGCCGAACGCCGCGTCATCGAGGCCGCGGACGCCCTGTACGGGGGTGCGTCGTGAAGCGCCTGCTGACCGTCCTCCACGGCCCCAAATGGACCTGCACGATCTGCCAGACGCAGCAGAGCGGCTCCACTTGCTCCAACTGCGGGTGGTGGTGAACGTGGCCGCTGGAGCCGTCCTCGCCCTGGCGATCATCGTCGCCGCCTACCTGTACGTCGCTGCGCTGTGCTGGCGCCTCGGGCACTCCGGTAAGCACGGCAAGCGTGTCTGGTCCCGGCCGCGCCCGAACCGGCTGCGCACGCACGGCAGCCACGCCAAGGCCCGCAAGCCCGCTCCGGTGCCCGACCTGGTGTGCGAGCCGACCGAGATGGCGGTGGCGGCATGACCCTCCCCTCCTTCGAGACGATTCGCCGCAACGCCCACCGGATGCTCGGCGACACCGAGCAGGAACTGCAGTCCGACTGGTCCGACCCGGAACTCACCACCGGCCAGGCGAAGGCGCTCGCTGATGCCCGCCGCAACATCCGCCTCGCGAAGGCCGCGCTCGACAAGGCGGCCCGCGCCGGGGGTGACGGGTCATGACGATCCTCGACGGCCCCGTGGTGAGCGGTGTGGCTCACGGCTTCCCGGACGCCGAGCTCGTCCTTCCCTACGACGCGCCGCGGCCTGTCTGGCTCGAGGCCCGCCGAGAAGGGGTAGGCGGCTCGGACGCCCTCGCCTGCCTCGGCCTGGACCCGTGGAAGACCCGCCTGGAGGTCTACCTCGACAAGGTGGGGCAGGCGCCGGCCAGAGAGCAGACGAAGCGGATGCGGTGGGGCCAGGTCGTTGAGCCCGCGATCCTCGAGTGGTTCAACGAGGAGACCGGCATCCCCGCCACCCGTGTCGGGCTGATGAGGTCGAAGTCCCGCTCGTGGCAGATGGCCTCGGTCGACGCTGCGGCTGCAGACGGCGGCCTCGTCGAGATCAAGAACACGAACTACCACCGGCGCGACGAGTGGGAGGACGACCAGGTCTCCGACGGCGCCGAGGCCCAGTCTCAGCACTACCTCGCTGTGACCGGCCGCCCGCACGCGTGGGTGGTCGCGCAGATCGGCGGGGAGCCTCCGGTGATCCGGCGGGTGGACCGCGACGAGGCGCTCATCGACACGATCTGCGCGATGGAGCTGGACCTGTGGCGCATGGTCGAAGCCCGCACCCCGCCAGCGCTCGAGGGTGGTCGGGCGTCCGAAGACCTGGTCAACCGGCTGTTTCCGACCGGTGTCCCCGGCAAGCCGATCGACGTCGACGACGCCTTCGTGGCCAAGCTCGCCGAGCACAAGGCGCTGACGAAGGCCGAGGGCAACGCGAAGAGGCGCAAGAACGAGCTGCGTGACGAGCTGGCGTACGTGATGGGCAACGCCACCGAGGCGTACTACCGCGGCGAGCTGGTAGCGACCCGCAACAACCACGTCAAGACCACCGCCTCCGTCGCCGACCTGCGCGAGAAGCACCCGGACGTCGCGGCCGAGGTCGTCACGGAGACCCCGTACCGCAAGTTCCTCAACAAGATCAAGGAGACCCCCTGATGGGACGCGACCTCGCCCAGCGCGCCGCCGCCCAGCGTGGCGGCAACCAGAACGGCAACGGCGACGCGCCTGCCAAACAGCTCACCCTCGCGCAGCAGATCAACCAGATGCAGAAGCAGTACCAGCTCGCGATGCCCAAAGGCGCCGAGGCCGGCCAACTCGTCCGCGACGCGCTCACCTGCATCCGCACCACCAAGAACCTCGCCGAGTGCGAGGCCGCATCCGTCCTCGGCGGCCTGATGACCTGTGCCCAGCTCGGTCTGCGTCCTGGTGTCGGATCCCTCGGTCACGCGTGGCTCATCCCGTTCTGGGACAGGAACGCCGGACCCGTCAACGAGCGGACCAAACAGCCGATGGGCGGGTACCGCGCGCAGCTCATCATCGGCTACCAGGGCTACGCCGAGCTGTGCTACCGCTCCGGCCGAGTCCTGAACATCGCCCCCCGCACGGTGTTCACCAACGACCACTACGAGCTGGAGTACGGCCTGGACGGCGACAAGCTGATCCACCGACCCAACATCGACGGCACTCGGGGGGAGCCCCGCCTCTACTACGCCGTGGCCCGGCTGGAGCGCGGCGGCTACGGCGTCACCGACCCCGTGACCGTCGCGGACATGGAAAAGCATCGCGACAAGCACGCCATGGCCAAGACCAAGAACGGCGACGTGGTCGGCCCCTGGAAGGACCACTTCGAGGCCATGGCGCACAAGACGATGGTCCGCCGCCTCGTCAAGCTGCTCCCCAAGTCCACCGACCTGGCTGTCGCGATGTCGGTTGACGAGGGCCTGCGCCTCGATGTCAGCCCCGACATCGATCCCGCCGAGGTCACCAGCGCGATCCCGGGTGAGGTGGACGGCGGCGACCAGGCCACGCTCGCCGCCGCTGACGCCGAGGCCGCCGCGCAGGCCGCTGCCGAGGCCGGGGGCGGTTCGAGTGAGTGACGTCCGTCGCAAGACCCTTTCCTACCTGAGGGACGAGAACGTCCGGATCCTGCACGCCGACACCCCGCCCGGCGCCACCCGCCCGGACGAGGTCAGGGCGCTGGTCCGCGGCCACCACGGCACCTACCAGGTCGTGCTGACGGGCGACGTGTGGTCCTGCGCCTGCGGCGCTGACGAGTGCACCCACGCGGCGGCCGTCCAGATCGTGACCGGGTACCGGTCCGCTGCCTCCAAGGCCGACAAGACGAATGAGGAGGCGGCCTGATGTGGGTCGTGAAGGTCAGCGACGGTGGGGCGGACGTCGCCGCGTACGGGCCGATGCGAAACCAGGTCGAGGGGGAGGGGTTCGCTGGCTTCTTGACCGAGGAAGTCGACCCGGCGCGCGTCGAGTACGAGGCGCCGTACACCCAGTCGGACGTGTCCTCGCCGGTCGCGGAACTCCTCAACTGGCGCGACCACTTCAAGGCCGCCCAGGCGGAGCGGGACGGGCGGATCCGCGAAGCCCACGCCCAGCTCGTCAACAAGGCCGTCAACGGGCACGGCGCGAACCGCGCCGGGCTGGAGAAGGCCGCCGAGCTGCTCGCCAACGCCTGGTACGGCTACGAGCCCGCCGACCCGTATGCACCTCTGGGCGGTCCCTGATGATCTCCGTGCTGAGGGGCCTGCTGTCTCGGTCCACGCCGTGCTCGCCGCGTATCTGCGTCCGCTGTGACCGGACCACCACACGCCTGTCCGCCAAGCAGCGCCGCCAGGTGGTCGCTGGCGGCGACGCGGTGTGCGACCGATCCCGCTGTGGTGGCCGCCTCGAACGGATCGACGCGGAGGTGTCACCGTGACTCGCGCGACGGCGGAGGAGACGCGGGCCCGGCTCGCGAAACACCTGGTGTGGCACCCGAACTCGGGGGACTGCCTGCAGTGCGCGGCGGCGCGGCTGATCGTTTCCCTGCCCGACGCCGGTGCGGCTGCGGTGCGGGCGCAGCGGCCGGTGCTGGACGACATGCTCGCCACCGCCGAGCGCGCCGCCAAGGAGATGGACCAGGTCATCGCCCACCTCGACGGCGAGCACGGCACCAGCATGCGCGACGCCCTCAACTCCATCGCCGTCACCACCGACTCCGGGGCGCTCACCGCGATCCTCGCCCAAGCCGCCTGCAGCCCCGACACCGCCGAGACCGCGCTCGCCGGTGCCCGCCGACGGCTCAACCGCATCCGCGTCATGCACGCCCACCTCGTCGCCGAGCACCGCAACGACAAGTCGTTCCTCGGTCGCCTCACGCGCGCGAACGACCGCGCTGGCCTGATCCGGCGAGTCGCGCAGGCATGGCACGGCCGCCTCCCCGACGACCCCTTCGCACCCCTCAACCACGACCACTAACCCCTCAAGGAGGCAACCCATGAAGAACACCCGGTCCATGCGTGGTAACACACAGCAAGAGATCGCGCACCCTCCGGCACAGATCGCCCCCGCCTTCAAATCGCCGGACACCGGGCGGGACCTCGCCCAGCTCCTGGCCGAGAAGCGCAACGCTGTCGACCACCACGGCCACGAGGCCCAGGCCCGCCGCCAGGACGCCGAGGAGCAGCTCCGCCACAGGAACTCCCGCGAGCAGCTCATCGCCGAAAAGGAGCGGGAGATCGAGGAGTTCCGCGCCCAGCGCGAGCGGGAGATCGAGGCGATCCGCCAGGAGATCACCCGCATCGACACTGCGGCCAGGAACGCCAACGGCCAGGCCGACCAGCACACCCAGGCGCAGCGCCATGCCCAGCTCGCTGTGCAGGACCTCGAGACGGTGCTCGGCGCGTACGCGCCCGCCGCGCTCGAGCTGGCAGCCCAGTCGGGCGGGACGCCGCCGAACGGCACCCCTACCAGCGGCGCCCACCCGGACGCGACCGGCGGCTACCCCGTTCCCGTCGCCACGGGCAGCGGCCCCCAGGAGTTCCCCAACCGCGATCAGACGACGGAGAACCACTGACATGGACTACGGCAAAACCCTCCCTGTGACCGGTGCTGGTGTGAGCGCATTCGGCATCTACATCGGCCAGCTCTGGCTGATCGCGGTGGCCGTCGGTCTCGTCGCGGCCGGTGCGGTGCTGATGAAACTGACCTTCCGGCGCGGCAAGAAGGCCGACCACTCGTGAAGATCTACGAGGCTCGGCGTGCGCGCGGGCGACTGATCACCGTCATGCTCGGCCTCCTGGTCGCGGCGGTCGGATGGTCCATCCACCACGCCATGGTCACGATGCAGGCCCTGAACGGAGACACCCGCAAGTTCGGGATGGTCTACTCCCTGTCCGCCGCGATGCTGGTCTTCCAGCTCGTCCTCGCGCACGCCGAGCGGCCCTTCACCGTCACGCGCCGGCAGCAGCGCCATCTCGACAGCCTCAATCTGGCCGTGCTGGTGCCCGCCTACAACGAGGACCCCGAGTTGCTGGTGCGGTGCCTCATGTCGCTGGGCAACCAGACCCGGCGGCCGGACCACATCCTCGTGGTGGACGACGGCTCCGACAAGGTCGACCTCTCAGCCGTGCGCGCATGGTTCCTGGCCGAGGGTGCACGGACGGGGCTCCGCACCTCTTGGGTCCGCACGCCGAATCGGGGCAAGCGCCAGGCGCATGGGACGGCGATCTCGATGGCACCGGACGCCGACGCGTTCCTCACCGTGGACTCCGACGCCATCCTGGACCGGGAGGCGGTGGCCGAGGGCCTCAAACCACTGGCTCGCAAGGACGTGCAGGCGGTCGCCGGCGTCGTCCTGGCGGCCAACAACCGCACCACCCTGCTGGCGAGGTTCACCGACCTCTGGTACGTCACCTCCCAGCTGATCGACCGGTCGTCCCTGTCGGCCATGGGCAGCGTGCTGGTCAACTCCGGGCCGCTGGCGTTCTACCGCGCCGAGACAGTCCGGCAGTACCTGGACACCTACCTGAACGAGACGCTGGCTGGCCGCGAGGTCCGGTTCTCCGACGACAGCATGCTCACGCTTTTCGCCAAACTCGAGGGCCGGACAGTCCAGCAGCCGTCCAGCTTCGTCTTCACCGCGATGCCGGAGAAGGTGGGCAACCACTTCCGCCAGTACACCCGCTGGATGCGGGGCTCGACGGTCCGTAGCCTCTGGCGCTTCCGCTACCTGCCGGTGACGTCCCTGGCGTACTGGCTGCACTTCAGCCGGTGGGTCTCGATGGCGGTCTCCACCATGCTGTTCGCGGCGCTGTTCCTGGTGCAGCCGGTGGTGGACGGAGCGCTGACGCTGTCCCTGCTGGCCATGACAGTCCTGATCGGGTACGCGCAGTGCCTGCGGTACCTCACCGTCTGGCGGTCCGACCAGAGTGTCTGCTCACAGTGGGCCACCTGGATGCTCGCGCCCCTGGCTGCGCTGTGGGCCTACTTCATCCTGCGGCCGGTCCGCTGGTACGCGATGGCGACGTGCCTGCGCACCGGCTGGGGCACCCGCGCCGAGGTCGAAGTCACCCTCGGAGGCGCCTCATGACCGAGGTCATCGTCCTAGTCCTCCTCGGCGCGGCCATCGTGGGCCTGATCTGGGAAGTCCGGGACCTCCGGAAGAAGGTGCGAGCCGAGCGGGTGCGCGCGGACGCGGAGGCCGCCGACGCTCAACGATCCCGCGCCCGAGCGGTCATCGCCGAAGAACACCGCTCTCGCGCCGTCCTCCGCAATGGCGAGGTCCTCGAAGAGGTCGCCGCGGTCGCCGAGTTCCTGCGCACCAACCATCTGCCGCTGGTCGCAGCCCGCCTGGACCGCCTCGCCAACACTCCGCTCGGCACATCGAGGAGGCAGCGCGCATGAACTGGCGGACGTTCCTCCTGCCCATCGTCGCGGCGGCCTGCGGCGGCCTGCTCCTGGTGCCCCAGATCAGCACCCAAGACGTCGACCTCAACACCACCGGCCTGTCCACTGAAGAGGAGGGCGCGTACCTGGGGTGGGCCCGCACAGAGGCCCCCGAGCTGTGGGCCGCGTCCGACGCCCAGCTGCTCCGCATCGGCCTCGGCCTGTGCGCCGCGATCGACCGCGTCCCGGACCCGGTGGTGGAGCCCCGACCGGTCGAGGGCCTGACCGGCCGCGAGATCCACGCCATCACCAACGCCGCGACCCAGCACCTGTGCCCGACCCTCCGGCCCAAAGTGGCCGGCTACCTGCGGAGCGCCCTGTGACGCCCCGCACCCTGTACCGCGTCCCGGGCCATGCCTCCGGCCTGGTGACGCGCGCCGAGGAGTCCAGCTCCCAGGTCTCCTCGGCAACCCCGCCCACCGTCACGATCCCTGCGGTGGGCGGGGCCCCGACTACACAGACGCGCTGGAGCGAGCGCCCCCGCACGGACAGCACCCCGTGCGGCGCGGGCCCCTCCAGCGCCGTGGCCGCGCCCCTGACCGGGGGGTGGAGGCGCGGCCAGCAGCCGATCCCGTTCGGGGGAGCGGGATCGGCTGCAACCCTCGGCGCCCGCACCCACACCATGCGGGCGCCGAGGGCCCAAACCGCGGACCGGCCAGCAGGGGGGTCTGGCTGGTCCGCACCCGACGCGGCGGTGTGCACGGCGTTCGCGCCTGAGCTGAGCTCCTCCGCCGCTACCCGCCCGGCCCTGCCTTCCCCGGGGGCCGGGCGGGCCAAGACCCGGGCAGTCGCGAGTACGCGACTGCCCGCACCAACCGCCAGGGCCCGTCACTCTCGCTCTCCCTTGTCGGTGGCGGGCCCTGGCATCACCCACCCCGGGAGGCGGTGACCATGCCCTCCGTCCAGATCACCCAACTCACAGACCGGCAGCGAGAGGCCCTTCTCCACGGCAAGACCGTGGGCTGGGTCGCCGCCGCCTTCCAGATCCCACGGCCGCAGCTCATCGCCCGGATCACCGCCGAAGGCTGGGTTGTGGACCCCTCAACCGACCGGGCAGGCGAGCGCCCGGCCGAGCCCGCCCAAGCCGAAGAGAAGGCCACCCCGATGTCTGCTGAGAACCCGACCGCACCCGCCACCACCGGTCCCGCTCCCCAGGGACAGCCCGCAGCCGCGCCGACGCCGACGCCGACGCCGACCGAGATGGTGGCCGGTGGGATCGAGCAGCTCCTCGCGGACGCCCACGCCTCGGGCGACAAGAAGCTCGAGCGCGCCGCGGCCAAAGCCTCGACGGCGATCGACGCGCTGGTGGCGCTCTACGAGCCGTGGCTGGCCGAGAAAAAGGAGGCCGAGGAACGCGCCGCCAAGCTCGCCGAGGTCGAGGCCCGCGCCGAGCAACTGCGGGCCCAACTGGAGGCGGCGCAGGCCGAGGTCGCCGCGCTGACCGGCAAGCCCACTCGCAAGAGCAACGCGCCGAGCATGGACCGCGAGCGGTCGCAGGCGATCCGTGCGTGGGCTGCCCGAGAGGGCATCAAGGTCCACCCGCGCGGCCGGATCCCCGGCGAGGTAGTCGAGCGCTACGACGCCGTCCATCCGGGGGCACCTGATGGCGCATAGAAGGCATAGGAACGCGCCCGCCTGCCGGCTGTGCAGCCAGCCGGTGATCTTCGCGCTGACCGAGTCCGGCGCCTACCAGCCGCTCGACCCGGAGCCGAACCCGAAGGGCAACGTCCTGGCATTCAAGGACGCGCTCGGCGCCTGGAGGGCTCGGTCCCTGGCGTCAGTCGAAGGCGACGCCCGCCACCCCCTTGAGAAGACGTTCATGCCCCATTTCGCGACCTGCAAGGGCCCAGCCCAGCAGGTGCTGCCCGCCAACGTCACCCCCATCCGGAGGCACACATGACCAGGGAAGAGGATCGGGCCAGGCAGCTCGCCGGTGTCCACAACCAGGAGGCGCTGGAGAAGATCGCCGAGCACCTCCACTACAACGAGTCGATCCACCTGCACGACCTCACCGACGAGGCCGCGAAGGTGTGCAACTACTGCTGGCTCCGCGCCGGCAAAGCGATCCTGGCCCTTCGGATAGCGAAGCTGCCGATCGTTCTCGGCCGCGACCCCGTCCAGGCCGACGAGCCCGTCGAGATCGAGGCGGAGGTCCTGCACGCGCTCGAGGCCGCGGCGTGCATCGGGGACCGCGCCGAGGTGCGGGGCTGGCGCGCCGTCCACATCAGCAACCCCGGCGCTGACCAGGCCCGGCGGATCCTGTTCTTCAGGAGCCAGGACGGCCGGACCTACGGTGCGCCGCTCCCGGCGTTCATGCACACCGGCCCCGCCGCCCGTGTCCTGTGCTCGCCCGCCGTGGCACGGCCTGTGGTGACGCAGACCGCCCGGTACGAGCTGGCCGAGGCGGTGTCCCGGTGATCGTGCTGCGGAACCGCGTCCGCGCTCGGACGCAGTGTCCCTTCTCCGGCGGCCCGGACGAGCTGGCGGAGCTGCGGGACCGGGTCGAGCGGGCGCGCGCGGACCTGGCGGCCGTGTGGAAGGAAGCGGAGGACCTCGGCTGGGACCTCCCGGAGGCGGTGGGACGTGGCTGACCGGATGCCGGATGAGAAGCTCGCCGAGATCCGCGCGGACCTCGCCGCCGTCCCCGCGCCGCCATGGCAGTGGATCGGGCACCGCACCACCGGCCCGCTCCTGACGACCACGCACTCCGGTTGGCAGTACATCCTCGGCCCTGCCCACCCGCTCGATGAGCACGGCGCCCAGGCCGAGGACGCCGACGGCACCCCGATCTACGCCGACCTCATGCTCCGCGACGAGGGCGGCCCCGACGAGCACGCGGTCATGCGCCGCGCTGCCGAGATGATCGTGCCGCGCGCCGCATACGACCCCGACTCGATCCGCGGGATCGACAACCCGGTCGCCCGCTGGATCCAACGCTCAGCCGAGCACGTCACGGCACTGCTGGACGAGGTCGACCGTCTCCGCGCTGAACTGGACGAGACCCGTGACCAGAGTGACGGTGACCGCGCCGCGCTCGCCGATGAGCGCGCTGAGGCGGGCCTGTCCATGCGGCAGAGGGCGGTGCTCGCATCCATCCGCGAGTCCGTGCAGCGGCGCGGCTACCCGCCGACCGTCCGGGAGATCTGCGCGGCGGTCGGCGTCACCAGCACATCCACCGTTCACTACCACCTGCGCGTGCTGGAGCGCGCCGGGTTCGTGAGCCGTGGCCCGGCTCACTTCCGCGGCATCCTCCTGACCGCGCCGGAGCCCGCGGAGGTGGGCCGGTGAGGCACCCGCTCGTGCAGCAACTCATCAAGGCCCGGTACGCCCAGGACCTTAATCAGGCCCAGCTCGCCGAACGCATGGGCCGGTGGCCGTCCACGGTCGGCGCATGGGAGGCCGGCTCCCGCATTCCGAACATGGCGTCGCTCGACGAGTGGGCCGCCGCGCTTGGCCTCCGCATCACCCTCACACCAACCCCACCCACCCGGGAGACCTCATGAACCTGCGTCTACGTGTCCTCTTCACCGCGGCAGGCGCCGCTGGTGTGCTGGCGCTCGCCAGCGGTTGCGCGAAGATGACCGAGCCGTTCAACGACGCGCCGATCAAGTCCAAGGACGACAGCGCGGCCGAGGTCTACTCGATGCCGGACGGCTTCTCGAACGTCGCCACTAAGTGCGACCGGCACGGCAACCGGATCTACGTCGTCTACCACGGCGACAATCCTTACGGCGCGCTCAACGTCGTCCCGCAGGACCCCTCCTGTAAGAGGTCCACGCCGTGACTGGGCGCGACGACAACGACATCACGGCGATGCTGCCGCCCGTCGAGTACGAGCCTGAGCGGCGCCGCGGCCACCATGCCGACGCCCCCCGGTGGCGGACTCTCCTGGACGACCTGTGCCGCTGGATCGTCGGTCACAGGGCCGCGTTCTGTGGGCTGGTCGCGTGCCTCGCTGCGGCGGCCATGTTCGGCGGCTACGTCGCCGGTCTCCCAGCCAGCGCCGACCCTGCCTCACCCCCGGCCGCCGGGGTGACGGAGACACCACCCGGAGCCCTCGACGCTCCGCCACCCGCGCCCGGACCGTCACGTATCCGCACGCCCACGGCCCCGGCGGCCACCGTGAAGCCCCGCCCCCGCCGGACAGAACAGGCAACCCGGCCTGGAACACCGGCTCCGACCCGGGCCGAGCCGTCACCGTCTGCGACGCAGACGTCCCCGCCGCCGGACGGCGGTAAGGACGACGACCCGCCCCCGGGTGGCGGAGGCACGGGTGGCGGCGAAACACAGAGTCCGCCTCCACCAGGCTCACCCACCCCGAAGGGGCCGGCCAAGTGAACGAACTCCACGGCGGTGAGGCTCCGGTCCCGGGCGCGCGCGTCGAGGCCATCCGGGAGGGCCTGGCCGTAGCGCTCGAGACGGCGATCCCAGGCCCGTGGGTCGACAGGGCCGCCACCGTCCTCGCCCCGATCGTCACAGGGCTCCGGACCGGCCCGGTCACCGCGGTCCCGGACGACCTCCCGAAGCGGGACGGCACCGGCGCGCCGTTCGCGACGATCGTGGCCCGGACAGAGCAGCACCTGCAGCGCTCGATCGACGCCGGCTGCAGCACCTGGGCCGACCTGGTGCGGGCCCGGCTGTACGCGGCGCTCGCCGAAACCGACCCGGAGCGCCTCCACGCCGCCGTCCTGAACCTCGGGTCCACGTGCGAGGCGTGGGCCGGGGACCTCGCCCGACGGCAGGGGCTGTGATGGCCCGCAAATTCGGTCAGGTCCTGACCCAGGTCGCCACTGGGACACCCGAAGGGCGGACCCGCTGCGGCCACACCGGCCCGGCGGTCGGCTGCCGGGTGTGCGAGGCCGCCCTGTCCCGTCAGCGCCGGCCCGGGCGGCTACGCGGCCGCGGCTGGACGAAGAGCGACAAGCCCCCCAAGCGGCGTCGCCGCAAATCCAGGAGGACGACATGACCACCGCGACCGACCCCGCGACGCAGCTCCACAACCTGTCCACACTGCCGGACGACTCTTTCCGCACGCTCATCGAGAACAACCTCGACCGGGACGAACACCCGTCCCTGTGGGACCTGCTGCTTCACCCGCAGATGGTCCGCCGAACCCACGCCGCGCTGGGATCGGCGTTCCGTGATGTCGAGGACCAACTCGCCGAGCGCCGCGCCGACCTGGAGAGCTTCCGGCAGGAATGCCACCAGGCAGGCCCCGCAGGCAAGGACAAGTGGTTCGCCGCGCAGGGCGAGCATCAGGAATGGCGGCGCCGCGCGATCGGCTACCGACGCATCCTCCAGCGGCGCCTCAGCGAGGCCAAGAACGCCCTGAACAACGCGGCTGCTCTGCCGTCCCCACAGCCTGCCCCAGCCAACTCGGCACGGAAGACCCGGCAGGTGACGACCGTGTTCCGCCTCGCCTGGGTGATCTCCCAGCACCGCGACGAGACCCTCCGGCAGGGCATCGTCCCCGACGAGCACGACGTCGAGCTGTGGCGCGCCCTCGACCTGATCGAGCTCGACACCACCGACGGCCCCATCACCATCACCGAGTTCCTCGACGACGTCACCTCCAAGCCGGGCTTCACCCCGCCCGACCTGCCAGCCGGAGGACGTTCGTGAGGTTCCAGATCGAGCCGCTGACCGTATGGACCGACCCGGTGACGAGCCCGCGCCGCTCGTCCGGGGTCTTCCGCGCATCGTGGAAGTCCACCCTCGATCTCCTGCAGCGGGAGGCCGGGCTTCTCGGCGCCGACCTCGTCGTGCTCCAGGTTGACGCCGGGAAGGCGGACATCCGGCAGGACGGGATGCTTCGCGCACGCGCGCACGTCGAGTTCCCCGGTGTCGTCGTCAGTTTCAGCAGCGACCACGGGCCGCTGCGGTACGCCGCGGATACCTACCAGCAGGAATGGGGCGGGGCCCTACCGGCGTGGCAGGCCAACGTCCGGGCGATCGCTCTCACGCTGGAGGCGCTGCGGGCGGTCGACCGGTACGGCGTCACCAGGCGCGCGGAGCAGTACGTCGGGTTCCGGGCGCTGCCCGCCGCCGAGGGCGGGTTCGCCTCCTCCGATGACGCCGTCCGCTGGATGCGCGACCAGGCGAGCCCGCACGCCAAGGACGCCGACACCGCCACCCCGAACGGCCTGTACCGGTTCCTGGCCAAGCAGCTGCACCCCGACACCGGCGGGACCGCGGACGACTGGGAGCGGCTCGACCAGGCCCGCCGCCTGCTGAAGGAGGCGAAGCTCCTGTGACCTCCGTCCTGACCGTCCGCGTAGGCGGCTCCGTCGCAGGCTCATGCGGCCGCGCCTGCTACGACGCTGAGCACGAGCCCTGCCGGTGCGTGTGCTGTGGCACGAACCACCGCGCCGGGTTCGAGCAGGCGGTTCGCAACGCGCGGGACATGGCCGCGGAATGGGTCGCGCGGGCCCGTGCGGACGGTCAGGACATCGACACCTACGAGCTGGGCCTGGACGTGGTCCAGCACGCCCTTTTCTGAGGAGACCACATGCGCAGATACCGCAGCGCCCGCCGCGACAGACGCCGCCGCGGCGGCTGGGTCGGTGACCTCATCGAGTTCATCGCCGACCTGATCACGTGGGGGCGGTGATCGTGCAGGCCGCCGCGTCCGAGCCGCGCCCATCATCGACGCCGAAGGCGCGGCGACGCACCGGCACCTGCTCGCACTGCGGTGAGACCAGGGCCATGACCGCGACAGGGCTGATCTACAGCCACGGCTCGCTGCGCGCGGGCTGCCCCGGGGCGGGGAAGGTCCCCGCCGAAGTGACTGTGCAGGCGTTCAGGGAGATCCTCGACGACCTGCCGGTATTCGCGCTGAACGGCGCACCCGTCGTCCGGCTGGACGACCTGAACGACGCCGTCGCCCGCGCCGCCGCCGGAATCCGCCCTCTGGACGGGGACAGCGATGGGTAGCCCGGTCCCGGTCGCGCGGGCGCTCCACCGGCAGCGCCTCGCCGGCTGCGTGTCCCGTGCCGATGCGGCCGCGCTCGGCGCGCTCGGCGGTGCGCCGTGACTGACCAGTTGAGCAAGCCGTGCGTGCACTACTCCGCAGCTGAAGAGCGCACGTGCGGGGCGACACCGACCCGGCTGTTCATCCAGGGGCCCCGCTGCGTCCTGCACATCCCTTCGGCCGAGCGCGGCCTGCCCGAACCGCCGCCGGGCACGTGCGCGCTGGCGAGGTGCCACTGCGGGAAGCCGTCATGCCCCGCCTATGAGACGTACGGCCGCGAGTCCTACTCGGCGCAGAGCCTGGCGTGGCCAGCGGTCGACGCCCGCGCGGTCGCCTCCGGGAAACGCCGCGCCTCCCCGCAGGAGAAGGCCGCGGCGAAGGCGGCCGTCCAGGAACAGAAGGACCGCGACGCGGCGCACCGCCGCGGTGCTCAGGGAGGTGCGTGATGGTTCAGCTCACCTACTACGAGCCGACCGGACAGGCCGCGGATTCCCTGCCGCCCGAGCCCAGGTGGGTGCCAGCCCCAGACGATGCGCACACCTTGCGGCACGGCTACAACCTCGCTGACATCGAACGGCTCGCGCGGATCGCGGTGAGAGCGGCGAGGGCGCAGGCGATGGACTACCAGGACCGGTACGAAGCCGCCTGGTACGCGATCGTCGAAGGGATCTACACGGCCATTGACGCCCCGGACCCGTGGGAGCTGAAGCGGCTCGGCGCGGACGCCGTGAACCGGCTCCAGCAGGACTACGGGCACACATGGGGTTACGACCGCCGAAACCCCGACGCCGGGTTCGAAGGCATGCGGGGATTCCGCAAGTACTGGGAACTCGACCGTCGCGCCCACCGCTCCTGCGAGGACGGGGTAGTGGATCGGGTAGCACTGTGGCAGATCTGGGAACGGCTGTCCGCCACACATCAGGCGATGCTGCTCGCGCTGGCCGCCTACGAGGACCCCGTCGCAGCGTCGGCCGCGGTCGGGAAGCGCTACAACACCTTCAACACCCATCTGAAGAACGCCCGCCGCGAGTTCCTCACACTGTGGCACGAGGGCGAGACACCGTCGCGGTTCTGGGGCAAGGGCGACCGGCGCCGGGGCCGCCGTAGCGGTGTTCAGCTGCTGGTCAACCGGCGGCAGCAGCGCGAACGGCGCGCGTTGGCCGAGGTCGAACCGAAGCCAGCCAAGCCGCCTCGAACCCACTGCTCCAACGGGCACCGACTCGTCCCGGACATCCTCACGGCTGCCGGCAGGTGCAAGGCGTGCGGTCGTGACCGCAGCGCCCTTTACCGCGCGAAGAAGCGGGGGGCGGCTGCGTGATCGGGATCGCAGGGTTCACCGGCGTCACATGGCGGGATGCGGCCGTGCAGGCGCGGCATGGCGAGGCCGCGCTGTGGAAGGCCGCGCAGGCGGTGACCAGCCAGCTGGCTGGTCGGATCGGCGAGCGTGCCGCGGTGGCGTGGGTCCACACTGCCGCCGTCGTCGACCACGCTGGCCGCTATGGGCTCATCTCGGCCGAGAACCTCGACGATTCTGCTGCGATCCGGAAACAGGCTGAGCAGCTCGCCTCGTGCAACCCGGCGCTCGCCGGCTTCGCTGACCCTGCTGCGAACCCGATGTGGGACGCCGACCCTGGCGACGCGGCGGCCGACATCGCGGCCCTGTACGCCGAGCACACGACCGTGGACCTGCCGGGCGTCCCGGACGGGTACCGCATCGGTGACCTCTACCAGCAGCTCAGCGAAGAGGCGCGTAAGGGACGCGCGCTGTGCCAGACCCCGCCATGGGTCACCGACCTGCTCCTGTCCCTGTCCCTCGACCATGCCGCCGACGAAGCCGGATGGGATGGACTGCGCTCGCTGAAGGTCATCGACCCGGCGTGCGGGACCGGGCACGTCCTAGTCGAGACTTTCCTGCGGCTGGAAGCGTGGCAGTGGCTGCACCCAGGGGCACCCCGCGTGCGCGGTGCCCTAGTGCCGGACGTGCTGGCGCAGGTCCACGGATGCGACCTGGACCCGTACGCGGCGCTGATCGCCCGGTACCGGCTGTGCGCCTTGGCCGCCGCGATGAGCGGCACCGACCTTGCCGGGCTACCCGCGGATCTGCCGGTGCAGGTGGCCACCGCAGATTCCCTGCTCGCCGACGATGAGCCATTGCTGGCGCGCGGTGCCTACGACGTGGTGGTGATGAACCCGCCCTACATCACCCCGAAGGACGCCCTGGCCCGGGACGCGGTCCGCGCCCGGTACCCGGACGTGTGCCACCGAAAGTACGCACTCTCACTGCCGTTCCACGCGCTGGCCAATGACCTGCTCAAGCCGGGAGGCTGGTGCGCGCAGCTCACCGCGAACAGCTTCATGAAACGAGAGTTCGGCAAGCCGTACGTCGAGAAGTACCTGTCAGGGCTGGACCTGCATTGGGTGATCGACACCTCCGGCGCCTACTCCCTGGCCACGGCACCCCCACCGTCATCCTCGTCAACCGCAACCAGCCCCCAACCGCGCCCATGGTGTCGACCGTGCGAGGCGCCCAAGGCGAACCCTCGGTTTCGGAACTCCCGGGCCGCGGCATTGTGTGGACACAGCTCCGCCACGCCGTCCGCGAACGCGACCAAGCCGCCCGCCTCGACGCGCTCCTGGACCGCAGCGACAGCCAGGAGCTGCACGCCGCGTCCGAGGAACCACCCCCGGTGCCGGTACCTGATGGAGACCGGCCGTCAGCGCAGGGCGCGCCCACTCCGAAGCGGAGACGTGCGGCACCGTCCGCAGTTGGCCAGCTCGATCTGCTCATCGAGGTGGCGGAAGAGGGAGCGGGCACGCAGCAGGCCCGGGTGGCGCAACGGCGACGGAGCCGCCTTAAAGGCGGCATCTCTGCGGGTTCGAATCCCGCCCCGGGCACCTGGCGGCAGGCCAAGCAGGCGAGCGACCGGGGGCCGAAATGACCCGCACTGAGGACCTGAGTGCGGCGTTCGCCGACGGGCCCGCCCTCCACGCGGGCTTGGACGAGAAGCTCACCGCCGCGCTCCGGGCGGCTGTGCCGCTGCGGATGCTGGAGATCCGCGGCTGGACGGATCGGCAGCGCGCGAACGACGCCGCGTGGGTCCAGGAGCTGATGCGCGGCGGCGCGGCTGCGGACGAGCTGCTGTACGGCGTGAAGGGCGGCCGGCCCGCTGCAGCGTTTGGTGCCTTGGTTCGCGGCCTGGCGGTCCTGGCGTACGTGGAGGGCGGCGTGGAGCTCGCCGGGCTGCACTGGTGCGCCGAGCCGCATATCGAGTGCCCGAGCAGGCCCCCGTGGACGCATTTGGAGGAGGCCGTGCCGGGGTGAGCCCGGCAGCGGCCTTTGGAACGTGACGAGGACGGGAGAGTGATGAGTGGCCGACGAGGAGCCGGGCGACGATGCCGTGGCGCTGGCCGGGCTCGACGTCCAATGGATGCGCCGGTTCGACTGGGAGCGCCTCGTCCGGCGGTGCCGCCTCGGGTTCTACGAGGGCAAGACCCGGGACCCGCGGCGCTGGGTGCGGCATCTGACCGTCCAGGACGTCGCGCTGGTGCTCGCGACGTACGGGAACCTCGACGGGACCCGCGTGCGGCCCTCGGCGGCGCGGATGGCAATGGTGTGCGACCTGGACGAGCGGACCGTCCGGGCCGTCATCGGACGCCTGCGCCGGCTGAACCTGCTGGAGCTGGTATCGCCGCATCGTTCCCCGGGGCGCCGTGGCGGGCCGGGGTGGTCCGCGGAGTACCGGCTGACCGCTCCGGCCGACCTTCTGGAGCGGGTCGCGCACCTCGACCCGGAAGAGCAGACGCTGATCGTGCCGCCGGGTGTCGACACCGGCCCGGAGCGGAAGCCGCGAGCACCGAAATGACCCACAGCCCGCCTGTGGATAACTCGCCGCGGCTGGCCTGTGGACAACCCGTCGTGCCCGAACTAATGACCGGGGGCTCACCCCCGGTGATTCCAGGAATGACCGGGGGCTCACCCCCGGTGATTCCAGGAATGACCGGGGGCTCGCCCCCGCCCACCATGCCAACTACAGGCACCAGGACCAAAGGAAAGACACCAGGCCAAAACCCCGCTTTCTGTCTCTTATGGCTGAGCTGGAAGGCGACACGCCTGTGGAAAACCCGACCCGCGCCTGTGGGAACCGCCCTGGCGCCCGGCCCCGTCGTCGACGCCACCCGCCGCACTCGCCCGCTTGCCGGACCTCGGCGCCACCCTCATCGACGCGCACCCGCTGACCTCAAGAACCCGACATGAGAGGCACACGACACCCACGCCACTGAACTAATAAACGGACACAAAGCCCAATAAAAGCCGTACACCACATGGCACCCGGTACCCGTCAAAAAGGACACAGAATGACTGACCGCGAATTCGAAATCACCAACGACCACCTCACCCTCCTCCGCAACGCCCACTGGAGCTGGAACGACTGCGAATTCGGCGCACCCACCATCGACCCGAAGCGCCCCTACGGCAACAGCAGCGTCATCCGCGACATCGCCGAACTCCTCGACATCGACCTCGACGACCTCGACCGGGACCGCGAAGACGAGTTGAGCGAACTCCACCGCGAGACGCTCACCGTCCTGGACATCGCCCTGGCGACCGGCTCGTTCGCGCCGGGCACGTACCGGTACCGCGCCGACGGGTGGGAACGGGTCGGCGACGGCGCGACGGTCCTGGACGTTCGGATGGGCGAGAACGACGCCGGCGCGGCCACGATCCGCGAGTACCTGACCGCGCTTCTCACCGCCCTGTGGAGCACGGGCGAGGGGTTCTCGGGGAAGCGGCCGTTCGGGAACTCGGGCTGGGACTGGGACCTCATAGCGGCGCTGGCCAAGGCCGGGCGCATCACTGCGACGTTCGACGAGGACGGTCTCCTCGACCGCCTGGATAGCGACCAGGAGCGCAAGGGGCAGCGGCTGATCGCCGAGGCGATCCGGGCGCTCGGTCAGGTGGGCCGGTGATGGCAGGCGTGGTCCGGCGGGGCGGGGATGGGGTTGCGCAGCCCGGATTCGATCAACGCGCGACGATCACTGGTGATCACGTATCGCGTTCACCAGACAACGGTCCGGAGTCACCGCAGACGATCTCAGCGCCCCGCCGCCTCGCCATCTCCATCCCATCTGACCGCGCCGTCCGGGGGGACACCGACCGCAACCAGGAGTTCGTCGCCCGCGAAGCGTTCACCGGCCTCCGCCATCCCGGGGTCGAGGAGAACCCGGCGAGGACCCCGCCTGATACCGGCAGACTCGCGCCGCGCAGGGATCTACCGTTAGACGGCCCCGGCCCGCTGGGCGAAATACACCACAGCGGTCTTGGCGCCAGCGATGATCTCATCGCCCAGCCGGTAGGCGCGATCGGTGCCGGGGTGCTGCATGATCCATGTCATCGCCTGCTTGAGGACCAGGTCGATATCGGTAGGACGAAGCAGGATCGCTTCGCCGCCGTTGATCTGCTCTGGTGCCTTGTGCTGCCAGAGCCGGTAGAACTGCCCGTTGGCGGGGTCGAACGCCATGTGGCGATCACCCTCCGGGTTGAGCAGCAGCACTGGGAACGGCACCTCAGGACCTGGTGTCCACGGTGCCTCATAGTCCGCCATAGTGCTCCATTCCCCTCGTGTTGGCTCGGTCGCGGGTTGCATTGTCCACCGCCCGAAGCCGATTGGCACCCCATTCGGCCGATGACGGCCGCCTGCGATGCGCGGCCCCGACGGGCGTGGCAGCGCGGCTCACGGCAGGACCTGCTTACTCCGCGCCGAACGACATTCCGACGCCCCGGACCGAAAGGCAGATGAGGCATGAGTCCAGAACCCGAACTCGCATCGGCGACCGCACTGCCCCCCCTTCACTGGCACCGGTTCGCAATGCGCCAAGTGCGGGGCTTGCGCCGCCACCACCAGCTACCGGCCGCCGAACATGCACGCAGGACAGCTCGTCCGCATCGAGCACCTGGAGCGGCAGTGCACCCGCTGCGGCTACCGGTGGCCCGAGGCAACCACCGACAACGTCCCGCCCGCCAGCCAGGAGGGAACGAGCCGCCCCGCCCTGGCGTTCGCACGTCTAAGGAAGTCGCCCAACGTGGCGACTCAGCTCCACAGGGCGACGGGAGGGTCAGTTGACCGACGACGAAGCCGCGCCCGTCCGGCAGGTCGGCGCCGTCTGGTGCGCCGACCACGACCGGTGGGAATGCGTGAAGAACCGGCGCGCCAAACGCGGCGGAGGCCGCTGCCACCAGCCCGCCATCCCCGGCCTCGACCGCTGCTACCACCACGCCGGTTTCTCCGCCGAGGTCGCCAAGGCGCAGGGCGAAGCGATGGACGCGTGGACGGCCGCGTACCACGAGGTTGCAGTCACCCCGCAGCAAGCCATCATCGGCATGCTCAACATGTCGTGGTTCCGCGCGAACTTCTACGCTGGCTTGCTGGAGGAACAGGCACTGCGGGCCCAGTCAGACCGCGAGGAGAACGGCGAACCGTACGTGAAGGGCGCGCCGCCGGTAGGGGAAGGCGCCGGCCTCATCGGTCACACCTACTCCGCCGACAAGGAGTACGGGATCTTCGCGTCCGGCGAGGCGATCCGCGGCCTCGTCCAGCTCGAGGCGCAGGAACGCGACCGGGTCGTGAAGTACGCGAAGGTCGCGCATGAGATGGGCATCGCCGAACGCCAGATCCAGCTCGCCGAGCAGCAGGGCGCGATGCTCGCCGGCGCCGTCCGCAAGATCCTCGACGGCCTCAACCTCACCCCGGACCAGCAGCAGCTCGTCCCGCAGCTCGTCCCGTCCGTGCTCCGCGCCCTCGCCTCCGGCCACAACGCCGCATAGGAGAACCATGAGCGACCTCACGATCCCACCCTCAGCGGCAGCGCTGGACGACCGCGCCGACGTCGGCGGTGGCCTGTGCCCGCTCTGCAAGGTGTGCGCCGACCACCAGATCTCGCACACCTGCATCGTCCAGCCCGGCCCCCTCAGCGACGAGATCTTCAGCCACGTGCCCCACAGCGAGTTCCAGCCGCTCCACGCGCGCCTCGCAGCACACCCGGCTCGGCCGCTGGACGAGAACGGCGAACGCCGCGGCGTCGACCGCACCTGGTGCGTATGTGGCTGCACCACCGCCCGGAAGGAGCTCGACCGATGAGAGACCAGACAGGCGTCTGGGTTGCCAGATACGCCGACGGCTCGTCGATCTGCCCGTTCGAGGAAGAGATCGACGCGCTCCGCCACGCGGTCGACAACCAGATGGATGTGACGTTCGTGCCCTGGGGCGAGGACGCACGCACCTACCGGCAGCCGCCCGAGCGGCCCAAGCAGCCCGCAGTGAGGGCGACCTGATGGCCGCCCAACCCGCAAACGTGCTCCTGGCCGGCATCGTCGGATCCACCGCCTACGGTCTCGCCGGGCCCGGCTCCGACATCGACAGGCTCGGCGTGTACGCCGCCCCAACGACCGCGTTCCACGGCCTTCACCCGCCGACCGGCCGCGACGCCACCACGGTCACAACCAAGCCCGACGTGACCTTTCACGAGGCCGGGAAGTGCGCCGCGCTTTGCCTCGGGATGAACCCAACCGTCACGGAACTGATCTGGCTCCCGGACGGCCTGTACGAGACCCGCACTGCCCTCGGCGAGCAGCTCATCAGCATCCGGACCGCGTTCCTGTCCGCACGCCGGGTCAAAGACGCCTACCTCGGCTACGCGGTCTCCCAGTTCAAACGGCTGGAGACCCGCGGCGACGGCTCCTTCAGCGCGGACACCCGCAAACGTACGGCCAAGCACGCCCGCCACCTCGCCCGGCTCGTCCACCAGGGGGGGCCTCCAGCTGTACCGCACCGGCCACCTTGACGTCCGCCTCGCCGACCCGCAGTGGTACCTGGACTTCGGTGAGCGCGTCGCCGGCGGAGACCTTGAGGAAGCGCGCTTCGTCCTGTCCGAGGCCGAGGTCGACTTTGCCGCCGCGCGCACACCTTTGCCTGACGAGCCCGACCGCGCCCGCGTCGAGGAATGGCTCCACTCCGTCCGCGCCGCCCATCTACCCGACCAGGCCAGGCCCTGCCCGCACGCGGCCGAGGCCGCCCGCCTCCACGAAGGCGAAGACCCCACACCCCGCGACCCGGGCTGCGAGCCGACGCCTGGGCAATGGCTGCACCGGTTCAACAGCGCGCCCCCGCAGCAGCGGCTCACCTGGGCGGAAGACATCCTGCGGCACGCGCGCGACAGCTCCCGGTGCCGGTTCGAGATGCGCCACGAAGACCAGATCAGCGAGCTAAGCGACCACGTAGAGGAACTCCAGCACCGCCCGGCCCCGGCTGACGCCGCCCTGTTCCTGGTGGACCTGGACGGCACCATGGCGCTCCGCCAGGACACCGACGACGTCCGCTCCCCATACGACTGGGACCGCGTTGGCGAGGACGTCCCGCACACCCCGATCGTCACCGTCGTCCGCGCGCTCGATACCGCAGGGCACCGGATCATCTACCTGTCCGGCCGCTCGGAGGAGTGTCGCGCCGCGACCGGTGTGTGGATCGCCGCGCACATCGGCGTGTCAGGGGAGGCGCTGCTGATGCGCCCGGCCGGTGACCACCGCCCCGACCACGTGGTCAAGCGGGCGCTGTACGAGCGGTGGGTCGCGCCGGTCGGGCCCGTCACCGCCGTCCTCGACGACCGCGCCTCCGTCATCCGGATGTGGCGCGAAGACCTCGGCCTCACCGTCCTCCAAGTCGCTGAAGGGGACTTCTGACCATGTCCAGTGACCGGCAGCAGCTGCAGGACGCCGCGATGGCTGCCTTGGACACCATGCGCGCCGGCGACCGCGCCGCCACCGACCGCGCCCTCAACCAGCTCCTCGACGAGCACGGCCCCGCCGCCATCCCGATCGCGCTGATGCACTGGTGCGACGCCGCGCTCGCGCCCATCATGCCTCCCGGGGGCGGGCCGGTTCGGCTGTCGTGGATGGACACCGTCACCGGCCGCGTCCAGGCCGGTGACATTGGCGTGCCCGTCACCGAGCAGTGGGCCTGTCGACTCCTGGCCGCCCGGGCGAACGGCGACCGCGACATGTTCCTCGACCTCGTGAAGGCCGTGCCCGACGAGGCGATCAACGCGCACATCGGCGCGATGGTCCAGATGGCCGCGTGCATCATCCAGGAGGCGCCATGACGCCCTCGGACTACTGGAACCTGGCGGACCGCTGGATCCTCGACGACCTCAACCGGGCTCTCGAAGACATGTGCCTCGTGTGCATGGGGCGGGGCTGTATCAACTGCCTGCCCGATCGGAGCCCCTTCTCAGCTGCGAACGCCGCAGAAGACTGCGAACCCGCTGATCCGGCTGGATGGCTCACCTGCACGGGGCCCGGGATCGACCGGCGCCGGGAGGTTGCAGCGGTGCAACGCATCCTCGCTGCCGCGCGGAGGGACTCGGACTGATGCCTCGCTTCCTGATCAAGCCTGACCGGGCCCGGGATCTGTACATCGAGTGGTGGACGATCGTCGACGCGCCCGTTGGGCACGGCACCCGCGCCGAGTGGGTAGCCGAAGGGATCGCCCCAGGCGGTCTCGACCGCGCGGACCGGACCGGGACATCCGCGTGCCCGCCGCTGGCCACCGGTGCGTGGGACGACGAAGAACTGATGGTCGCCGAGCCGCTCGGCCGGCAGCGGCTACTGCCGCGCGACCACCTCATCGACTACACCCTCGCCCTGTACCGGCGGGCGGTCACCCAGGCGTACGGCATGACCCGCCCCATCGAGATCGACGACAACTACCCGCCAGCGACTCCGGAACGCCGGCGGGCTGTTCGTGTCCACTGGCGCCGTTGCCGCCGCTGCAACCCGGCCGGGAACCCGGCGCCGCTGCTCGTCGACGGCGCCGGCTACGCCCGCCGCCGCAAGGCCAGGAGGCGCCGCCGATGACCTACATCAACCCCGAGGACTACGAGCCCGACGGCGAGGCCCTCGACCGGATGACACGTGCCCAGCTCGCCGAGCTACCCGGCCCCGAGCGCACGGTCGCGGACGTCCTCGACGAGTGGAACCGCCGCGAGCACGGCGTCATCTCGTCCTCGCACGGCGCCGGGCTGTTCCTCGACCTCCTCGCAGCCGAGGGGTACCGCGTCACTCCGATCGACGCGCCCGACCTGTCCGAACTCCTACCGCCGCCCACCGATTAGGAACGGAGCCCCACCATGCGCAAGATTCCGACGATCTTCGTCCGTGACTGGGAGAACGACCCCTCCCGCGTCACCCGCGAACCGAACCCCGACTGCGCCTGGGTGTTCGCCGGCGAGGGACGCGCGACCCGCAAACTCGACGGGACCGCCACCCGTCTCGACGAGGACGGCCGGTGGTGGGGGCGCCGGGAGGTCAAGCCCGGCAAGACCCCGCCGCCCAACTTCCAGCTCGTTCAGGTCGATGACCGGACCGGGAAGCGCACGGGCTGGCAGCCGATCGAGGACACTCCGTACGCCAAAGTGCACGTCGAGGCGCTGAACTTCGCCCTTGAGCATGGACCCCAATTCGAGTTGGGCACGTACGAGTTGTGCGGCCCGAAGATCAACCGTGACCCCGAGCAGTTCGGCGTGCACTTCCTGATCCGCCACGGCACCCACGAACTCGACGACGTCCCGCTCGACTTCGACGGCCTCGCCGCCTGGCTCCTGGCGCACCCGTACGAGGGCATCGTCTGGCACCACCCGGACGGACGGCTCGCGAAGCTGAAGCGGCGTGACATCCCTGCCGAGCTCGCGCCGCATCGGGACACGGAAGCCGGATGATCGTGACCTTGTACGCCTTCGGTCGTGAGGTCCTCTCCGTGTGCTGGACCCGCCCCGTCGCTCAGCCCGAGCCCGCGCAGGTGGAGGACGTTCGCCCGGACGCTGGCCCGTTCGGGTTCGGCGGCGGCACCTTCGGCACCCAAGAACGCGCCTGGCTGCCCGACACCGAACGCCCCATCGACGCATGAGGACATCATGACCACCGAACGCATCACCGCCACGAAGCGCTCCAGCATCCTCGCCGTGCCCCGCGAGATCCTGCTCGACCACGGCCTCGTCGAGCCGACCGAAGCCGAACGCGCCGAAGCGGAACGTTCCGCCGCCGAGTACCAGCGGCGGGCAGCGGCGCGCGCCGAGGTCCTCGTTGCCGCCCGTGAGCAGCTCGCCGCGATCACCGACCCGCTCGCCCGCACCATTCTCGACCTCCACGATGAGGGGCACGACGGCACCTGCCAGGGCGATGACATCGACGGTTACGAGGCCGAACGCCCCGACTGGCCGTGCCGGACGGTCGAGGCCATCGCCGCGCACTACAGCATCCCGCTGGCGGTATCGTGAGCGCCGCATCGAACGACCTGCTGGAGTTCCTGCGGGCGCGCGGCTGGCCGAGGACGAGTGGTGGGCGCGCGAAGCCAGCCGCCTACGCGGCCAGGAAGGACAACCGGCCGGAGACCACTGGCAGTGGATCGACCCCGACACGGAACAGGTCCTCCTTGTTGACCCCGCCCAGAACGAATGCGTGGGAGAGGAAAGCGAGGGCATCTCGGTGAGCCTTCGGAGCAAGGGAGCACTATCCAACGCAGAACGTGGGAGACCTGCCCAACTTCGCGATCCACTACGCCGAGGAGGTCCCGACTACGGTCGCAAGTCACATCGTCCGCCATGGCCCGGCGCGCGTGCTGGCCGAAGTCGAGACCAAGCGGCGGCTGATTGATCAGCACGTCGGCTACTCCGGCGGAGGCGACGACGATCACTGGCCCGTCCAGACGCTTCGTCTGCTCGCCCTGCCGTACGCATCCCACCCCGACTACCGGCCCGAATGGCGTCCATGAACCACCACGAGGGGAGCCGTCATTGACCGAGCCTGCCGCCACCATCCCGACCAGCCCGGCCGAAGAACTCGCCCAGCTCGTCACCGAGCTCGTCGACGAGGTCACCACCGACGAGGCCGTCACCCGGTACAAGCAGGTCAGCCGCGGCGGCGGCCGCACCGTCAAGGTCGTCGACCCGGACGCCCGCCACATCACCCGCGACGTCGGCCTCCTCGATCAGCTCCACGCGATCAAGTCGGCGAAGGCGACGGTGCCGGTGCGGATCTTCCAGTGGGTGAGCGACCACCAGGGGGAGGACGACCGATGCGAGTCGGCGAGGCAGGGGCTGAAATGCGCGCACGGCCGCTGGAAGCACGTCCGCACCGAGCAGCGCCCGGCCGGAAGGCTCGGCGTCGTCGCCGGCGGCGCGGCCGTCCCCGGCGGCAGCGCCGGATGGGACAGCGACGGCGCCCTCAACCCGCTCCGCTCTCTCGGGTTCGAATCCGCCAGCCCGGCCACCAGCGCCGTCGAACTGTACGACGACATCCGCCGCGGCATCGACCGGCTCCGCCGCGACCTCCGCCAAGCCGCGGGCCGCACCTGGGGCGGCCGCAAAGCGCCCTCAGACGCGCTCCGCGAATGCGTCGGGCTGCTCCTGGACGTCGACGACGACACCGCCCGAGACGCCGTCCATCAGGTTCGGGGCTGGGTGTCGACGTGCCGGATCCGCCTCGGCTACGACGCCCCGATCGTCAAACTCCGCGACCTCGTCTGCGGGCAGTGCGGCGGAACGCTCCACGTCCGCGCCGACGCATCCACCGCCGTCTGGTGCGCCGGCTACCCGACCGCGCACGTGACCGGGCCCGGCTGGCCAGGGGACGAGTGGGGGCCGGTTGAGTACCCGGCCGAACCGGGATGCGGGGAACGGTACCCCCGCGGCTCCTGGATCAAGCTCCTCGAAGACGTAGCGAAAGCAGGTAACACATGAGCCATGCGCCCGGGCCCCAGCTCACGCCCGAGTTCACATCCGAACAACTCGAGCGCGCGACCGCCGCATTCCGACGCATCACTGAAGCGTTCAGTGCGATCGCGGGCGCGATTGAGCGCGCGGCCGGAGATCGATCTCCGCACTGAGATTCCGGAGCTCGGTCGGTCTTGATGGCTCACCGCTCGACCGTCCGGAGCGGGACGACGGTGCCGCAGCTCATTCTGAAGACCATCCATCCAGCGCCTAGCTGAGCCGAACACATGACCTTGGGGCTTCCTCAAAGACGCCCTGGCAAGAGAGACGCCCGGTCAAGCCTTGGGTACGTCATGAGCTGCCGCTGGAGCCCTCACCCGAATCGTATTGGAGCACGGGTTTCTCCTTTTCTGCTTTCTGGGGGTCCGGTGCTTTTCTGTTGATTGAGAGTTCCTTCCAGAGGTCCTCGATGTTTTTGTTCTCGAATGTCACCTGGTAGATCAACTTGGCATACAGAGGGAGAAACTTGAACGACCAGCCTCCGGCGCACACCACGGCGTTGCGATGTGGGTCCGGAAGTCGATCCAAGACGGCGTTGTGGTCACCGAAATGCGGATGCACGCAGTTTCCGGAGTAGACTGGATAAGGTTCGACCCCCAAACAGTGATTTTTGATGAAGTCAACGGTTTTCTTCACATCGTCACGAGCTGGTACGAGGTCCTGTCTCTCGTCCGTCCGGTTGGGCAACTTCATGGTTTTCTGCGTGGTCGACTCCCAGCCGATTTTAGCGAGGTTGGGCGGTCCCCATGGGACGGGCGGGAAGCCATAGTACAGTTCGTCTGTTCTTTCACCGAAATAGACCCACATGCCCGGGTAGATGTTGTCGATTTTCGGATCGGTCGCATAGTAGTCGTAAACCATGTCCCAGACCGCGTAATTGAGTTTGTATTTCTTCTGGGGCTGGATGTTCTTCAGAACCTCGTTGGTATAGGCACCGCACGCGATGACACATTTCTTGGCCGTGTATGTTCTCGGTGTGCCTGCATCGCTGAATCTGTCTTTATCCTCCTTCACTGTCGCCTTAACGGTCACTGATTCGTTGTCCACTTTAACGGCCGTGACCTCGGCCTTTTCGATGAGGGTCGCGAGGTTTCGTTGCGCCAGCTTGTAGAAGGTCCGCAGGATCAACGGTACGTTCATCACGCCATTGTCTGGCGAGAAGTATCCATCGTACTTGAAGTTCGTGAGATGAAATTCTTTCTCGATCTCCTCTTTGCTTAGTGGTCGGCATGGCCTGCCCAGCTTCGTGAGAGCTTCCTTTACCTTTTTGTATTCGCCCTGCGCGCCCGCCGTGGATTTATTGCTTCCGAAGTTCAGTTGCCCTGTCATCCAGAGCAGCTTCTCCCCGGAGTCTTTCTCCAGTTCATGCCACATCTTCAGGGAATTGATGGCTCTTTGGGTGTCCTCCGGTGTGGAATACAGGATTCGGAACATCCGCATGATGTCGCCGGAACTTCCCGAATGATGGAAGAACTTCCGTGCCTCCAGGACCAGGACCTTCTTCCCCTTCCTTGCGCTGTGGCATGCGGTGGCGAGCCCGATGGCTCCGCCGCCGACGACGACCAGGTCGTACTGTGGCCCTTGGGCGTTACTGTTCATCTCAGTCTCCCGTCCTTGTCGTGATGGGTGATCGTCGGTCCCGCGGAAGGTGTCCGGCCGATCGACACGGCGCCTGATGGCACCGGCCTCCCCCTCTACCTGCCTCACTTTGAACAAACTCCACCTCAACAGCGCGTTCGTACTCCCTTCGGGGCGGAGGTCAACGACCAGCAGCGGTTTATCTCCAGGTCCCGATCAGCACTCCACCCTGGGCAAACGGGCACAGAGCCGGCCGTGCGCAATCCGCGTTACGTGGGCGGGTTCTGGCATTGTGAGGAGGCGAAGCGGTTCGGGGACCTCATGCCTGACTGCGAGCGGATAGTGCTGGCCTGAGCTGCCGGGTACACGGCCCCGGCTGCTTGGGCCCGTGGGGCTACGAACGAGGCCCACACCGACCAGCACCATCCCTACATGCCCGAGCAACTCGCCGTGCGGGAAGAGGGCCCGCACTTCTACGCCTACCCAACCCACGAGGCGTACCTCGAAGGCCGGCACCTGTGGCGCGCGTACCGCCGCAACGAACGCCTGCACGCCGACGAGGCCGCCGTCCGGTGGGCGCTCATCGACCAGCGCATCCTTCGCGCGGCGGGCGATTGAATCCACATGCGTCGTGACGAAGCGCGACCTACAGGGGAGGAGGATCCGAGCCTTGATCGGGTCGGGGCGGCGACGGCGCGAGACGAGGCACCCGGCGGGACGGCGGAAGCCAGCATCGGCCGGATCGCGCAGAGCCTCTTGAAACGGAACCGCTGGCGCTGGTTCCCCCGGCGCGCTGAGGGCTCGGGTCCCTCGAAGTGGAGTGGAGCAGTTCGGTAGCTCGCTGGGGTCATAATCCAGAGGTCGGCGGTTCGAATCCGTCCTCCGCCACGGTCCAGGTTGGCGTGAGCCGTACCGCGCTCAGGTTCCGTGACGGACGTGGCCCGAAGCTGAGCGGCAACGGCGTGGTCGAGGGACCGGTCTCCGACGCGGCCGTCACGGCCAAGGGGACCGGGACTCTCGGGCAGTTGGCAGGGCGACTAGGACCCCCGGCGCTTCAACTCGTCATCGAAAAACTTGATCACCGACGTCACAAGCATCAGGGCGATCACTGCGTTGACTCGCTTGTACTGCTTCCGTGAAACAGCATGGGCGCTCGGGTGGCGGCCGTAGTCCGCTGGTATCGGGTCGCCCTTGTCCGGCCAGTACTCGGCGTGCGCGCACCAGACCGGCGCGAACGTGAGCGCCGCACGGAAGTGGAAGTCGTCGAAGTCGAAGGTGACTCCGCTGTCCTTGAACTTGTTCTTTGTGAGTTTCACGCGCACCTCCTTGCTGAAGAACTTCCGCATCACGCTGTCGAGGAGGTTTGCTGCCAGCGCCTGAGCAGCGTTGGTGTGGCCGCTGCGCAAAGCCTTGACGCAGTCCAGGGCGAACTCACGCTCGTCGGCGAGGCGCTGGTGCGTGACCCCATTGAGGACCGTCTCACAGTCGGTGACGATGCCCTTCCAACGACTGCTGAGCACCCGGCGTCGATCAGAAGGCGTCTTGGCCGCGAAGATCGCTGCGATGATCTCGGGGCCGGGAACCCGAAGGACGGGGATGCCCTCGTGCGCGAGCATGTGCTCGAACTCGTCCCAGTCACGGGGCCGCGCCTCACCCCAGTTGGGCGGGAAGAGATTCTGAATGGTCACGCTGAGCCGCGACAGGGCGGGCACCAACTGGGACCGCATCACCCTGTCTATGCCCTCGGCGATTTCCCGAAAGGCGGGACTGGGAGTGTTGAACATGCTTCGAGGGATGGGCACCTTAAAAATCGAATTCAAGCGCTCGGCCGTGGCGCGGAGGCGGAGGATCTCCGGCGACACCTGCGTTTTGAAGTGCGGGACCTTGATGAGGTTCAGATTTCGCTGCCACAAAGGGCTCAAGAACTGGTTCAGAGGCTGCGCGCGTCGCCGCTGCATCCCCGTGAACGCTTCGCTCAGCGGACGTCCCCGCCGGGCCGACCCGGCAGCAGACTCCTCGTCGGCGCCTGACTCGTTCTCGGGGGTGTCGGTGTCCTCGGGGGTGCTCACGTCGTCATTGTGAGCCTTGCTCCGTCTGCTGGCGACTCGATTGTTTGCTTTCGCGTGACCGAACGTGGCGGGCGTGGCCAGGTGGCACCAGTAGGCCATGAGCCGCGTCTACTTCCACTCACCGTCCGGCACCGCCGAACTGGCGCCGAACACGCCCACGCTAGCGTGATCGTCCGGCGCATCGCCGCCGGGGCCGTGGACGCGTTCCACCACCATGAGCGGCTCCGCGAGCTGCTGAATCCCGCGCATGACATGGCTCGTGCGGACACCTCCGGCGAGATGATCCGGTGGGCGTTCTGGTTCGACAGGTCTCTCACTGTCAGCGATGGGTCCTTGCCCCTGCTCGCCTACCAGGGGCACCCGATCGACGCGTTCTCCCTCGTTCTCAACACGGCGATCGCCGTCGGCGGTGACGCGGTGAAGCTCCTGGCCCGGCTCCATGGCCAGTGCGAGCTTCACGGCTACGTGGAGGGCCCGAACCGCGCCCTGGCTCGCCGACATCATCGACCAGGGACTGGACGACGGCGTCATGCGCCGCTCCCTGCGGTACCAGCCGCACCCCGACATCCCGCAGGAGGAGTGGCCGACCCGGGACCTTGGCTGGGACGACGTCACTGCGTTCCTCCGCGCCCGCGACGACGAACCCGTCGTCATGTCCGACAGCACCATGGACGGGTTCCCCAACGAGTTCGTAGCCGAATGGCGGCCACCCGCCGGTACCGACCTGCGGCCTGACTGGGCGGCCGAGGCTCCAGAGGAGTGGACGGCTCTCGATGAGACCGAGCGCGCCGATTGGAAACAGACGCGTGTTGGTGATCTCTGGGCTGAGCTACCCGAGTCCGAACGGTGGACTCTCGCCATGGCCGGGCTCCGGCTCCGAAGCGAGCGCGGAGCGCTGCTTGAGCTGACCCCGGACGGCTGGGCCGACTACAGGTTCGGGCACAGCCTGACCGCGTTCGACCTGTACGCCGACGACTACCGAGCCAAGATCGAGGAAGCCCTTGGTGTCGCCTCTGCTCCCTGACCGGGCTTCCTCGGCGTCAACTCTCAGGCGTCAGCCCTATTAACCGGGCTCAGGCTTGTACTTGGACCTACGCTCGGGTGACCTCTCGCGCTGCGTGTTCGGATCCGCGTCCTGGCCGCAGGCCCGGAGAATCAGCGTGACGAGCTGTGGGTCATATACCGGCTGGATGAGCCGGGCGCCCTTGGTGTAGGTGTTCGGGGGCCTGAAGCCCGCCCGTGCGATCAGCGCCCGGACCATGTCCACGTCGGAGGGCCGCAGCCGAAACCGTAGCTCGAACCCCTTCTTGTACGTCTCCCAGCCTTCGTCACGCTGCCGCTCCACGACCGGGCGCCGGACATGCCCAAACATCGAGAAATACAAGCCGAGGGTCACAACAGCGGACTCATGCGCCTCCACGAGACGAACGCTACGTCGCGCGCGTTGAGTTCGACCAGTTCAGCCAGCAGGAGACCCGCGTCATCCCCCGCCTGAAGGGCCGGGGACCCCTCCTATCACGTTCTCCTCGTAGAGGATCTCCAGGCAGAGATCGATGCACTCGAGGCAGATCGTGACGTCGGGAGCGGCGGCAGGGCGCAACAACATGCGGAACTTCTTGCTGCAGAAGCTGCACCTCTCGGCGTCCTCCTCTGCCTTTGCTAGCAACTCGCCGAGCTGTTCTGCGAGACGCTTTAGTTGCCCGTACTCCTCGGTGGTCGAGTCCCGCAACAGCGTCGTGCGGCTGTTGGAAGCTTGCCCTTCGCCTGCTGCCGAGGTGCCGAGCACGACGCATTCGTTGCAGACGTGGAGGCCCCGCGGCCCCGCAATCATCTTCTTGACGTCGCCGGCGTCGGCGCCGCAGAACGAGCATCGGACCTCGTGCAAGTCGGCAGATGACCGCTCGGTTTGTTGCGTGCCGGAATCGTTGTGTGCCTCTTTGTCACGTGCCATCCCGTCAGGTTCGTCCCGTACGGGGCGCGAATCCACTGCGGGGCCGGATCCGGCCGCGCGCAATGGCCTGACCAAGAGAGGCTCAAACCTCCTGGTGAGGCGCTCTCGGCTGGGCTTGTCCGGGTAGCGCGCGTAGCAACCGGAGTCAGGGGGCGGGGCTGTGCACATCCGAAGACCAGTCCCGCCCATGGCCGCGACCAGCATCGAGCACATCCCCGAGGAGTGGGCCTGCTCGGGCGGGTGCCGGTACGAGCCCAAGTTCGACGGGTTCCGCTGCATCGCCAACGTGAACGATGACGGCGGCGTGCAACTGTGGTCCCGCAACCTCAAGCGCCTCAACGACGCGTTCCCGGAGATCGTGTCCGCCGTTCACGACACGCTCCCGCCGGCCACCGTGGTGGATGGCGAGATCGTCCGCTGGTCCGCCGACGGCCGCCTCGACTTCTCCGCCCTCCAACGCCGCCACGTCGCCGGCCGCCGACGCGCCGACCTCGCGATCACCGAGCCCTGCCACTACGTCGTGTTCGACCTCCTCGAAGCGGCGGGGGAGGACCTGCGGCCTGCGCCGCTGTCCGAGCGCCGCGCCGAGCTCGAGCAGCTCCTGGGCGACCTTCCCGGCACGTCCCGCGTCGTGCTGTGCCCGCAGCTCCGCGACATCGGCGAGGCGCGGCTGTGGTTCGAGCTGCTCGTCGCACAGGGCGTGGAGGGCCTGGTGGTGAAGGCCGCGGACGACCCGTACCGGGAGGGACGGCGCGGCTGGTGGAAGGTCCGGCACCGGGTCACGACCGAAGCGATCGTTGGTGGGGTCACGGGGCCGGTAGATGCGCCATGTACGCTGCTCCTCGGCCGCTACGGGAGCGAAGGCCGGCTGCGTGTAGTGGCGCGATCGACGCCGCTGGAGGCCCGCGACCGGCTGAGGCTGGGTGCCGTGCTCGTCCCGGCGGGCGATGAGCATCCGTGGCCGGTGGAGCTACCAGCCGGCTGGGCGGGCGGCCTGCCCGGCGCAGGGGAGCCGATCCAGTACACGAGGGTCGTGCCCGAGATGGTTGTGGAGATCAGCGCCGACGCCGCAGTGGAGCGCGGCCGGTGGAGGCATGCGGTGCGGTTCGTGCGGCTACGCGCGGAGTTGGATCCGATGCTTGTTCCCAGAGACCTGGGCCTAGAGTGAGGCCCCTCTCCGCTGCTCCTTCCAGTCGAGAATCGTCCCTTCAACTGAGATTCTCACTGATAGGTGCACAGTAGCCCTCTATGGGCTGTTGAGCCTGGTTGGCCTGCGGGGGAGCGAATACGGCGTCAGGCGTAAGTGGAGCTTACTCTAACCCCTTGAAAATCCGATGCTCAACAGACGGTGGCCGCCGCCAGTTGGCGTTCGACTCTTGGAAGGCTCCCACCCAAGCGGCGGCTCGCTGGTTCCGTCGGAGAAGCAGCGACGGCCCCCGGTGGTGGTGCACCGAGAGCCGCCGAGAACCCGAATCCGCTATCTGGAGGTCGAGCTCTCGATGAGCGTACGTCCACTGCTAGGTGAAGCGCAGCCACCGGACCAGGTGTCCATCAGTGTCGGTGCACTGCTGATCGTGTTCATGCTCGTTCTAATCGCCCTTGCGGCCTACCGCGACCCGAAGCTAGCGGCCACGTTTGGCGCAGTGGGTGCGATGGGAGCGCTGTTGGTCGCTCTGGTCCGTTAACCGTCCTCGCACGCGAAGGGCCCGCCGCGCAAGGAGGCGTCGGCGGGCCCGTGCTGTCCCGATACGTGAGACCCGGTCCAGTGCACGCGGGTGGCGCCGGAGGCGGTGGTGGAGATCAGCGGCGATGCCGCGGTGGGGCGGGGGACAGTCGCGGCGCGCGGTCAGGTTCGTGCGGCTGCGGCCTGGTGATGTGCCGATGGGCTTCGGTCTCGGATGACCAGCTACCCGGCGTCTTGTGAGGCGTCGCCCGGGCCTTGCAGGGCGGCGAGGTCCACGTGTTCGGCGACTTCTTCGATATCGCGGCAGTAGGCGACGAGGCGGCCGTATCTGGTGATGAGGAACCAGGATTGGCCGGCGCGGGCGTCGCTGTGGCGGGCCTGGGCGTAGATGAGGTCTGCGTCGTCGAGGGTGACGGCTTCGACGCGCAGGCCGTCCGGGCCGGTCAGGAACCTTGGCTCGGACATGGGGGCAGTCTGCGCGTTCCGATCTCGTCGTTGTAGGCCCAATCGCTGGGCGTGATCGTGCGTGGTCCGGTCGGGGTTGCAGAGGTTGCCGCGCCGGCCCGGTTGACGTAGCTCTCTGTGACCGGCTGGGGAGGCTGGTTTAGGTGGCCGAAGGCTCGCCCTGCCTGCCTGGCTTGCGCTGGTCTGCTGTTAAGCGGTGAAGACGACTCTCGACCTCGCTAATACGGTGTTGACAAGGTTGATACGTAGAGCTACATTGCTAATACCGGAACAACAAGGTTCCGAGGGATCGGGAGGAACCCTGATGACCGTCGACGTGAACGCGGCGTTCTCCGCCGAGAAGACCGGCCAACTCGACGCACAGCGCGCGGCCCGCGAGCAGCAGGTCCAGGCGAACGCTGACCGGGTCGCGTGGCTGGACAACGAGGTCGAGCAGGGCCGCATGGTCCTGGACGGCCCCAACACCTACCGCGTCACGCAGGGCTGGGACGCGGGCGAGGTCTTCACCGTCAACCGGAACCTGGCGGGGCAGATCACCGAGGTCATCGCCGACCACGGCCTCGACACCACCGCCGACGGTGACGCCGCTCTCTACTCCGCCGTCCCCGCCTGGCACGGCCTCGGCAACGTCATCCCCGGCGGCATCAGCGACATCGCCGAGGTCCTGCGCCTCGGCGGGATCGAGTTCGGCGTGGAGAAGGTCGCCGACCAGTACACCTGGAACGGGGAGCTGCGCACCAAGCCGGACTCCTTCATCACGGTCCGCGACGACACCGGCGACGCGCTCGGGAACGTCGGCCGCAAGTACGAGGTCTTCCAGAACCGGCGGCTGTTCACCTTCCTGGAAGACCTGGTCGCCCGCCACGGCGTGATCTGGCAGTCCGCCGGGCCGCTGCGCGGCGGCCGGAAGGTGTTCGTGTCCATGCGCGTCCCCAACGACGTGATCGTCGACCCGGGTGGCCTGGACGACACCGTCCAGCTGTTCATCGTCGCGATCAACTCCCACGACGGGCAGTCCCCGGCTCAGGCCGTCGTCACCCCGTGGCGGCCGGTGTGCGGCAACACCGAGCGGTTCGCCGTCCGCGACGCCGTGTCCCGGTGGAAGATCCGCCACACCTCCGGCGCGCTCGACCGCCTCCACGAGGCCCGCCGCACCCTCGGCCTGACCGTCGCCTACGCCGAGACGTTCGCGGCCGAAGAGACCGCGCTGGCCCGCACGGACCTCGCGATCGCCGAGTTCCACAAGGTGATCTCCGACCTGTGGGACCCGGCCACCGAGGACGACTCCACCCGCACCCGCAACTACGACGAGCGCCGCCGCGAGTGCCTCGACGCCATGTTCCGCGCCGAGGCCGAGCGCGCCGGACGCACGGCCTACGCGGCGGAGAAGGCGGTCACCGACTACCTCGACCACGTCGCGCCCAAGCGCCCCGGCCGGACCCTCACCGAGGAACTCGGCCGCGACCGCGCCCTGGACGTCGTCCGCGCCACCGCCCTGGTGGAGGGCACCGACGACGACCTGAAGACCACCGCGCACCGGCGGCTGCTGACCCTGACCCGCCGCTGACCGGCCGCCCCCCGGGGCCAGGGTGCGGCCTGGCCCCGGGGGGACGGCCCCCACCCCAACACAGGAAAGGGTCTGACCTGCCATGACGACGATGACCGTCACCCCGACCGCGTTCTCCGTCAGCTCCGAGAACACCCCCGGCACCGACTACCACGTAACCGTCGCGCCGTGCGGATGCTGCTACTCCTGCACCTGCCCCGACTACATCCACCGCCACCGCCGCAAGCCCGGCTACGCCTGCAAGCACATCGACACCGCCCGGGACTGGATGGCCAACGGCCCCGACCGTGCCCTCATGCTGGCGAACGCGCTGGTCAGCCTCCTCGCCCAGACCGCCGACCCCTGCGCCGTACCCCGGGCGGCCCGCCCGCCCGCGCCATGCGCGTGCGCCTGCAACTCCGGCGACGGCTGGTGCGGCGGCTGCGGCCACGCCGGATGCGGGCGACGCCGGTGACCGCGCACACCCCCGGGCGGGCGATCCCCGCCCGAGACGAGTTCCGCCGCGACGAACACCTCGTCGAGATCCTCGACGACCGTCCCGACTCCGAGAACCGCATCACCTTCTACGCCTACTGGCACGACGACAAGACGCCCGCCGAGGGCGGCCCGCCCGCCGGTGTACGCGGCCAGATCTACGTCGCCGACCTCGACAAGTTCACCGCCCACGCCGCCAAACGCGGCATCAACGTCAGGAGATGGCCGTGACCATGTGGCACCGCATCCCCGAGCCCCTCATCAACCTCCTGCGCCGCATCAAGCGCATCGAGCACCCCGACGGGTCGTGGCCCGGCGCGGACGTCGTCGACACCGTCACCACCTGGCTGACCGAGCATGGCCTCGACCCCGCCGCCCCGGCCGAGGAGATTCCGCCCGGCGAACCCCGCCGCATCTACCGCCGCACCGTCACGGTGGAGTGCTCCACCCACGTCCCGCTCGACGAGGCCGACCTCGACCACGCCATCACCGGCGCAGTCACCGGCACCGCCGTCCGGGTCGAGCACGCCGACCTCGCTGAGACGTTCTGGATCGAGCTCGACGCCACCGGCATCACCGCCACGCCGCGCTGACGCACCCCACCGGCGCCCGGGGAGGCCAGCAGCCGCTGGCCTCCCCGAGTCCGGCCCGGCGCACGACCAGGCCCCAACCCTGACAGGAGGACCCCCGTGGCCGTCACCACGAACACCGACGTCTACGCCATCAACAAGCTGACCGGATACCTCTTCCCGCAGCTACGCGGCGAGGGCCGCCCGCCCGTCACCTCCGACGACGCGGCCAAGGCCCTCGCGCACCTGTGCGAGGCGGCCTACCACAAGCACTCCGCCGGCGTCCGAGGCGAGGAGGTCCTCGCCGCGTGGGCCAAGACGCCGCCCGACCCGGACCGCACCCTCTGACACGCCCCGCAGGGGCTGATCGCCGGGCGCCGGCCTCGCCGGCGTCCGGCTCGAGCGCCGCCAACATCCTCTGGGGAGACGCTGTGCATCACATCGCGACACCCGCCCCGCCGGCCACCCCTCCGGCCGCGCGGCTTCGTCCCACCGCCCTAGACTTTGTCGATTCGCTGTTGGCAAGGAGAGGTGCGGTGATGGGGGAGGAACGCCCGCTCGGCGACCCGGCCAAGGAATTCTGGACCGCGGCCGACATAGCCGCCTACCTGGGCGTCACCGTCGAAACGGTCCGCGTCTACCGTAGCCGCGGCCGCGGGGAGCTGCCGGCCGAGGACGACCGCTTCGGCCAGTCCCCGGTCTGGCGGCCGGCGACGATCATCAACCACAAGCGTCCCGGCCAGGGCGCGCGCACCGACCTGCAAGACAACGACCGGAAGGCAGGCCCATGACCATGCATCCCGACCCTGAACGCATCGTCGTGCAGGTACTCCTGACCGTCGGTGGCATCGCCGAGGTCGTCACCCCCGAACACGACTACCGGAACCCGCTGCGGGTGCCCGCGGCCGACATCGCGCGCGACGCGGGCCTGCCCGCAAACGAGCTGCCGGGCCGCAAGTTCTACGCCGCACGATCCGGTGACGGGCTGCGCGGCTTCCAGCTGATCGACGATCCGCGGCGCTGACGCTGCACAGCAGAGAAGGGGCCGGCATCCGGGGATTTCCGGTGCCGGCCCCTTCGTCTTCCCTGGCGCAGATTGATTGCTCTGGAAAGGGCTGTTCGTGCGTTGCCGCCCCGGGCTGGGTGCCCGGGGCGGGCTCGGCCTCACTCCAGATCGGGGCCCGAGGTGAGGTGGTCGATCACGACCTCCGCGTGAGCCTGCAGGCGGAGGATGGCGTAGTCCGCGCATTCCAGCCGCCACACGGCGGGGTGGGATTGGTCCAGGGTTCCGAACGTCAGGGCGGTGAGCCAGTCCAGGATCATCCAGACGAGCAGGACCTTGGTCTCCTCCGCGAGGGGGAGGTCCAGGATCATGTCGTGGGACCGGACGATCGCTGCGGCGGCGTCCGCCCCCGTCCACTCCTCATCGATCTTCGCGGGAAGCGAGATCGGGATGGGAAGCATTCCCAGGACCTTGACCATCGCCAGGTAGCCGAGGATGACTTTCTCCCCGATTTCCCGCTGGCGGTCTTCGTGGTCGTCCACCACGAACTCCTCTCTTGAGTTATCAATCTGCGAGTGCCGGTCCGGGGGTCTCACTCCCTGTCCCGACATCACTAACTATACCATAGTTTTGTACCGAGTTGGCAAGGGGAATGCAGGAGTCTCTCACGCATTCTTCGGGGGCCGCCCGCCGCCGACGCCCCGGCCCGGCCGCGCGCGTAGCTGCTCGTCCAAGTCACCGCGCCGCAGATGCACCACGCCGCACACCTCAACGAACCCCGTCAGGCGGCCCACATGGCGTTCCTTGGTCACCGTGGTGTGCGCCACCCCGCGCAGGTCGGCGATGTCCCGCTCGTCCAGCAGATCGTCGGCGTCCCCCGGCGCGGGCAGCGCGGGCAAAGCCCGCCCGTCCCGGTACGCCTCGACCTGGTCCCGGTCGTAGAGCAGCTTGCGCCGCCCGGGATTCAACGGCGCCGGGAACCCGTCCTCGTGCGCGACACCGGCGTTCCGGAACGTCTGGTACGCCAGCCCGAGCAACTGCGCCGCACCCGCGGCGTCCACCGCCGTCCGGCCCGCCGGGATCACGGCATCTCCCCGGCGGCGCGGAAGACAGCGGCCACGCTCTCGTACGGGCGGCTGGTGTCCGGCGCGTACGTCAGGCACGCGGCCGGCCCCTGGTCGTCGCGGACCTCGAACCAGTACCGGATGTGACTGGTGCCTTCCCCGTTCGCCGCAGCCTGCTCGTGCCTGCGGCGGCATGCGTCGTCGAGCTGGTCGAGCGCGTCATCGATGCCGGACGCGTCGCCGATCATCACGGGCGGCTTGTTGGTCTGCCAGATCTCGAACATGTTGGCCTCCTTCGCTGCCGGGCTGCTTCTCACTGTGCTAGGTGCGGTGGGTCGTGCGGGTGTCTGTGCGGATGTGTGGAAAACCGTTGGGCCCGGGAGCGGGGCGGGCGTTTGGCCCGCCCCGCCGTCCGTCAGAGGCGACCTTCCTGGAACAGCCGTTCGGTGATCCGGGACTCGGCGATGGGCTCGAAGCTGTCCACCGGTGCGAGCTGCCAGAGTTCGCGGCCGAGGTCGTACACCGACCGCCAGATCCGGCATTGCTCCTGCAGGGCCGCCCGGTCGTCACAAACGGTCGTGAGCCGCCCGACCTTGACGACGACCTGGCCGCAGCCGCTGGGGCTCTGGCGAGGTGACTTGCCAGGACCACCGGGGTCGGCTGGGCCCACCTGAACCTGACCGCCGAGTAGATCGTCGGTGTGCCCTGCCGGTACAGGCGGGCCGTCTTGGGGGTGGTCATCACCCGGTTCCCGATGATCCGGGCCTCGACCCACGCCTTGAACAGGTCGCGTGCGGCCCACTTGTCCGCGACGGTGATGACCACGCCCGGCATCAGGATCTGGATGAACGTCTGGACGATCTCGACGACACCCTCGTACGGTCCCGCGTGCCGGACCGTAAGGGACGCCTCGTGCTCGGCCGTGTAGTTCCCCACGGTTCCTCCACTGTTGATTTGTCAATCTGCGAGTGCCGGGGTCCGGGGTCTCACTCCCTCGTCCTGACACTTATAACTATACCATGTTTCTGTACTGACTCAAGACCTTCTGCGACAGGAATCTTTAGCCGGTTTTCTATGCCGCCCTACTTGCCATCACGGTACAGAACTGTGGTATAGTTAGTGATGTCGGGACAGGGAGTGAGACCCCCGGACCGGCGCTCGCAGATTGACAAATCAACAGTGGAAGGAAGACCGATGGAGGACCACAACCGGGCCATCGAGGCCGCGAAGCTCCGTCTCCTCGCCACCTACGGGCTGGTGATCAAGGCGCTGCAGATGCTGCCCATCCCCATCGAGGTTCCCGCCGTCCTGGACAGCATGTGGACGGCCGAGATCCACGAGAGCCTCACCCGCACCTACGACCTCCTGAACGACCTCCCCATGCAGGAGCCGCTCAGGGCCCAGGTCAAGGTGATGGTGATCGACTGGATCTCCGCCGCCGACTACCTGTTCGACGCGCAGGAGGAATTCGCGGACTGGAAGACCGACTTCGCGCTCATCCAAGCCGAACGAATCACCGCCAGCTGGCACCTCGTGAAGGCGATGCACGACCGGAAGTGACCACCCGCCGCCCCGGCACCCAGCCGGGGCGCCCCCCTTCCCCTGCGAAACAACCTGCGAGCACAAGAAACGGGGCCGGCGGTACAGGCGCGAACGCCTGGTGAGACACCGCCGGCCCCATCGCAGATCGACCTCAACAGGGAGGCTCACTCCAGGATACGCCGCAGCCGGCCGCGCCCACAGCCCACCAAGCCGAGAACGCCAGCCGGCACACCCGGCCGCCGGCCGCCGGCCGCCGCAGCCGCGCATGACGCATCATGAACCTTGTGATCGTCAGACGAGTTCCGGGCGGGATCCTCGCCGACCGTGAAGCGCTGTCGGTGGAACACGGCCGCTCACAGGCCACCATCCGCGCGCGATGCACGCCCGTGGCCTGCGACATCGGCACCCGCAGAGCCCTCTACTGGTCGCACGAAGTACGCGAAATGACCCTCGCCACACCGAAGCGGCGTCGGAAACTTGCGGAAACGGACGCCCTTATAGCACCCTGATCGCAGTACCACCCGTATCTTCAGAGCCCGGCCACCGCGCCGGGCTCGCGCACGTTCAGACCCCCGCCATTCCTCTGCGAAAGCCCGACGCGACACCCCGGCTTCCGCGGGCTCAGCTTCCGGCGGCGCGGTTCCTCCGCTTCGACGCCGCCACGGCGACGAGCAGCACGAGACCGGCCACGCCGAGACCCCGCGACGCGTACGCCGGCCCGGATCGCGCCGCCTCGCACCGGTCGTCGACCGCCTCCACGGCGACGAGCCCGGCGCCGGTCGCGTCGGTGACGACGTCGTAGGTATCGAATGCGTAGGTAGGGCGCAGCGCCGATCCGCAGCTGGCCGTGCCGACGCCGACGTTGGCGTGGACCGGCCAGAACCCGACCGCGATCGCGAGGATGAGCGCGCCGGTCGCGGCGAGGCCGAGGGCTCGTGCGTTGTTCACGTCCCGCATCCTCCAGCCGAAACGGCCGGGCTGCGCAGCCTCGGCCGGATGAGGCCAGATCGGACAACCCGGGCCGGCGGTCGCGCGACGTGCCCGCCCGGGCGCCATCCACACCGAAAGGCCCGCGAAGCCATGCCCGACACCACCACCGCACCCGCCGCCGAAGCCCCGTACCTGACGCTCCGCTCGGAGAAGGTCCAGACCCTCCCCGACATGGCCCGCGCCGAGGTGCTCGGCTGGCTGCAGGACGCGACGCCCGACCCGGACGTGGTCTACCGCGTCACCTTCGACCCGCGCGCCGGTGCCACGGCCCCGTTGTACGTCACCGAGATTGAGCGGGACGACTCGTCCCCGGTCCTGGCCCGCGTCCATGTCGTCCCCGGCGCCGGCGCGCCCCCGCTCCCGGTACACCTGCGCGACCTGTTCGACCCCTGCGACGACATCCTCTGACCGCCTCACCGAGGCGCCGGGGGTGAATCGTGGCTGTCGACCTCGCATGGGAGTACGCCGCCCGCCAGTTCGACCCGCCCCCGGTCAGCCCGTACCTGGGGAACCCGGTCGGCTGGATGACCGAGAGGCTCGGCGCGCACCTGTGGTCGAAGCAGCGCGAGATCGCCGAGTCCGTAGTGGCGAACAAACGCACGGCGGTGAAGTCGTGCCACAACGCCGGCAAGTCGTGGATCGCGGCGCAGATCGCGGGCTACTGGATCGACGTCCACCCGCCCGGCGAAGCTTTCATCGTCTCCACCGCCCCCTCGTATCCGCAGGTGCACGCGATCCTCTGGGAAGAGATCCGCAAGACGGCCAAGAACCCGCAGGGTGATCCCCTACCGGGCCGAGTCCTGCAGAGCGACGAGTGGAAGCTCGACGACGGCACCCTCGTCGGATGGGGCCGCAAACCCGCAGACACCGACCAGCACGGCTTCCAGGGCATCCACCGCAAGTACGTCCTGGTCATCCTCGACGAGGCGTGCGGCATCCCCGAGCAGCTCTGGACCGCGGTCGAGGCGATCACGACCACCGACACGTGCCGGATCCTGGCGATCGGGAACCCCGACGACCCCAACACCGAGTTCGGGAACGTCTGCAAACCCGGCTCCGGCTGGAAAGTCATCCGCATCTCCGGGCTCGACACCCCGAACTTCACCGGCGAGGAAGTCCCCGACGCCGTCCGCGAGCTGATGCTGTCCCCCGAGTGGGTGGAGGACAAGCGGCGCCGCTGGGGTGAGAACTCCCCCCGCTTCATCTCCAAGTGCCTTGGCGACTTCCCCGAGATCGGCAACGACACCCTGATCTCGCCGCGCTGGATCGAGGCCGCGCAGGCCCGCGCGTTGGAACCCGGCCCGTGGTCGGTGCTCGGCGTGGACGTGGCCCGGTTCGGCTCCGACGAAACGATCCTCGCGCTGGCCCGCGGCCCGGTGGTCAGGATCGTCGGGGAGCACGCCAAGCTCCGCACGACCGAGACCACCGGCCACGTGATCGTCGCCAAGGGCGAGCACGGCGTCGACGAGATCCGCGTGGACGGTGTCGGCGTCGGATCCGGCGTCGTCGACCAGCTCCTCGAAGCCGGCCACGACGTGGTGGACATGCAGTCAGGCGCCGCCGCGCTCGACTCCGAGCACTACGCCAACGCCCGCGCCGAGTGGTGGTGGGGCCTGCGGCAGCGGTTCGAGGACGGCGACATCGACATCGACCCCGACGATGACGAGCTCGCCGCGCAGCTCGGCACGGTGAAGTACAAGTACACCGCCCGCGGCCAGGTGCTGATCGAGTCCAAGGACGACATGAAGAAGCGCGGCGTCCCGTCTCCGGACCGGGCGGACGCGGTGATGCTCGCCAAGGCCCACGTGTTGCCGCCGGAGGAGCTAGTCGAGGACGAGGACCTGGACGACGAGATCGGCGGCTACTCGATCAGCGACTACTAGCGCGGGAGGTGGCCGTGACCGTCCTCGATCGCCTCCAGGAAAGCGTCCAGGGGCTCTACGACCGGGCCACCGGCCGGTCCGCGCGGCTGTGGCTGGCCGAGTCGGCGCGGGCCGAGCGGGAAATGCGGCTCCACCTCGAAGAGACGATCTCGGACCTCGAAAACCGGATGAACGAGCCGGGCTGGCAGCGGCTCACAGCCCTGGCGGACCAGGAGTTCAGCCGCGAGGGGCTGCGGCAGATCACGGCCGTCTGCCGGATCATGGCGATCAAGAACAGCCTGATCAAACGGGGACTGTCGCTGCGCGCGAGCTACATCTGGGGGCAGGGCGTCCAGACGTCCGCCCGCGCCCAGGGCAAACGGCCGGGGGAGCAGGACGTCAACGCCGTCGTCCAGCGGTGGCTCGACGACCCGTCGAACCGGCGGACGTTCACCGGCCTCGGTGCGTGCGAGGACCTGGAGCGGGCGCTCGGGAGCGATGGAAACCTGTTCTTCGCGCTGTTCACCCGCCCGAAGACCGGCCGCGTGCAGGTGCGGACGCTGCCGTGGGACGAGATCACCGACGTCATCAGCAACCCGCAGGACAGGTCCGAGCCGTGGTTCTACCGGCGGGAATGGTACGAGGAGGAGCAGACCGGCTCCGGGGTCGTCGACCGGCGCCGCATCGCCTATTACCCGGCGCTCGGGTACCGGCCCCGCCTCCGTCCCCGCAAGCTGTCGTTCCCGGGGCACGGCGACGGCGGCCTGGTCGAGGTGCTATGGGACGCGCCCGTCCTCCACGTCGCGGTCAACAGCCCGCTGCACTGGAAATGGGGCATCCCCGACTCCTACGCCGCCGTGGACTGGGCACGCGCCTACACCGAGTTCCTCACGGACTGGGCGCGGCTGATCAAGGCCCTGTCGCGTTTCGCGTGGAAGCTCACCACGCCCGGCCGTAAGCAAGCGCAGGCCCGCGCCCGCATCGGCGCCACACCCTCCCACGATCGGCTCTCGGGCGAACCGAACACCGCCGGCGCGACGGCGCTACTGCCGCCGGACATGGCACTGGAATCCGTCCCCAAGTCCGGCGCGACGATCGACAGCGAGTCCGGCCGCCCGCTCGCGGCGATGATCGCGGCCGCCCTGGACCTGCCGGTCACGATGCTGCTCGGCGACCCCGGCGTCACCGGGAACCGAGCCACCGCCCAAACCCTTGACCAGCCGACCGAGCTGGCCATGCAGATGCGCCGCGAACTGTGGACCGACGTCCGCCGCACCATCCTCGACTACGTCATCGACCAGGCCGTGAAGGCACCCATGGGCCCCCTGCGCGGCACGATCACCCTGGACGAGGACGGCCGCGAGGTCATCGAGCTGGACGGCGACACCGACCGCACCGTCGACATCACCTGGCCCGACCTCGACGACATCGATCCGCTACAGGTGATCCAGGCGATCACCACTGCGGACGGAACCACCTACATCCCGCCGCTGGTCGTGGTCCGGCTACTGCTGGAGGCCCTCGGCCTGAAGAACGTCGACGAGATCCTCGACCAGGTCACCGACGACAACGGCGAGTTCCTCTCGCCCAGCGGCGCGCTCGGCGCGGCCGGGCAGGCAGCGATCGACGCGTTCAACCGCGGTGAGGACCCCGCCGCCGCAGTCGGCGGCCGTGACCGCGGCGAACCCACCAGCGCCGACGACGACCCCGAGGACGAGAACGCACGCCGACCCGAGCCCGCGAACGCCTGACCACGATGCCGGTCACCGCGGCCTCCCTCGATGCCGCATCCGCGGACCGTGCCGCTACCGGCGACCGGATCGACCAGGTCACCCGCGACCTCACCGCAGCGTGGGCCACCACGTGGACCGCGCAGGAAGCACAGCTCGGGTCAGTGCTCGCCGGTCTCCTCGCCGCGGCCGGGGCATGGCCGACCCGCCGGCAGCTCACCGCGTCGTTCCGGCTGCAGATCACGATCGCCATGCTGCAGCAGACATTCGTGCGGCTCGCCGACCGTGCCGCGTCCGTCATCGGCGCGGCGGCCGAGGCCGCAGCCCGGGAATCCGCGGCCGCGCAGGCGAGGATGATCGCCGCGCAGCTCCCGCCCGGTGTGACACTCGCCGACGGCGCCGCGACCGTCACCGACGACCAGATCGCCGAGATCGCGCGCCGCGCCGCGCAGTCGGCGTCCGCGACCCTGCGGGACCTGCCGGGCGAAGTCGTCGGCGCCGTTCAGGGCGAGATCATCCACGGGCACGCCGACCTTGCGCGCGCAGTCGCGCAGGTCCTCGCCGCCGCCCGCCGGCACACATCCGCATCGCTCGCCCGGGTCCTGCTCGTCGCCCGCACCGAGATCATGGACGCTCACCGCGCCGCAGCCCAGGCCGCGCAGGACTCGGCCGCCTCCCTGCTCACCGGCTGGCGGTGGATTTCCGAACTGTCCTCGACGACATGCCCGGCGTGCTGGTCGATGCACGGCACCGACCATCCCCTCACCGAGCCCGGGCCGCTCGACCACCCAGCCGGCCGGTGCCGCCGCGTCCCCGTCGTCAAGCCGTGGGCCGACCTCGGCCTGCCCGGCACCGCACCCGCAGACGCCACCCCGGACGCCGAAACCGTGTTCCGGGCGCTGCCGCGCGCCGACCAGCTCCGCATCATGGGCCCCGGCCGCCTCCACCTCCTCGACACCGGCCAGATCACCTGGTCCGACCTCGCCCGCCGCCGCGACAACCCTGGCTGGCGCCCGTCCTTCACCGTCGCACCGCTCCGAGACCTCACCTGAGGAGAACTCTGTGGCCACCCGCAAAGCCCCTGCCAAGACGCCCGCCAAGGCCAAGACCGAGGACGAGACCCCGGCCAAGGACGCCACGCCGACCGAAGCGCCGTCCGGCCCGGCGTCCGAAGCAGGGACCGAGTCCGGGCTCGCCGAGCAGGCCGCGCAGATCGCCGCCGACGCCCGCGCCCTCGCCACCGGCACCCAGCAGGCCATCAGCGACCTGAACACCCGCTGCGTAGCCCTGCTCCGCGCTGACACGGGCGAGCACCCGGCGTCCACCGGCGGCGTGCAGCGCCTACCGATGGCGGCCACGGACCTTCTCCGCGCTCTGCGCTCGTACGGGGCCGTCGCCGCCGAGCTGGCCGCCGCCGCGCGGCGCTGACCGGCCGCCCCCGACCACGCAGATGGAGGTCTGACCATGGACCGGCTCACGCTGAACGAGGCGTCCCCGGCCACCACCCTCGCCCCGCGCGGCACCGGCACCGGCCGGTACCGCGCGCTGCTTATCCGCGAAGGCTGGGGCTCGTCGGGCTACTACCCGCGCGAGGTCCTCGAGCGGGACGGGCCGAAGTGCTGGCCGGCCGGGACGCAGCAGTACCTCAACCACCCGACCCAGACCGAGCAGATCGAGCTGCCCGAGCGCAAGGTGCAGGACTGGGCCTCGGTCATCGTGACCGACCCGGTCTGGGACGAGGCCGAGCGGGGCCTGGTCGCCGAGGTCGAGGTGTTCCCGCAATGGCAGGGCCTGCTGAATAAGAAGTTCGTCGAGCGCGTCGGGCTGTCGATCCGTGCACTCGGGGTCGCTGAGCATGGTGAGGTCGACGGCCGTGAAGGCCCGATCGTGAAGTCCCTAACCGAGGGGATTTCCGTCGACTGGGTCACCCAGGCGGGCGCCGGTGGGCGCGTGCTTGAGCTGATCGAGTCCGCTCGGGGACAGGCCGACGAGAGCGCTCAGATCGCTCGGCTCTGGGAGGCCAAGTACGACGCCGGCCAGCTGAAGGCGATGCTCGCCAAGGGTCAGGCGATGAAGAACGACGAAGGCGAGCCCAGCTACCCGATCGCGGACGAGCAGGATCTCCGCAACGCGATCCGCGCGGTCGGCCGCGGCGGCGCCGACCACGACAAGCTCCGTGCCCACATCACCCGCCGCGCGAAGGCCCTGGGGAAGATCGACCTGCTCCCTGCCGACTGGGCCTCGGCGAAGGCTCCGACGGCAGCGAAGGAGTCGGCGGAGCCGCCCACCCGCGATGAGCTCCGGGAGGCCGGCGCGACGATCGGCGGCCGCCTTGAGGCGCGGATCCATACCGCGTGGACGGTGATGGCGGACGACCTGTACTGCGACGGGCGCCTCACCCGCGAGGAGCGGATCACGTTGTCGTCAGCGTTCGGGGACGCGCTCGGAACCTTCGTGGGCAGGGTCGAGAAGGACGCGCCTCAGCTCTACCAGCGCGGCCCCTGGTCGTTCCCGTCCGACGAGAACGGCGAAGAGGCGCCGGTGTCGGAGGCCGACGCCAAGAAGAAGCCGCCGTTCCCGCCCTTCACCAAAAAGAGCGACGACGACCCCAAGGACTCCGGCGACGACGCCGGCCGGGACGTTCCCGACGACGAAGACGACGAAGACGACGAGGACGACCCGAAGGCCGCCAAGAAGGCCAAGACCGCGCCGGGCAGCAAGCCCGCGCCCAAGAAGATGAAGGAGGGCGCGATGCCCGAGATCAGCGACGAGCAGCTCAAGGTGCTCAACGAGGCCGCCGACACCAAGACCCGCCTCGACGAGGCCATCGGCAAGCTCGACCAGGCCACGCAGCTCATCGAGACGCAGGGCAAGCAGATCGGCACCCTGGAGACCCGGCTCGCCGAGGCCGACAAGCGCGACCGCGCACGGGACAACTCCGAGCGCGCCCGCACCCTGTGCTCCGAGGCCCTCGCCACGTCCGGGCTCCCGACGCAGGCGCACCCGCGCGTCCTGCGCGAGGCCACTGTCAGCCTGCCGATCGGCGACGCCGGCGTCCTCGACGAGACCAGGTTCGACGAGGCCGTCAAGGCCGCGATTCAGGGCGAGAAGACCTACCTCGCCGAGCTGGACGAGGCCCGCGGCTACGGGTTCCCGCGCGGCCTCACCTCCGACCCGACCCCGTCCGGCGAAAGCGACGGCGACCTGGACAAGGCGCTCGCCGAGTCGCTGGAGGACATCGGCATGAACGCCGACGAAGCCAAGATCGCGGCCGCGGGCCGCTGACAGGAGATCAGCACAGATGGCCAAGAACGAGATCTTCAAGGACGGCGATGACCTGTCGGTCACCGTGTCGCACCCCACGTCCCCGGTCTCGGGTGACCCGGTGCGGTACGGCGAAATCGTCGGCGTCGCCACCACGACCGAGGACGCTGACAGCGGCAAGACGTCGGTCACGTTCAAGGGTGTGCACCTGCTGAGCGTGAAGGGCACGACCGGGTCGGACTCGGCCGTCGCGCCCGGCGACAAGCTCTACTACGTCGACGCGAACACCCCGCCCATCTCCAAGACCACCTCGGGCAGGTTCGTCGGCTACGCCTTCGAGGCTCCCGGCTACTCCGGCACTCTCGTCGCCGCCGGCGCGACCGCCACGATCCCGGTCCGCCTGTCCAACTGACCGCCCGCCCGCCTTACCGGACGCCGGTCCTCCTTCTCCTCGCCTCCGCGCCCACGGCCCGGGGGCTTTTTCATGCCCCGGCGCGGAGCGCCCGCAGCAAAAAGGAACCGCTCATGGAACTGCTCGACCTGATCGAGAGCTACAACCACAGGGACGCCTCCGAGCGCACCCTGTACGCCCGGGAGGGCCGCCGGGTCCGCGGCGGCCGCAACGACCCCAAGTACAAGCGGGCCCTGGTCGAGGCCACCCGCCTGTACGGCGCCGTCCTGAAGGGCGACGTCAAGGTCGACCGCCTCCAGGAGGCGATGACCACCTCGGATTTCCAGTACCTGTTCGCCGACATCCTCGACCGGCAGCTGCTCGCCAAGTACCAGCACCGGAACGTGATGTGGGACCGGATCGCGCGCCGCGGCAGGGTCCGCGACTTCCGGAAGGTCAAGCGGTTCACCCTCGACGGCGGCGAGGCCGTCCTCGACGAGGTGCCGCAGAACACCGAGTACCCGGCCGCGGCCGTCACCGACGGCAAGTACGAGTACTCGGTCAAGAAGTACGGCAAGCGCCTCCCCTTTACGTGGGAGGACTTCATCAACGACGACCTGGACGCGCTGCGGGACATGCCCGACCGTCTCGCCAACTCCGCCCGGTTCTCCGAGGAGAAGTTCTTCACCAGCCTGTTCGCGGAGTCGACCGGGCCCGACTCGGACTTCTACAGCACCGGGAACAAGAACATCGTCACCGGCAACCCCGCACTGGCGATCCCGGGCCTGAACACCGCCTTCAATGTGCTGGCGGCGCAGAAGGACACAGACGGCAACCCGATCTACATCAACGCCGTCACTCTCGTCGTGCCGCCCGCGCTGGAGATCACGGCGCTGAACATCATCAACGCCACCGAGATCCTCGCGGCGGACGGCGGCGGCGATGGCACCGGCAACAACCAGCTCCGCGTCACCAACTGGATGCGCAACCGCGTCACGCTGGTCGTGGACCCGTGGCTCCCGATCATCGACACCACCTCGGGGAACTCCGCCTGGTACCTGTTCGCCGACCCGTCGGTGGGCCGGCCCGCGATGGAGATCGGTTTTCTCGTCGGCCACGAGACCCCGGAGCTGTTCATGCAGTCCCCGAACGCCGTCCGGGTGGGCGGCGGCACGGTCGACCCGATGGACGGCGACTTCCGCACCGACGCGATCGACTACAAGGTCCGGTACGTGTTCGGCGGCACCAAGATGGACCCCAAGTCCTCGGTGGCCTCCACCGGCGCCGGGTCGTGACAGCCCTAGGCGGGCGTGATCGGTGGCTGCAGTGAGTGCGCTGCCGCCACCGATCTCGGTCACCGACCACTACCTGGCCGCGATCCACGACCGGCTGGGCGAGATCTGCGACCGGCTCCCCGCCAAGGCGGAACAGCCGGCCGAGGGGCAGCCGGTGGAACTGCGCGAGCCCGCGCCACCACCGGCCACCCCGCCCCGCCCGCTCACCGAGCCGGCTCGTCCGGCCCGCAAACCACCAGCCCGCAAGGCGGCGGCACGGACGCCGCCGCGCACCCGAACCAGGAAGGGCACCTGACATGGGCCTTACCGCCAAGGGCGAATCGGGCGGCCTCGCCACCCTCGACGCCGACGGCCACGTCCCCGCCGAGCAGCTCGGCGACGCGGGCGGCTTCTCGCAGGGCGCCGCTGTCAGCGATGTCGCCGCGCTCACCTCCTCCGCAGCGTCAGGCGGGGAGGCGCCCACCGAGGCCGAGTACAACGCGCTGCGAACCGACGTCGCCGCGATCCGGACGACGGTCAACGCTCTCCTGGCGTCGCTGCGCGCCGCCGGGCAGATCGACACCTGATCGGAAGGGGCAGGCGTTGGCCATCGACTACACCAGCGACCTCGGCCGGGTACGCCTGCTGATCCCCGACACCACCGAGGACGCGTTCCTGCTCACCGACGAGCAGATCGACACGTTCCTCGCCCTGGCGCGGCACCGGCACACCGCTGATCAAGCGGGCCGCCGCGAGCGCACTGGAGACCATCGCCTCCTCCGAAGCGCTCGTCAGCAAGAAGCTGCGCGACAAGGACCTGCAGACCGACGGCCCGGCCGTCGCCAAGGAACTCCGCGACCGCGCAGCGAAGCTGCGTGACGAGGCCGACCAGGACGAGGACAACGACCTCGCCGACGGCGGTGGCCTGGACATCGTCGATTTCGTCGACCCGTTCACCCGCCGCTGGGGGCCCGAGGCCACCGAGCCGGAGGCATACTGATGCCGCTGCCCACGACCCGGGTGTTCCCGCCGGACTGGTCGCAGCACCACCGGCCCACCGCGACCGACACCATGACCGGGCAGTGCACCATCACCCGCGGCGGCACGCAGATCTACGCCGGCGCGTGCCGGGTCATCGCCGACGGCTCCAACGAGGTCGCGATGATCGGCGATCAGAAACTCCTGGTCGTCCGGTACCTGGTCACGGTCCGGTACGACACCAACACCGTTGAGCCCGGCGACGTCGTCACTGTCACCGCTGCCGTCGACGGCGGCCTGGTGGGCCGCGAGCTGATCGTCAAGCAGGTCCGGTACGGCACCCAGCAGTGGGAGCGGGACCTGTACGCCGACGACGAAGGCGCCGGCCTGCCCGTCCTGTCCGACGAGGTCACCATCGTCCGCGCCCCGCTCGTCACCGGGTACGGCAACAGCCTCGTCTACGACTGGGACAACGCCGCCCGCACCACCGTCGCAGCCGGGCTGCAGCCGGGAACCTCGACGGAGGAGACCGGCGCCCGCGACAAGGTCACGAGCTTCTACACCTGCTTCGTCCCCGCCGGCACCGACGTGCGCGTGACCGACCGCATCGAGTGGGACGCCCGCGCGTGGGAGATCGACGGCGAGCCCCGCGCGTGGCCTCAGCCCGAAACCGGGACCGGCCACCACATCGAACTCCGGCTCCGCATCGACCTGGGCGGCTGACCACCAGCACAGCCCCGCACTCTGGAGAAAGGTGGGCCACCGTGGCACGCACAGCCCTGACGCCGCAGCCGTTCGTGACCGCCGGGCTCGTCCCGACGCCGGTCACCCCGGACGCCGAGGGCGTCTCGTTCCGCAACAACGGCAAGATGATCCTCAAGGTGATCAACGGGTCCGTATCCGAGATCACCGTCACCCCGAAGATCGCCAAGACCGTCGAGGGAGTCACACCAACGTCCCCGGGCCGCACCGTCGCCGCCGGCGCGACGAAGTACCTCGGCCCGTTCGACGAGGAGAACTACCGGCAGCTCGCCTCGACCGCGGTGATGTACGTGGACTTCTCCGCTGTCGCCGACGTCGAAGTTGCGCTGCTCCAGCACCCGTAGAGGGGGCCGTGGTGGCGGTCTGGACGTTCAACCACACGGAGCTCGAGCGGCTCGTCGTGCACCCGAAAGTGCAGGCCGACCTGGACCGTCGCGCCGAAGCCGGACGCGCCGCCGCCGACGCGGTGTGCCCGCGCAGCGAGGATGGCCGCAACGGCAACCCGGCCGGACACCTGGCCTCCACCGTCCGCGTCGAGAAACGCGGCCCGGCCCGGCGGATCCTGTACGGCAACGACACCACCGCCTGGTACGCGCCCCTGATCGAGTGGGGCACCCGCCCGCACATCATCCTGCCCCGCAACGGCCGGTACCTGCGGTGGGTCGACCCGGGCACCGGCCGGGTCATCTACGCCCGGATGGTCCGCCACCCCGGCACCCCCGCCTACCGCGTGATGTCCGGCGCCGCGCTGCAGGCCGCCCGCAACGGATAGAAGGAGAGACCCGCGTGAAACTTCACGTCACCGCCTGGCCCCGCATCAACGGCCAGAAGCACCAGCCCGGCGACGAGGTCGACGTCGACGACCTGGCGCTGGCGCGGATGCTGATCCGTGAGGGGCAGGCCCGCGAAGCCGGGACCCCGGAGCCGCTCGCCGGCGGGCCCGCCGCGTCGCAGAGGGCCGCGCAGGTCGACGCGGGGCTCGCCGGTGAGCCCACCCAGCCCGCAGGCGACGGCGCAGCAGGTGCCGACGGCGCAGATGCCGGCGCGGCGGGGGAGGAGGGGCCGTCGGCCAAGCCCGGCCGCGGCGCCTCCCACGCCGACTGGGTCGCCTACGCGACCGGGCAGGGCATGGAAGCCGACGCCGCAGAGAAGATGAGCCGCGCCCAGCTCAGCGCCCACTTCGCCGGCTCCTGACCGAGGAGTAGCACGGGAGGGGAGCCGCCGTGCCGCAGCAGGAGTTCCCCGACGTCGAGCCGATCATCGTCGCCTACCAGCTCGACCTGGTCCCGTCAGTGCATTCCTGCCTGGAGCTGCCGCCCGTCGCCGAGTTCAACTCCCGGCTGCCCGTAGCGCAGTACACCCGCATCGGCGGGAACGCGACCCGCCGCACCTGGGCCGACGGCTACCTCACCGACCGGGCCCGTATAGACGTCGACGTGTACGGCGGCTCCCGCCAGCAGGCCAACCTCGCGGTGAAGGAACTGCGCGCCGCGCTGCTCGGCATCGGCGGGACCGTCCGCGACGGCGCCGGGTTCAGCGACCCCGAAGAGGTCGCCGGGCCGGGCCGCCGCCCCGACGCGAGCCAGAACATCACCCGGATCGGGTTCACCGTCGCCGTGACGGTCCGGTCCATCGGCCCCTGACGGCCGCCCCGTAAGACCCGCGAATCCTGAGACCCGCCCTGGTCGGCGGGCGTTTCCGCATGCCCGCAAGAAGGGGGATTTGCTGTGGCCAACACCGACAACATCACCGTCGGCGCGAAGGGGTTCGCGTACTTCGGGGAGGTCGGCGTGACCGCGCCGACCGACATCGCGACGGCGTGGGGCACCGGCTGGGAGGACGGCGGGATCATCCTGGACGACGGTCTCACCGAGGCCCTCAACGAGGACGAGACCACCTTCATGGGGTGGGGCTACAACGGCCCGGTCCGCATCGAACCGAAGTCCCGGACGATCACCTTCAAGCTGACGCTGACCGAGACCACGGCCCGGGCGCTCAGCCTCTACTACTCGGTGCCGATCGCCGACATGGCCACCGTAGGCGCCGGCGCCGACATCGGCGTGCAGTTCGACGACCCGGAGACCGCGCAGGCGATCTACGTGGCGCTCGGCCTCGACGTCATCGACGAGCAGACCGGCCGCCAGTTCCGCTACGTCGTCCCCAGGGCGAAGGTCTCCGACCGCGACAACATCGAGGACAAGGCCGACTCGCTGCACCAGTACGGCCTGACCATGACCGCGATGGTCCCCACGACCGGCGGCACCCCGGTGAAGCGGTTCGTGTCGAAGGTTCCGCTGCCCACCTGATGAGCCGGCGGCCGGGGAGTTCCTTCGCGGGTCTTCGCCCCGGCCGCCACCTTCCTCCAAGGCCCGCGATGAAGATCCGCGAGGAGCAGCATGGGCAAGCCGAACAGCAAGCGGTTCCGTCTGTCGCAGATGCGCCAGCAGCGCGCCAGAGCACTCGGCGGCGAGTACGTCGAGATCGAGGACGACGACGGCAACGTCCTGGTCCAGATTCCGCGCATGGCGTTCTGGGACGCCGAAACCTACGAGGACGTCGTCGAGACCGGCGTCGCGGTGAGGGACCTGGCGACCCTCGAACGGATCATGGAACCGGCCGAGTTCGCCAAACTGAAGGCGCTCAAGCTGCAGCTCGGCGACATGCGCGACCTCCTCCTAGAAGTCATGAAGGACGTCAAGCGCCCGGAATCGCAGGGCTCCTCCACGCCGTAGAGGAGCACCCGTCAAAGCTGCACGCCGACTTCGCGCACTACTTCCCCGGCCAGAAAGACCCCCTCATTGGGTGGCGAGCCGGGAAAGTGCCGCTCATCGAACTCGCCTCGTACTACGGGTGGCTGCCGGAGGAATCGGCGACCAAGGCCGCCCAGGCCGGCGACGAGAAGGGCCGCCGCTGGTCCGAACGGGAATGGATGCAGGCCGCGCAGATCACCTACCTGCAGACGGTGATCCAGGTCCTGTGGGTCGGGCTGCGTTTGAAGGGCCGCCCGCCTAAGACCGCGCCCGTGCGGGCCCCCGTCTACGCGCGCCCCGAACCCACTCCTGAGGAGCAGGCCAAACAGGCCGCGCACCTCGCGCGGGTCGCGGCGCTCCGCAAGTACAGCCCGTCCCATCAGCAGCCCCCGGCGGACGACCCACCGCCCTGACGAACCGCCCGGGGGGTGCCGTGGCCGAGCAGGACGGCGGCTCCGTCGGCATCGACGTCGTTCCGCGGATCAGCGCGGCGGCGTGGGGGCAGGAGATCCAGCGGCGCCTGGACCCGACGGTGAACCGGGCCGGGCGGGCCCTCGGCCGCACACTCGCCGACGGCATGAAGTCGGGGTTCGCGCCCCGCCGCCTCGAGGAGGCGATGCGGGACGCGACGCCCCGCCTGGAGGTCGCCGCGGGCAGGCTCGGGCGGCGGCTCGGCGCGCAGATCGCCCGGTCGGTCAAGGCCGAGCTTGAGCTGAAGCTCCGGAACCTCCCCGAGGCGAACATCCGCGCCCGGGTCACCATCGACCCGGCGTCGCTGGCGCGGGTCCGGCAGGAACTCGGAAGCCTCGGCCCGTTCAATGTCACCCTCAACGTCGACGCCGACACGGCCGCGGCGCGCGCCGAGATCGCCCGGCTGCAGGCCCAGGTGCGGCTGCTGTCGCAGTCCAGCGTCAACATCAATGTCACCGCCAACACCTCCCGCGCCAGCCGCAACCTGGTCATCCTCGGCGCGCAGATGGCCGCGCTGGCCTCGATCCCGCTCGGCGCCGTCCTCGCGGCGGGGATCGGGTCGATCGCGGCATCGGCGACCGCGGCCGCGGCTGGGATCGGCGGGATCCTCGCCGTCGCGATCCCCGGCGTCCGGCGGGTGTCCGAAGCGCTGCAGGCGCAGAAGACCGCCGACAACCAGGTCGCGGCCTCCACCCGCGGCCGCACCACCGCGCTGAACGCCGGCACCATCGCCACGCTCCAGGCGCGGCAGCAGGCCACGCAGATGGCGCAGGCCGAAAGGCAGGTCACCCAGGCGCAGCAGGCCGCGCGGCAGGCGCAGCGGGACCTGAACCAGGCCCGCGTCGACGGGGCCCGCGCGCTGCAGGACATGCAGAACAACCTGATCGGCGCCGGCCTGTCGCTGCGCGCCGATGAGATCGCCGTCCAGCGCGCCAAGCAGGCCCTGAACCAGCTGACCTCCGCCCGCCAGGACTCCCTGGCGGTGCAGAAAGCACAAGCCGACCTCGCCCGGGCCAACACCGGTCTCCAGCTCGTCCTCGGGGACCCCAACGCCACCCAGCTGGCCAAGAACCAGGCGAAGCTGGCCGCCGACGCGGCAGCCGCCGCGCTCAAACAGGCCCGCGAGTCGCAGACCGCGCACGAACTGGACCGCAAGGAGGCGCAGCTCGCCTACGAGCAGGCCGTCCACCAGCTCAAACAGCAGCGAATCCTCGTCGCTCGGCTCACCGCCGATGAGGCCAAGGCCCGGAAGGCCGGTGTCGAAGGCACCCAGGACGTTGTCGCCGCCAAGCAGCGGTTGCGGGACGCCCTCGAGCAGGTCGCCGACGCGCAACGCAACGTCCGGCAGCAGCAGATCCAGGACCGGATCGCGGCGCTGCAGCAAGCCGACGCGCAGCGGCAGGCCGCGGACGCCGCCGACGGCGCGACCGCCGCGAACGTGCGGCTCGGCCGCGCCATGGCCGCCCTCACCCCGGCCGAGAAAGAACTGCTCAACAACTGGAAGGCATTCTCCGATGTGTACCGGGACTGGGTCAAAGACCTGGAGCCGGACGTGCTGCCGGTCTTGTCCGGCGGCCTCGGCCTGGTCGCCACACAACTCGACCGGGTCAAGCCGCTCGTCCGGTCCTCGGCCGCCGCGTTCCGGATCCTGGAAGCGCGGGCGGCGGTCGCGCTCGACGGCCCGTTCTGGACGAACTTCATCAACAACGTCGGGATCGCCGCGCCGGAGGCGATCCAGCGGTTCGGCGGGATCGCCGGGAACACCCTCACCGGCGTCGCCGGCGTCATCAACGCCTTCCTGCCGTTCACGAACCTGCTCCTGGGGTCGGTGGAGGACCTCACCCAAGAGTTCGAGGAGTGGGGCACCAGCCTCGGCGGCAGCGAGGGATTCATCTCCTTCATCCAGTACGTGCAGCAGGTCGGCCCGCAGGTCGTATCCACGGTCGGGGCGCTCGGCGGCGCGCTCCTGGACGTCGGGCAAGCCCTCGCCCCCCTCGCCGCGATCCATCTCGGCGCCCTCACCATCCTCGCCAACACCATCTCGAAGATCGCCAACGAGTACCCGACCCTGATCCAGTTCGCCGCGGCGGCGCTCCTGGTGTCCAAGGCCATCCGGGTCCTGGCGATCTCGTCCCTCGTCGCCGGTTTCACCGGTACCGCCGCAGCCGCGGGCGTGGCCGGTGGGGCGATGCTGCGGTTCGGCGTCATCCTCCGCGGGCTCGGCGCGGTGATGATGGGCGTATCGGCGCAGGCCGCCACCACCCGCGTGGCGCTGCTCGGCCTCAGCCGCGCCGCCGGGATCCTGCTGGCGTTCTACGCCGCCACCGAGGCCATCAACCACTTCGCCGGATCCGCCAAAGACGCCAAGCCGAGCAGCGACCAGCTGAAGCAGGCCCTCATCGACCTCGGCCGCACCGGGCAGACGTCGACTCCGCTGCTGAAGCAGTTCTCCGACGGGCTCGGCGACATGAACGAGCAGGCCCGCATCCTCACCGACCCCACCAAGTCGGAGCAGACCGCCCAGTTCTTCTCCGGGCTGATCAACGGGCTGTACGGCGCGAACGGCATCGCCGGGCAGGCCAAAGAGAACTTCAAGGGCATCGACACCGCCCTGGTCCAGCTCACCCAGTCCGGGAACGCCGACGTCGCCAAGGCCGCCTTCGACCGGCTGTCAGCCTCGCTGCAGGCAAACGGCCGCGGCGTCGAAGAGGTCAACGCGCTGTTCCCGACGTACACGCGGCAGCTCTACAACGGGGGCGGCGCCGCGAACGCCTTCACCGCTCAGATCCATCGGCAGAACCAGGCCCTGGCCGCCAACGCACAGAGGTTCATCAACTCCGAGCAGCAGATCATCGACTTCAACCAGGCGCTGCTCGCCGGCAGCGACGCCCTCAACCGCAACGGGCGGGCGTTCTGGGGCAACAGCCGCGCAGCGACTGACAACCGGCAGCAAGTCCTGAACGCCGCGCGGGTCCTGCAGAACTACACCAACGACCTGGTGAAGAACAACCAGGTCACCGACGGCAACCTGAAGCGGCTCCGGGGGCAGCGCGAACAGCTCATCGACCTGGCGACCAAGTTCACCGGCAGCCGCAAGGCCGCAGAGAAGTACGTCGACCAACTGGTGAAGATCCCCAAGTCGGCGAAGACCAACGTGTCGGTGAACGCCAAGGGCAAGTTCTCCATGAAGGGCCTGGACGTCTTCGCCAAGGACCCCATCCTCGGCGACATCTTCAACGCCGGCGGCGGCTACATCCACGGCGGCGGAGGCCCCCGCGACGACAGGTACCTCACCCACATCTCCGCCGGCGAGATGGTCATCAACGCCCCGGCCACCAGCCGGTACCTGCCGCTGCTGACCGCGATCAACGACGAGGGCAACGCCGGGACCATCTACAAGGGGCGCGGCTACACCTCCGGGCCCACCCTGCCCGCGCCAACACCGGCGGCGGGCTCGGACGGTGCGTTCGCCGGCGGTGGCCTGCCCAGCCTGCGGCCGCGCGGGCAGGAGGCGCTGCCCGCGTTCGCAGGCGGCGGGCTCCTCAAGCCGTCGTTCAGCGACACCTACCACCACCAGGGCGACCCGCCGCCCACCATCACCAAGGCCCGGCAGGGCAACGCGCAAGGGTTCGCGGGGATGATGGCCTACTCCACCGGGCAGGCCGCGATCGGCGCGACGTTCCTCACCGCGCTGCTCACCGGCGGGTACGGCAAGGGCGCCAAGGCCGTCAGGTTCGCGCAGGCCCAGCTCGGCGAACCGTACGTGTGGGGCGCGACCGGCCCCAACTCCTGGGACTGCTCCGGCCTCACCATGCGCGCCTGGGAGGCCGCCGGGGTGAAGATCCCACGCGTCACCTACGACCAGATCGCCTACGGCACCCCGACGTCCCGGGCCAAGGCGATGCCGGGCGACCTGTACTTCCCGCACCGCGGCCACGTGATGATGGTCACCGGCATGGGCGGGTCCCGCGCCCTGGTCCACGCCCCGCGCACCGGCGACGTCGTCCGGTACGCGGGCTGGCGGACCGGCGGCAACTTCCGGCACATCGCCGGCGGCGGCGGATCCTGGTACGGCGGCGGCACCCCGAAGGGGTTCGCCAAGGCGCAGCTGGGAGACCTGGGCTGGTCCGCGGCGCAGTTCGCGCCGCTGAACCGGCTGTGGGAACGCGAGTCGAACTGGAAGTGGAACGCCCGCAACAAGAGCAGCGGCGCGTACGGCATCCCGCAGGCGCTCCCGCCCGGCAAGATGGCCAGCTTCGGCAGCGACTGGCGGACGAACTGGGCCACCCAGATCCGCTGGGGCCTGGACTACATCAAACGCCGGTACGGGTCCCCGGCACGCGCATGGGCGCACTCGCAGCGAACCGGCTGGTACGCCGACGGCACCGACCACGCCCGCCGCGGCTGGGCGTGGGTCGGGGAACGCGGCCCGGAACTGGTGAACTTCCGCGGCGGCGAGGCGGTGTACCCGCACGAGGAATCCCTGCGGATGGCCGCCACCGCGGCGGCCGGGCCGCTGGAGCTGGCCGACCCGCTCCCGGCCGCCGGCGGCGACGAGTACCACGCCCACTTCGACGGGATCACCGCCGCCGTCCTGTCCCGCGAGGTCCGGGTCGCGTTCAAGGGCATGCAGATGGCTCAGGCGCAGAGCCTCCGCATCGGCCGACGGGGATAGGAGGCTCGGATGCCGCTTCCCGTTGGGGTAGGCGGGCCAGGGCCCGGTCCCGGCCCGGTCTCGACCAGGCCGAGGCCGCTGCGGCTGCTGTACATCGACCCCGACGGCGTCGAGTGGGACTTCTCCGACCTGGCCGGGCCGGTGCAGGTCACCAACGTCGCCGGATACGGATCCCCGCCGGTGTCGCTGACCACCCTGGCCATGCCGTCCGGGGCGTCGCTGCCGCAGAACTACGTCGGCACCGGCCGCACCATCCTCGTCGGCCTGGTCGCCGGCGCGACCACCCAGGCCGAGTTCCTGACTCTCACCGACCGGCTCGCGCAGGCGTTCTGGACGGAGCGGCTCGGGGTGCCCGCGCCGGGCACGCTGGTGATCCAGCGGCCGGACGGCACAGGCCGCCGCATCAAGGTCCTCGTCTCCGATGGCCCTGACCTGAACGACGACGACCGCGACAAGAGCGGCCTCACCTGGACCAGCTTCGTCGTCACCTTCCGGAGCCTGGACCCGTGCTGGTCGGACGCCACCCCGATCACCCTCGTCTTCCAGGGCGCCGACGAGGCGGCAGGCGTGCCGCCCATGCCGCCGGTCGTGCTGTCCCCCTACTCGGTACTCGGGACCGTGACGGTGAACAACACCGGCAACGCCCCCGCCTACCCCGTGTGGCGGATCACCGGCCCCGGCACCCCGACGCTGGAGAACGTCACCCTGGGCCGCGAGTTCGGACTCGCGACGGCGCTGGAGGAGGGCGAGACCGTCACGATCGACACCGCCCCAGACGGCGGCGCCTACGCCATCGACCAGACCGGCGCAGACCGCTGGACCGATCTCGTCAAAAGCAGCCCCCGGGACCTGTGGGAGCTGGTGAAAGGCCCCAATCAGCTCAACCTGGTGCTGTCCGGGTCGTCCTCGGCGTCGCAGATCGAACTGTCCTACGTCCGCCGCTGGCTCCGCGCGTGAGAGGGGGCGGCTGTGGCGGTCACCGTTGAGCCACTCACCACCGGCTGGGCGAAACTGAAGCCGCTGCCGTGGGTGAAGCTCGACATCAACGCGGTCCGCTACAACCAGGTCGGGGCGTTCTCGCTGACCCTGCCGGCGACCGATGTGACCTGGGACCTGGTCGACTTCGACGTCGACGGGGTGCTGAAGCCCAAGACCGGGTTCTTCGTCGACTGGAACGGCATCTTCGAGATCCCGCTGAAGGCCGAACAGGCGAACCCGTCCAAGGTGATCAACGACGCCGGTGAGGTCGTCGAGACGATCGTGTTCTCCGGCGCCGACTTCCTCTCTCTCCTCGCCGACCGGCTCGTCTTCCGTAACGCCGCCCTGGCGTGGACGGCGCAGACCCCCGGGACCACCACCGTCACCGGCAAGGCCGAAACCGTCATCAAGCAGCTGGTCACCGCGAACGTCGTCACCGCCGGCGACACCGCCCGCCGCGTCCCCGGCTTCAGCGTCGCCGCCGACCTGGCCCGCGGCGGCGACGTCACCTACACCATCTCGATCGGGGACCCGGCCGCCGAGCCCGGCACCGACAAGACGACCACCGCCGGTGAATCGCTGATGGACATGATCCGGTCGGTCGCACGGCAGTCCGACATCGGCGTCTCCCTCACCCTCGTGGACGGCGGCCTGGAGTTCGACTGCTTCCTGCCGCGCGACCTGACGGAGAAGGTCGTGTTCTCCGAGCGGCTCGGGTCGCTGCGGTCGTGGGCCATCACCGACGCCACCCCGACCGCCAACGCGATCCTCATGCAGTCCGCCGCCACCACCGGCGCGTTCACCGAGACCCACGGCGCCGCCGCCACCGACCCGTGGCGCCGCGTTGAGCACTTCTCCGACCAGTCCTCCACCACCGAGGCCGCGCAGATCACCCAGGTGCAGCTGGACGAGGTCGCCCGCGGCGCCGCGCAGACACGGGTCGCGCTCGCCGCCCTCGACATCCCCAAGGCCCGGTTCGGCCGCGACGCCACCGGCGTCCAGGGCTACGGCATCGGCGACCAGGTCGCCGCCGACATCCGCGACGGCATCACCTACACCGACAAGGTCACCGCCGTGCAGCTCACCGCCGACGCGACCCTCGCCCCCTACACCGAGACCGTCGTCCCGACCATCGGCGACAACGACGCCGGCGGCGACGCCCCCGCCGACGACGCCACCGCGGTCGCGCAGCTGTCCGCCCGCGTCCGGCAGCTCGAACAGGCCCTCCGCTCCCGCTCCTGACACCAACGGTCCGCTTCCGGGCGCCGCGCCCGCCTACCCTGCCGGGAGGTCGTCTTGGCGATCGATGACGCCTACCCCACCTCAGCGTCCGTGCTGTCGACGATGGCGCAGTGGGAGGGGTTCTTCACCGGGTTCTCCGCAGACGGCGTCCTCCCCGGCGTCCTCAACGAGATGGTCCCCTCCCTCAACGCCGGTGCCCGCACCGCCGTGCTGGGGACGGGCGCCGCGCAAATCCGCGGGTTCCACGTCGACAACCCGTCGACGACGGCCACCCCGATCCCGGCGGCCGACGCGCAGAACCGCATCGACCGGCTCGCGCTGCGCCTCGATCGGACTGCGGTGACGGCCGCGGACTGGATCACCCCCGTCGTGATCGAGGGGACCCCGTCCGCGAACCCGCAGATACCGGCCCTGACCCAGTCCACCAGCGGGAACTACGACATCCCGATCGCGCGGTGGACGGCGGCGTCGGACGGGTCGCTGTCGGGGCTGGTCGACGAGCGGCAGTTCGCTGCGGCGTCCCCGATCGAGTTCCGGTCCGATGCCCGCCCGCCCGCCACCATCCGGCGGCACGGTTTCGAGCGTGACACGGGCAGGGTGCTGTGGGCGGACGGCGCGGCCTGGCAGGTCGTCCGCGAGGACACCGGCTGGGCCCAGCTCAGCTTGAACGGCAAGGACAAAGGCGCATGGAACGACGCGGCCCCCTACAACCCGCTGGTCTACCGCCGCATTGACGGCGTCGTCCACCTGCGGTTGTCCATCCAGCGGGTCTCGGTCCAGCTCGGCCTGTCCGACGCGGACGGCTCCACCGCGTATGTGCTGCCGATCGGGTTCAGACCGTCGTCCAGTAGCCCGCCGGTCCTCGGCCACGGCAACCACGCTCGTAACGCGCTGCAGCTCTACATCTACAGCAACGGTGAGGTGCGCATCTATCCGCTGAACCAGGACCTGCCGAAGGACCGCCGCATTTACGCGCAGGCCACATTCCCGGTCGGCTGAGGAGTCTCATGGCACGGCACACCTTCGGTCAGAGCCTGACCGACTGGACGATGGGCCTGGGCGCCTCCGCAACCAGCGAAGGAGTCACCACCGCACCGGTCATCGCGACCGGCCCGGCCACGATCACGCTCTGGTCCGCCCAGACGGGAGGCATCCAGTACACCGACCTGCTGAACGGGGACGGGGCCGCGGTCACGGCCATCACCTCATCCGACGGGTCCGACGGGCTACCCATCGGGACCATCCCCGAGTTCTCCGGCCCTGACAACATCACGGAGATGTGGGCGTCCGCAGACGGCGGAGTCCGCTTCAAGATGGTCGCGACCGACCTGGGCGGCGCGTTGGCGGTCGTCGAGGAGCACACGGCCGCGATCGAGGACCTGCAGACGCATCGGCTTCCGGCGATCCTGTGGGACGCAGGGGCGTCCGCCTACCCCGAACGCACCCCGGAACTCGCGGGGAAGCGGGTGGAGTGGGTAGGGCCGTCCGCGCCGCCGGTCAGCTCCAGCCACGCGGCCGAGGGCGACATCTGGATGAAAACGATCGTCTGATGCCGGCCTCCTTCCACCAGCTGCGATCCGGGGTGTGGACGCCCCTCGGCGACGTCGGCCCCTCACCAACGACCATGCTGGTCGGTGCCGCAAACACGATCCCGAACAGCAACGAGTCGGGTTGGCTCACCTACGCCGCCACCGTGCCCGGGCCGCAGACCGTCCGACGCACCTACTCCTCGGAGGCGGCGGGCGTGCCGTCGTCCTGGGCCGTGACCGGGGCCGGCAGCGACGTCGGCAAACGCGCGAGCGTGTGGAGCTTCAAGCCGAACATCACGCAGATGGCGTCCGGGGCATTGGACGCCCAGGTCACGAACCTCATCAGCTCGATTCCCGACACGCACGTCGCGATGCTCGCGCTGTGGGCCGAAGCTGACCGGCACGTCAGACTCGGCGCTTTCACCGCGGCGCAGTGGCGGGCCGCCCACACACGTTTCGCCAGCATCGTCCGCGCGGTCGGCAAGCCGCGCGTCTGGATCTACCTGTCGCACACCTCGTACCTGTGGGATCCGATCAACACGCGGGGCCCGGCACCGGAAGACGTGTGGCCAGGTGACGGGCAGGTCGACATCTACGGCCAGGACGGCTACGGCTACGCCACCTGGCCGGACCCGGAGACCTTGTTCGGCGGTGGGCTGGCCGAGGCGCGGTCACGGAACGTGCCGTGGGGGATTTTTGAGTCCGGCGCTGACGAGCACCCCAGCGACGCGACCCGCAAGTCGAACTGGATGACGTCCGTCGCCGACTGGGCCGCCACGCAAGGCTCCGGCGGCAGGCCCGGCTGCGAAGCGCTGGTCTGGTTCAACAGCGCCGTCGGACTCGACGAGGACGCCTTCGGGCCCGCGACTCCGTCCAGCTCACCGCAGGCCCTGGCCGCTGCCGGCGCGATCGCCACGACCTACTACCGCGACTGGGCCACCTACACCCTCTGACGCCACACCGCCTGCCCGCCGTGCGCGGGGACTTCAGCATGCCGAGGAGAGCCTCATGCCCATCGCCGCGCCGCTGACCGCAACCGGCAACGGCACCAGCAACGCGCATGTCATCATCCCCGCCGGCGCGGAAGCCGGGCAGGGCATGCTGCTGGTGATCGCGACGCAGCCGGACGGCACCATCACCACGCCGACCGGATGGACAGTGGTCAGCCCGCCGCAACAGGCCGGGTCCGGCGTCATCACCGCCCTGTTCAAGGCCATCGTGCAGGAGTCCGGAGTCAACAGCCCCGGCAGCACCGTGACGGTCGACGTCGGCGGCACCATCCCGCCCCGGACTGTGTCCCTCGTGGCGGTCTACCCCGGCGTCGACCAGGTCGACCCCGTCCACCTCTTCGACGACCTCGTGATAGCGACGACCGGCACGGTGCGGGCAACCCCGGAGATCACCACGACACTGGCGGATTGCTGGATCGTGGAGATCGTCACCAGCAAGCAGCTCGCCGGTACGAACTACACCCCGCCCGCGGGATTCACCCGCCGCGCCCAGGTGTTCCGGGCCGACTCCAGCCCCGCCATCGGCCTCGGCGACACCAACGCCGCCGAGGCCGCCGGGACCCACGGGGGCGACACGTGGGAATGCGACGTGTCCGGCGGGTCCGCGATCACCTACACGGTCGCTCTCGCTCCGCGCCTCGACACGCAGACCGCAAGGCCCGTCACCGACGTGACGGACTGGACCACCGCTGTCCCCGACGCCGGCGGCGGGCAGCAGGCCGCGCGCATCGGCGAGTCGATCCGCGACGACGCCACATACCTGGAGACCGCAGCGAACCCCACGGCCGAGGTCGGGGAGTGGGCGTTCCAAGCGATGGTCGACCCAGGGGTCCATACCGGCCACACGCTCCGGTACGTCCTGTGGACCGCTGGGGGCGCCACCTCATCCAGCGCCGTGGTGTCCCTGATGCAGGGCGCCACCACCATCGCGACCTGGACCGAGAACGACGTGCCCGACACACCGACCGTCTTCAGCCACACCCTCGCTGAGGTGGACGCGGCCGACATCACCGACTACGCGGACCTGCGGATCCGCGTGTCGGCGACGGTGTCTTGATGGCGACCCTGCGCCTCGGCTACGCCGAATTCGCGGCACCTCCGACACCTCGGGCCCGGCTCTCGTACGCCGAGCTCGCGGTCCCGGAGCCGCGGACCATGCGGCTCTCCTACGCCACGCTGACCGCCCCGTCCGCAGGCACCGCGCGGCTGCGGCTGTCGCATGCGTCCTTCACCGCACCGGCCGCCGCTGACTCCATCCCCGCCTCGGGCCTGTGGCAGCTGCAGGCGGACGGATCGTGGCGGGCCATCCCCGTCTACCAGCTCATCGGCGGGGCCTGGACGTAACCAGCCCCGGTCCGGTCTCCATGACCGGTTGAGAAGCAGCGGAGAAATCCGAAACAGCGAAATCGCGAAGAGGTGATCGGGTGTGGACTGGTCCGGCGTGGCTGAAGGTCGTCCGGGACGTGGTGTGCATGGTGATCGGGGCCGGCGGGATCATCTGGCAGCTCGCCAGCGGCAAACCGGACCTGGCCGTCCTGGGGTTCCTGGCCGCCCTCATGTACGTGCCGAGCCTGTTCGCGGCCCATTGGCTGAGTCAGCCGCCTACCGGTGGTGGATCCTCCGTGCCACAGCCGCCGCCACCGTCGCCCTTGCCGCCCTCATCCTCTACGCCGCAGGAGTGATTTGAATGGGCGCCCGCTACGCGCTAGCCGTCGCAGCCGTAGGCGGGCTGCTGTTCGTGGCGAGCCTCGTCGGGTCGGTGGCGTACACGCGGTACGTCGCCGAGCAGTCCGCCCAGCAGCAGGCCGAGGAGCGGCACCGGCAGGACCTGCTGTGGTGCTCCCTGCTCGGCCGCCTCGATCAGACCGACCAGCCCGCCACCACCGAGCGTGGCCGGGCTGTCCAGCGCGACATCCATCAGCTACGCCAAGACCTGGGATGTGAGGGGCGATGACCCAATCCGAACGCATGGATGAAGTGGACGTCAATCCGGGTGTCCACCAGCCCACTGAAGCCGACGAGGGGCAAGTCCTCGGCGAGCTGTACGGCGAGCCCAACACTGACGGATTCTTCCAGTCCTCCTCGGCTGCGCCCGCCGAGGAAGATGGCGAGGAGGACGACCGATGAGCGCGGCGGGGATGATCACGGAGGCGCGCCGGTCGATCGGGATGTCGGGGCGCCCGAACAAGATCACCAAGGAGTACGCGGAACGGCACGGGGAGGAGTTCCTGCGCGCGGCCTGGTGCGACATGGCCATCACCTACTGGGCGCGGCACAGCGGCAACGCCGCGGCGGTGCTGCCCGGCGGGGATCGCGCCTACACGGTCTGGCACGCGCAGGACTTCCAGAAGGCCGGACGCTGGCACAGCGGGACGACCGCGAGCGTCAACCAGGCCAAGCCCGGCGACATCGTCTTCTTCGACTGGGGCGCCACCAACAACATCGGCGCGATCGACCACGTCGGCCTGGTCGAGGTCGTCCTCGGCGGCGGGCGGCTCCAGACCATCGAGGCCAACACCGGCGACGCGTGCAAGCGCCGCATTAGGAGCGCCAGCGTCATCGCGGGCTACGGACGGCCCGCGTACGGCGGGAGCAACTGGACGGTGGAAATGGTGAAGAAACTCCCCATGCTCAGCAAGGGCGACAGCGGCGAGCACGTCCAGTCGCTGCAGGGCCTGCTCATGGCGCGCAGCCACCCCGAGGTCGCGATGACCGGCCGGTTCGACGCCAAGACCGAGGCGGCCGTGAAGGCGGTCCAGCGGTGGGGCGACGTCGACGCCGACGGCATCGTCGGCCCGAAGACCTGGCCCGTCCTGCTGCGGGTGCACTGACCTGCACTTTTCAAGGCGATGGGCGGCCGCTTCTAAATCGCCGCCCGCAACGCAAGTCGACCCGAGGAGGTCGCCATGAATGACTACATCGTGAGCCTGATCCGGACGTGGGTGCCCATCGGCATCGGCAATGCACTGGCCTGGCTCGCCCTCCACTACGGCGTCGTCGTGGACGCCGACGCCAGCACGAAGCTCAAGCTCGGCGCGGCGGCCGCCGTGGTCGCCGGCTACTACGCGCTCGCCCTTGCGGTCGAGCGGCGCTGGCCCGGCGTCGGCCGGTTCCTGGTCGCACTCGGTCTCCAGCGGACGCCTGCCACCTACGACAAGGTCGCCCGGTAGGCCGACCTCGAACCCCGTCCAGGCCATCGATGACCTGGGCCGACGCCCCGCATCCCTTGCTTCGGCGAGCGGAGGCGGGGCGTTTCGGCGTGTCCGGAGCACCTCGGCGAGGTCAGCCGTCGTGAACCCTCGCAGGCACCGCCGCCCGCAGCCTGTTCAGTGGCGTGTTTCGGTGGCCGCAGTGGAACCGCGGACGTCTTCAGTCCCTCGAAACGATGGACGATCCGGTGGGGACCGGATGGCGCATCCGATGAAGAGGCGGCCATGACTTCGGCACTGGTGATCAACCTGTTGTCCTCGCTGCTGGCCTTCCTAGCCGGCGCCGCGGCCAAGGGCCTCTACCAACGGCGGCGGTCCATCAGTCCGGCCCGGCGCGTGTGGCGGCTGCGCAAACCCGACGAGGTTGTGATCGTCCAGCCCGATGGGCCGGGTCACGACACCCCGTTACCGACCCTCTACGAGGGCGATGCGATGGCCGCGATGCTCGTATCCGAGTACCTGCGGAAGGTCTTGGGTGTGCGCACGGTCCGGATCATCCGGGCCAAGAACTTCTCCCGGTGCCGGGACGCATCAAGCGACCTGGTCGTCATCGGCGGTCCCAATGCGAACGAGCTGTACAAGGAGCTCGACCGTCAAGTCGCGCTGCCCTACAGATTCCGCCTCTACCCGGACCGGGCCGACATGATCAGGGTCTCTGACGATCGGGTCTTCGCCCAGCAGGTCGTCCACGCCAAGACCACGCGCGACTTCGCCGTCATCAGCCTGCTGCCCAGCCCCTTTCGCGCTGGTCGACGCGTCATCGTCCTGGCCGGATGCGGCACGTTGGGGAGCCTGGCCGCTGCCAGGATGGTTACCAAGGACGGGGTTGGCCAGTTGGCCAGCCTCCGCCCGCCGCCCAGGACTCCGTTCTCGGTCGTGGTGGAGATCGAGATGCTGGACGGCCAGATGACACGGCCCCAGATCGTGGACACGACTTCCTAGATACCGCGTCCACATCCTGCCTCCAACACCGTGACCTGCGTCGATTCGTGACTATGGACCCCCGAAAGCACCTCGGCAAGATCCGCAGTCGCATTCTCGACCACCTCGCGCAGATCGCCGCAGCGATGGCCGTCGCCGTCGTCGCGATCCGCGAGAGTAGGCGCCGACGGTGAGTTGTGCCCCCAGTGGCGTGAAAGCAAGCCGGGGCCCGCCGCTCGGCTACCGCGCTATGTAGTTACCGAGAGCTATCAAGTGATCGCGGTACGTGGTTCCCTTGTCGAGACGCCCCCACGAGAGGACCAATGCCGTGGACCGCCCCCGATCCATCACCACCGCCCTGCTCACCGCTTTGCTCACCGCGCTGATCGCCGTCGTGGCGATCGCCCCGTCCGCCGTCGCCTCCCCGGCTCGGACGCCTTTCTCCGCCAGTCCCGCCGCGCCAACCGAACAGGTCGATCAGGTTCCCTGCGAGCCGCACATCGGCGCCAACGCCACCTACCACGCCCACGGCGCGGAGTTCCGCACCGACGCCCAGGGCCGACCGGAGACCGCCGAGGCCACCAATCTGACCCGCTCCGAAGCCGACCGCGGCCCATGCCAGACCAAGGTCGGGCACATGGCCCCCACCGCCGGGTACGACGGCGGGCACCTGATCGCAGCGACGTTGCACGGTGTCGACCAGCGCTACGACCTGGTCCCGCAGTGGGCCAGCGTCAACCGCGGCCTCTACCAGCAGATGGAGGCCGGAGCCAAGAAATGCCTGACCGCGCCCGGCGGCAAGATCCTGCGCTACAGCATCCAGGTCACCTACCCCGACGCCACCACGGTGGTCCCCGACCGCTTCCTGGCCGACGTCACCGTCGACACCGACGGCCACCCGCAGCAGCGCCTCGACCTGACCTTCCCCAACCGGCGCCTGGACCCCGCCGAGTCCCAGGCAATCAAGACCGAACTCAACGCCGGGCTGCGCGCCGCCGGCTGCACTTGATCCGGACTTCGCCCTTCGCTGGCGCGGAGACATCATCTCTGCCACCACCGGACCGGACGTCACCGAGGGGTGACCGTCCACGGAACCTTTGCTTTCTGCAACCTGGGTAGCGCCGAGGTTCGGCCCGTGTCGGTAGAGAATTTTGCACCGGCGCGGTAGATATTCATCTACCGACGCAGGTTCTGTGTCACAAGACACAGAACATTCGGAACGTCGCTGCAATCGCGGCGAAAAGGCGCTTACGATGCTGACTCCTGAGAATTTCTCTCAGGGTAGGGCCTGGTACCCGCTGGTCCCGCTGACTGTGCGCGGTACCAGGCCCCGCGGCCGCTAGGGGCCGATGGCCGTCACCGCATGAGGATCAGGGCCATGACCCACGAGCCGTGTCTGGCCAGTTCCAGCAGCACGCAGGTCATCCAGCACCGTCCGCCGCGGTCGACGGCCTTCTCTTCTTCGGGCTCGTCCATGACGCGCCCTCCTACCCGGCCTTGGGGGGCGGCCGGGGCGGCCCGCGCAGATGGGGTTCACCTTGCGCGCGCGTCAAGGCGATCCCATTCGGCGGGCTGACCCGGAGACTAGCGCGCGAAACCGCCGAGCGGAAAATGAATCAAGGTAAGTGTCAAATGCGAGTGCGTGAGGGGTGGAATTTGTGCTGGTCAGAAGCTGACCATCAAGCAAATCACTTCGTATTGCCTATTCGGTGCATCGCAGACGAACAGCGCCTCATCGAGCAGAACGTAATTAATACCCCAAAGCCTGCGCCCTGGTCATCTGTGGCTGCATCGCCTGCGGCGCTCGCTGGCTAGCCGGATCGCCGCGCCATCGCCTGGCATCATCGGAGGATGCAGGCACGACGACCGGAATGGGCCGACGACTGCTGCGTCATCTGCCCCGCCCAGAAGCACGGGTTCGGCGAGTTCGACGTGGTGGACCGCACGCAGGTCCGCTACGCCTTCGACGCCGAAGTGGGCTGCCGCATCGACCAGGTCACGCAGGTCCCCGTCTGCGTGCACCCGTTCCGTGTCGGCCTGGCACCCGGCCTTTACGCCTCCGCCGGCCACCCGCTCGCCGAGCAGCGCGGCCCGGACCCCGATGAACCGCCCCGCCCCGTAGTCGAGCGCCCGCCGGTGTTCACGCCGTCGCCCGAGCAGCTCGTCCTGCCGGAGTCGGTAGACGACCTGGAGGGCTGGCTGATCGCGATGCTCCGCACCGCCGCACACCACGAGATGGCCTCCGCCCTGAATCAGGCGGAGGCCATCGCGGGCGAGCGGTTCACGGGCGAGCAGATCGTCCAGGCGCTGCGCCGCGTCCTGGCCGTGGAGCTCGCCCGGCCCCGCTAGTTGAAGGTGAAGTTGTGGCGGTGGCCGAGGTCGTTGACACCGACCTCGCTGAGCCGGTCCTCGATGAGCTGCACACGGCGAGCGTGCTCCTCGGCGCCGATCCAGTACCGGGCCGGCGGCTCGAGGCCCCAGGTCTTGGCGTAGCACATGGTGGTGTAGTCGCCGGTCTCGTAGGCGGGCGTTTCGGTCTCGGTGTCGGTCATGTGGATGAGCTGGATGCCGGACCTGGCGGTCATCCGCTCGGTGAGGGTCCGCTGCGCCAGGACGGCGTGCAGGACCTCGTCGACCGGCCGCGCGACGGGGATCTCAGCGGTGCGCTCGTCGCCGGTGAGGCGGTATACGGCGGCCTTCAGGGCGAGGGCGCGCAGCGCCTCCTCGAGGAGCGGCTCGGCGTCGTCGGCGAGGTCCCACCGGGAGATGGTGAGGGTGCCGGCGGTGCAGGTCCAGTCCTCGTCGTAGCGCCTGCATGCGGCGATGAGGCGCGGGTATTCGGGGTCGTCCTTGATGGCCTCCAGGATGGGGGCGGCGGTGCGGGCGACGTTCTCGGG
>NZ_SMKT01000150.1 GCF_004348735.1 Actinomadura sp. KC06
CACTGAGCAGCCGAAGCGTCAGGCTCGCCGCTAGACCGGCATCTGGTCAGCGGCGGACGGTGCCGGGAGGCTCGGGCTGAGCGCGGTCGCCAGGGTCCGGGTCACGATCGCGGCGGTTTCGGCGGCGGACCGGGGGAGTGGGACGCAGGCGGCGACATAGCAGTCCGGCCGGACGATCAGCAGGTGGTCGGTGTGGTCGGGCAGCCAGCCGGTGAGCGTGCCCGTCCGGTCGTGCAGGGTGGTGGTCCCGGTGGTGTCCGGCACGGGGCCTTCCGGCCTGACCAGCGTCAACCGGCGACTCGCGATGATCGCCGTGGCGGACGCGAGCCGCCGCGCGACCTCCCGCGCCGAGGCTCCGTGGCCCGGGACGGCCAGCAAGGAGAAGTCGCCCGCCAGATGGGCGCGCAGCGTGGTCGTGCCCGTGGGGCCGTCGGGAACCAGGGTGCCCGCGCCGTCGCCGGGGACGGTCAGCGGGGAGCCGACGTAGGGGAACGGCTCGTATAGGCGTCCGCTGTCCACGTCGGAGTGCCGCGCCGGGTCGGTCGCCGCGGCGGCGAGGACGGCGTCGCGCCGGGTGACGCCCTCGGCGGACGCGGGCGTCATGAACCGCATCGTGGCGCCGGTGACCTCGACGTGGTGCTCGGCCGCGGCCCGGCGCTCCAGGTCATAGGTGTCCAGCAGCGCGGCGTCCGCGCGCCCGGCGAGGACGAAGGCCAGTTTCCAGGCGAGGTTGTCCGCGTCCTCGATCCCGCTGTTCATCCCGCGGGCGCCGAACGGGGAGACCACGTGCGCCGCGTCGCCCGCCAGGAACACCCGGCCCTGGCTGAAGCGCTCCGCGCAGCGCTGCTGGAAGGTGTAGGTGTTGGCGCGCAGGATCCGCGTCTCGTGCTCGCCGATGACGCCGCGCAGCATGTCGTCCAGCCGGGCGAGGTAGTCGTTCTCGTCGGCGTCGGGCTCGATCTGCCAGTCGACGCGCCACCGGTCGGGCCCGAAGCTGTGCATGAGGACGATCCGGCCGGGGTGGAACGGCGGGTCGAACCACAGCCGCCGCTCCCGGCTGAACGGCAGGTCGGCGGCGAAGTCGCAGACCAGGAAGCGGCCTTCGGTCTGCCAGCCGGAGTAGGCGATGCCGAGCCCGCCGCGCACCCGGCTGCCGATCCCATCCGCCGCGATGGCGTACGGGGCCCGGTGGATCTCCGGGCCGTCCGGTCCGTCGGCGTGGACGGCCACCTCGTCGCCGTCGTCGTCGACCGAGGTGACGGTGCGTCCGTGCCGGAACCGGACCAGGCCGCACGCCTGCGCCTGGGCGTGGAGGAGCTCTTCGGTGCGGAACTGCGGGAAGTTCACGAACGGCGGATAGAGCTCGCCCTCGGAGGTGGGGAAGCGGAGCTGGAGCAGCTCGCGCTCGCGGAAGTAGGTCCGGCCGAGCGACCAGCTCGCGCCGTCCCGCATGATCTCCGCCGCCACCCCGAGCCTGTCGAGGAGGGACAGCACGTCGCGCTGGACGGTCACCGCACGCGACTGGCCGCAGCTCGGGGTGGTGCGCCGCTCCAGGACGGTGCTGCGGACGCCCTGCCGAGCCAGCAACAGCGCCGCGGTCATCCCCACGGGTCCGGCCCCGATGATGACGACCGGGCTCTCGGTTGTCGACACGCGTCCACCTCCAGGACGTTCGATTATCGGTTATGCAGATCGCATATAGAGCAATCCTGACAACTGGCGGCGGAATGTCAAGGCCCACCAGCGTTTTTGCATCAGTCGGTTGCCGTGTGCGATAATCGGTGGCCGGTTGGCGGACGGGCGGGGGCGCATGAACACACGGGCGGGCAAGCCGGTCGAGGTCGCGCAGACACTCGATCGCGGGCTCCAGGTACTCGAGGCCCTCGCGGACGCCCAGGACGGCCTCACCGCCACCGACGTCGCCGCGAAACTCGGCGTGCACCGCTCGATCGTCGCCCGGCTGCTGACCACGCTGCTCAGCCGGGGCTATGTGGGCAAACGCCGCGACGGCCGGTACGTGCTGGGCACCACGCTGCTCAGCCTCGCCCGGCAGGTCTCCAACAACCTGCTGGTCGTCGCGGGCCCGGAGCTCGCCGACGCGGCGGAACGGCTCGGGCTGACCGCCGTCCTGCACATCGCCGACGGCGCCGACGCCGTCGCGCTGGCCTCGGTGGAGCCCCGCAACGCCGCCTTCCACGTCGGCATCCGCCCGGGCTCCCGGCATCCGCTGCCGCAGGCCGCCTCCGGCCAGGCGATCCTCGCCGGCAGGCCGCCGGTCGAGGGCGAGGACCCCGAGATCGCCGAGGCCCGCGCCCAGGGGTTCGCAAAGACCACCAGCAGGCTGGTCCCCAACTTCACCGGCATCGCGGCCCCGATCAGGATCGCCGGCGAGGCCGAGGCCGCCGTCGGGCTGATCGTCCCGGCGCACGAGGTCCACGACTACGACATGCTCGCCCGCGAGGTCGTCGCCCTGGCCGACCGCATCGGCCGCGCCCTGCACTGATCACCCGGCCGCGTCCCGCATCTCATCCGGGCGCGTCCCGCGTTCCGGCGCCCCTGGTGCTCTCTCCGGCCCGCCCGCCGCAGCCCACTGCTTTCGGCGTTTCCGCTTGTCTTATGGCGCGCTCACCTGGCCATTCCCGCGTCCTCGTGCGCGCGCGAGGGCGGCGCGGTTCCGTCCGCCCGAATGCGGACGTCTCGTTGACAGTGGCCGCCGTCACGGTGCATGCTCTCGCTATCCGGTCTACGAAACCGATTATCGGTGAAGACTTCGGCGAAAGGCGGCGCATGTCGGTCCCCACCCCACCCACACCCCGCGACCTCAGGCGCGTCGCGCTCGCCAGCCTCGTCGGCACGGCGATCGAGTGGTACGACTTCTTCATCTACGGCACGGCCGCGGTGCTGGTGTTCGCGCCGCAGTTCTTCCCCGGGTCGTCCGACCTCGCCGGGACGCTCGCGGCGTTCAGCACCCTGGCGGTCGGCTTCCTCGCCCGGCCGCTCGGCGGCGCGCTGATGGGCCACTTCGGCGACCGCGTCGGGCGCAAGTCGATGCTGGTCCTCTCCCTGCTGCTGATGGGCACCGCCACCTTCGCCATCGGGCTGCTGCCCACCTACGCCGAGATCGGCGTGTGGGCGCCGATCCTGCTGGTGCTGCTGCGGTTCCTGCAGGGCTTCGGCGTCGGCGGCGAGTGGGGCGGAGCGGTCCTGCTCGCGGTGGAGAACGCCCCGGCCGGCAAGCGCGGCTTCTACGGGAGCTTCCCGCAGATGGGGGTGCCGGCCGGAGTGATCCTGTCCAACTCGGTCTTCCTGATCATCCTCGCCACGGCGGGGAAGCAGGGCTTCATCGACTGGGCCTGGCGGCTTCCCTTCCTGGGCAGCATCGTGCTCGTGGCGGCGGGCATGCTCATCCGGGCCAAGATCGGTGAAACTCCGGAGTTCGAGGAACGCCAATCCCGAGGCGTCCAGCGCAATCCCCTGCTGGCGGTCATCAAGAACAACCCGCGGCAATTGCTGCTGGCCGGCGGGACCTTCCTCGCCAACAACGCCATCGGCTACGTGATGATCGTCTACATGCTCAGCTACGGGACGAAGACGCTCAAGCTGAGCCAGAACACGATGCTCACGCTCGTCCTCATCGCCAGCGCCGTATGGCTGGTCACGCTGCCCGTCTTCTCCGCGATGTCCGACCGCGTCGGCAGGCGCCCGGTGTTCATCGGCGGCGGGCTCGTGCTGCTCGTGTGGTCGATTCCGTTCTTCATCCTGCTGGACACCAAGACCATTCCGCTGATGGTGGTCGCGGTCGTCGTCACCGCGCTCGGACTGTCCGCCACCTACGGGCCGCAAGCCGCCCTTTTCGCGGAACTCTTCGACGCCGACGTCCGCTATAGCGGCGCTTCCCTGGGATACCAGGTCGGCGCCATTTTCGGCGGAGGATTCGCGCCGTTCATCGCGGCCTGGCTGCAGGGGACGACCGGTTCCTCGATGTGGGTCGGCGTCTATCTCACGGCGCTGGCACTGATCAGCCTCGTCTCCATCCACGTCCTGCGCGGGCGGGCCCGGTCCACTGTGGAGGCGGCTCCGCAACTCGTGTGACGGCGCCGCTCACAGGCACTCTCAGGGCCGCCGGCCATCTCCTGGCCGGCGGCCCTCACGCGCTTTCCGGGACGACGAATGGGCCCCGCCACACTTGGCGGGGCCCATTCGCGTCTGGGGGTCGTCAGGCGTCCACGTGGATGCCTTCGCCGCGTGCCCAGCTCCACGCGTAATCGTGGTCCTCGATCTCCGTTGCCGCGGCGCCTAGGCGCAGCGGACGGAAAGTGTCGAGCATGACCGCGTACTCCTCGGTGCGGACCGCGTCCCGGCTCTTCTCAGCGCTGCCGGGCTGCGGGCCGTGGATGTAGCCCGCCGGGTGGAGCGACATGGAACCCTGGCCGATTCCGCTTCCGGACCGGCTCATGAAGTCGCCCTCGTAGTAGAACAGCACTTCGTCGGAGTCGACGTTGGCGTGGTTGTAGGGCACCTTCACCGCGTCCGGGTGGTAGTCGAACATGCGCGGCACGAACGAGCAGATGACGAATCCGGGGCCCTCGAAGGTGATGTAGGTGGGCGGCGGCAGGTGCAGCGCGCCCGTCGATGGCGTGTAGTCCCGGATGGACAGCGCGTACGGGTAGTTGTAGCCGTCCCAGCCGACCACGTCGAACGGGTGGTGGGCGTAGGTGTAGCGGGTCATGCCGCCCCGGTGGCGGACGAAGACCTCCGCCTCACCCGACCGGTCCGGGAGCGGCTCGGCCGGGGCGCGCAGGTCGCGCTCGTTGTAGGGCGACCCGTCCAGGAACTGGCCGATCGGCGACAGGAACCGCTTCGGCGGACGGATGTGCCCGCCATCGGCCGCCGCTATCACCAGCAGCCGCAGCTCCGGCCCGTCCAGCAGCCAGCGGTGGGTGGTGGACGTGGGGATCACCACGTAGTCCCCGCTGCTCACGGCAAGGGTGCCGTAGGCCGATTCCAGCACCCCCGAGCCGCCCTCGACGAACACCAGCTCGTCGCCGGACGCGTTGCGGTACAGCACGCCGTCCCGGTCCGCGGACACCGACGACACGCGCACCTGGCCGTTGCCCAGCAGCACGCGGCGGTCGAGCACCGGGTCGCCGCCCGGCTTCAGGTCGCGCGTGCGCAGGTGGCGGGGGAGGAGCGGGATGTTGTCGACCAGTCCCTCGTCCGGAAGCTCGACGGACGCCGCGGACGTGATCACCGTCGGGGCCTTGCGGTGGTACAGGAACGACTGCGTCCAGCTGAACCCTTCCTCGCCCTGCATCTCCTCGTGGAGCAGCGCGCCGTCCGCCCCGGTGAACCGGGTGTGGCGCTTGCGCGGGATCTCGCCCGCGCTGCGGTAGAAGACCATGTTCTCTTCCTTCAGCCGGTGAGTTCGTCCCAGACCTGGTGGTCCCGGTCCGTCGTCCAGATGGCGGGCGGCTCGCCCGCCAGTTCCTCCCACGCCCGCTGGGTGTCGAACACCAGCGCGTGCTCGAACACGGGCATGCCGCCGTAGACGGGCAGCAGCGCCTCGCGCGCGGCCTGGTAGGCGTCGCGGCGGGAGCCGCCCTTGTCGCGCACCTCGCCGACCGCGCGCAGCAGCGTGGTCAGGAAGTCGCGGGTGCTCTCGACCGCACGGGCGCTCTCTTCGGCGGTGCGCGCGATGTCGCCGCGCCCGCCGACGAGGATCTCCGGGCGCAGCGCCTTCACCGCGTCCAGCGTGGTGGTGCTCCACTCCTGGTGGTAGGCGTCGCCGGTGTAGACGGCGGAGCCGTTCTCCACCAGGTCGCCCGCGAACAGGATCCGCTGCTTCGGCAGCCAGGCGTAGATGTCGCCCGAGGTGTGGCCCCGTCCGGCGAAGCCCAGTTCGACGGTGCCACGGTCGCCGCCCAGCTCGATGGACATCTGGTCGGCGAAGGTCAGCGTGGGCCAGGTCAGCCCTGGGATCTCCTCGTGCCCCTCGAACAGGCGCGGCATCCGGCCGAACTCCACGGCCCAGTCCTCCGCGCCGCGCTCGCCGATCAGCCGCTTGGTCTCGGCGTTCGTCACGACGATCTCCGCGTCGAACCCGGCGGCGCCCAGCACCCGCACCGCGTGGTAGTGCGAGAGGACGAGGTAGCGCACCGGCTTGTCGGTGTGTTCGCGCAGGCGGTCGAGCCAGCGCCGCGCCATCAGCGGGGTCGCGCGGGCCTCGAAGCAGACGAGGAAGTCCTCGCCCTCGATCGCGCCGACGTTCGGGTCGCCGCCGGTCGTGAGGGCGTAGACGCCGTCGGCGAGCACCTCCAGCGTCTCGGTCTTCTCCGCCGTGTCGGCGGTGGACGCGAATGGCTTGCTCATGTTCACTCCTCGGGAAGCTCGATGTGGTAGCGGTCCAGCGCGTCCGGGTCCCAGCGGATGCCGTGGCCCGGACGGTCGGGAGGCGTCGCCTGACCGGCGCTGATCGCGACGGTCTCGGTCAGCACGTCGTCGATCAGCGGGAAGTGCTCGACGGTGGGGCAGTTGGGCACCGCGGCCGCGAGGTGGACGTGCAGCTCGGGCAGGAAGTGCGGCGCCAGCACCGCCCCGAACGGCTCGGCGATCGCGCTGATCCGCAGCCACTCGGTGACCCCGCCGGTCAGCGGGACGTCCGGCTGCAGCACCGAGGCCGCGCCCGCCCGCAGGTAGGCGGCGAACTCGAAGCGGCCGTGCAGGTGCTCGCCGACCGCGATCGGCAGCCCGGCCCGCTCCGCGAGCTGGACGTGCCCGGCGACGTCGTCGGAGACCAGCGGCTCCTCCATCCAGTACACGCCGAGGTCGGCCAGCCTCCTGCCCAGCCACAGCGCGGTCGGCAGGTCGAGCCGCTCGTTGCAGTCGACCATGATCCGGATCCCGTCGCCGAGGGCGGCCCGGACGGCGGCGACGCGCTCCACGTCCTCCGCGGCCGGACGCGCGCCGACGCGCAGCTTGACCGCGTCGTAGCCCTCGGACACGTACGCCTTGGAGCCGTCGATCAGCTCGTCCACGCTCATCGCGTGGGTGGCGCGGCCGCTGCCGTAGATCGGGACGCGGTCGCGGTGCGCGCCGAGGAAGCGGTAGAGCGGCTGGCCGGCGCGGACGGCGCGCAGGTCCCACACCGCGATGTCGGCGGCGGACAGCGCCGGGAGGGCGACGCCGCGTCCCAGCCGGTGGGTCCGCGACCAGATCTTCTCCCAGGTCGCCGGCCAGTGGTCGAGCCGGGTGCCGACCACCTGCTCGCGCACGAGCCCGGTGGTGAGCGCGTGCACCGCTTCGATGCCGCCGGTGAGCGCGTAGGTGAAGCCCGTCCCGGAGGCGCCCTCGTCGTCGGTGACGGTCACCAGCAGGAGATCGACCTGGGTCGCGCCGGAACCGCCACGGCCCGCGCCGAGCGGCACCCGGGCGACCCGCGTCCGCACCTCGGTGACGACGCTCATCGCCGGGCCTCGTCTTGCCGGGCCCCGTCCCGCCGGGCTTCGTTGATCTCGCGGACGACACGCAGCGCCTCGGCGGGCTCCATCCTGGTGCGGTACGCCATGGTGGCGTGCCGGGCGCGGACGACCCCGTCCGGGTCGAGGACGAAGGTGGCGGGGACCGGCAGGCTCCAGTCCCCGTCCGGCTGCTGCTTGGCCAGCGCCTTCGCGGTCCCGTCGAGCAGGTACGGCAGCGCCGCCGCCGGGAAGACGAACCGGACCTTGTAGGACGTCAGCACGTCCTGGTCCAGGTCGGAGAGCACGTCGAACTCCAGGCCGTGCTTGTCGCGCATGTCCAGCGAGTCGTCCGGGGCCTGCGGGCTGACCGCGACGATCTGCGCCCCCTCCGCACGGAAAGCGGGCAGCGCCTCCTGGTAGGCGTGCAGCTCGATATTGCAATAGGGACACCACGTCCCCCGGTAGAAGGTGAGCACCACCGGTCCCGCGGCGAGCCGGTCGGCCAGCCGCACCGGGTCGCCCACCGCGTTGGGGAGCGTGAAATCCGGCGCGGTCTCGCCGAGCCGGAGCCCCGGCGCGACGCCCTCGCGCTCCAGCTCGGCGAGCGCGTCGTTGATCGCCTTCTTCGCCTCGTCCGGCCGGTTCACCGACGCGGCCTTGGCCAGCAGCCGCTCGCTCAGGGACGGCAGTTCCCCCACGATCCACCTCACACCGATAATCGGTTACTATGTTCGTCTAACGGTTACAGACTTCCCTCCGCCGTCTCCCCTGTCAACCGACCGGCCGGGGTGACGGGCCGGGCCTCGCGATCACTTGACACTCCGCGCCGCTTGACCCGACAGTGTTCAATATACGCATCCCTTGACCGATAATCGGTATGCACTTGGAAGGCCGTGACCGCATGACCCTGCTCCACCAGCTGCAGGCCATCCCGATGGACCCCGGCACCACCGCGAGCCGCATCGAGATCCACTCGGGTCTGGCCAGGCACTATCCGCGCATCCACGGCAACCTGGTGCGGCGCGACGACGCCGCCAGGGACGTCGGGCTGATCTTCATGCACCCGACGTCGAACTTCCTCACCCACTTCATGCTGGAGCCCCTGGCCGAGGCGGGGCTGCCGGTGCTCGGGCTGAACACCCGGTACGTCGGCAACGACGCCACCACGATCATGGAGAACGTGGTGCTGGACATCGGCGCCGCCGTCCGCTGGATGAAGAAGGGGCTCGGCTACGAGCGGGTCGTCCTCGCCGGGTTCAGCGGCGGCGGCCCGGCCGTCGCGTACTACCAGAGCCAGGCGGAGAACCCCACCGCCACCGCCACCCCCGCCGGAGACCCGCCGGACCTCACCCAGGCCGGCCTCGAACCCGCCGACGCCGTCCTCCTCCTCGCCGCGCACGCCGGCCGGGGCAGGCTCCTCGCGAGCTGGATCGACCCGTCCGTCCTGGACGAGTCCGACCCGGACCGCCGCGACCCCGAACTCGACCTGTTCGCCCCGGGACGCAAGCCCCCCTTCGACCCCGACTGGGTCCGGCAGTACCGCAAGGCCCAGCACGCCCGCATGGACCGGATCAGCGACTGGGCCGAACGCGAACTCGCCCGCCTCACCGCGCTCGGCGTCGGCGACCGCGCGTTCGTCGTCCACCGGACGGTCGCCGACCCGCGTTTCGTAGACCTGGCCATCGACCCGAGCGACCGCGAGGTCGGCAGCATGTACGGGGACCCCCGGGTCGCCAACGAGGCGGGCGCCGGCCTCGGCCGGTACCACACGCTGCGCAGCTGGCTCAGCTCGTGGAGCCTCCGCCACTCCCGCGCGGACGCGGTCGAGGCGCTGCCGCACACGACCGTCCCCGTGCTGATCTGCAGCCTGCTGGCGGACCAGGGCGCGATGCCCGACAACTCCCGGCTGATGCACGAGGCGATCGGCTCGGACCGCTCCACCCTGGTCGAGATGCCTGGGCTGAACCACTACATGGTCAACCAGGAGCACGGCCGGGCCGAGGTCGTCGAGCGGGTCAAGTCCTGGCTCGCGGCGAACGGCCTGCTCTCCGAGGCGGCGGGCCGATGAGCGCCGCCGAGTCGCTGCCGATCGTCGAGCGCTCCCGGGTGTCGGTCGTCCCCGCGCCGGGCCGGACCAAGCTGGTCACCGTGCCGGTGGACGGCGGCCCGGTCCCGATGGGGATGCACGGCCCCGTCGCCGAGCACTACCAGGTCCCGATGGACCAGATCGAACCGCACGCGACCACCCTGGATTACGTGGTCGGCGCCGCCACCGGCTGTCTCACCGGCACCTTCGGCGGAATGCTCGGCGCCCTCGGCCAACCCGTCGCGGACGGCGCCCTGCTCACCGAAGGGGAGGGCGAGATCGTCAACGACGGCGGCGTCCTGAGGATCGCCCGTATCACCGTCCGGTATCAGCTCCGCCTCTCACCCGGCGTGGACGAAGCAAAGGTCAGAAGAGCCCACGACCGCCACACCCAACGCTGCCCAGTAGCCCGCTCACTGGCCGACGGCATCCCGATCGAAACCCACCTGGACCTCCAAGGACCCACCGGCTAAGGGCGCGCGCCCCACTTAGCGAGGCGACCGTAGCCGGGCTTGTAGATCGTGCGCGTGACGGGATAGCGGGCCTTCTTGACCGCGTGCCACGCCTCCTCCGCGCCGCGCCGCCGCCACCAGCCCCAGAATTGGTATTCGCGGACGTCCTTCATCTCGAAGCACAGGCCGTACTCCCACAAACCGCGCCGGCAGACGTAGACCTTGCCCACCTCGTCACGCGGGATCGGGAAGTCGCGTTCGCCGACACGGATACGGACCGCGCCCTCTTCCAGGACGAGCCGGTCGCGCCCGACGGCCGCTCCTCGAACACCGGGGAAATACTCCGGGTCCGATGTCGCGCTGCCTCGCCATTCGTGATCCAACGGTCGCCCCCTCGCTCCCGGCCCAGCCTGCCGCAGCCGGCCGCTCCGCGCCAGGGGTGATCACCGGGAGGGTGCGGCGGGACGCGCGGAAACGCCCGGCCGGAGGGTTTCCGGCCGGGCGTTCCGGGCGGTCTGGACGGTCTGGGCGGTCAGACGCCGGCTACGGAACGGATCCAGGCGCGGCTGGCGGGCACGCTTCCGTAGGTCTGCGTCGACCGGCCGTCGGCGGTGGAGGCGACGCCGACCTGCTGACCGTTGTAGCGCTGCGGGCCGCCGGAGTCGCCGCTCCAGGCGTTGCCCGTGATCCGGCTACTGCAGATCGCCTGGCCGCTGTGATAGTCGCGGCACGACGTGGACGTGACCCGGACGTCGGCGCACTTGAGCTGCTCCGAGATCGGGCCGTTGTAGCTGGTGTAGCCCCAACCGCAGATCTGGTTGGTCGAGCCGTTCGGCGGATTGGCGTCGGCCAGCTGCGAGAAGGTCGTGTTGTGGGCGGTGGACAGCTGCACCAGGGCGATGTCGCCCTGCGGCGCCACCTGGTAGTTGGTGACGGAGACCGGGGTAGCGCGACCCCGGTAGACGCTGCCGACGCGGACGCTGATGCCGCTGCTGACGCAGTGCCGCGCGGTCAGCACCCAGGTCGGGGCGATGATCGTCCCGGAGCAGGTGAACGATCCGCTGCTGCGGTAGATCGAGGCGGCCCAGGGGGCCTCGGCGTCGGTGGCGAAGGAGCCGCCGATGATCGGCGGCCCGGCCAGGGCGGCCGGAGAGCTGTTCGACTGATGGGCGGCTGTGGCGGGCAGGGCCATCCCGAAAAACAGGACCAGAACGGCGCCTACCACGAAGCCGATGCGGCGGGGGGACATCACGGCTCCTCTGTGGGGGTCTACGCAAAGGCTTCCTTAAAATAGACCACCAGCCGACTCCCGGAACCTTTCAGAGCCGCACCAGTTTTTCAGTGTGAATACGTTCGACGTAGAGCGCCGAAAACGCTTTGACCGATCATCGATCTGATCATCGGCGTCCATTATGCATTGGCGTCGGCGGCGGTCAAGGCCGCTGAACCGGAGGGCCGCAGCCGCCGCGGGGACGAAAGCGGTCCGGTGGGCGGACCGAGTTGCTTGGGTGTGCGGGGGGCGCGCTCGAACATCGGAGCGTGACACGAGCCGATTCACAGAAGCAGCGGGGAGCGCGCGGACGCCAGGACTGGTCGACCTGGCCGCACTACGACGCCGCGGCCTCGGGATTCCGGGGCTACTGGTATCCGGTCGCCTGGTCCAGCCAAGTGACGGGCAAGCCCATGGGCGTCACGCTCTGCGGAGACAAGATCGCACTGGTGCGGGACGGCGGGGCCGCGTACGCGCTGCACGACCGCTGCCCGCACCGGGGTGTGCCGCTCTCGCTGGGCCGCAAGGAGTTCCCGGGGACGCTGAGCTGCCCGTACCACGGCTGGACCTACGACCTGAAGGGCGGGGAACTGGTCGCCGCGATCACCGATGGGCCGCGGTCGCCGATCTGCGGCAAGGCCAGGGTCGCGACGTACCCGGTGGCCGAACGGCTGGGAATGGTGTGGGTCTACGTCCCGATCGCGGACGAGGAGCCGCACCCGATCGACGAGCAGCTGCCCGAGGAACTGGTCGCCAACCCGTTCGTGATGGGCGGCCGCCTGGACGACCGGACCGGGAACTGGCGATTCGCGTGCGAGAACGGCTACGACGAGGGACACGCCAAATACCTGCATCGGACGTCGCTGTGGCGGCTGTTCAAGGCGATGCCGACCTGGAACACGACGCGCATCGTCCAGCGTGGACGCTGGATCTACCGCAAGCAGGAAGAGCAGTTCTGGGAGGCCGACTTCCCCGGCCTCGGGCACTGGACGAACAAGCGGTGGTGGAAACTCAGCCCGCCGGAGGCCGAGGACGGCGGCGCACCGTCCAACATCGGCAACACCGGGGCCGCGTCGCAGGTCGATCCGGTCATCGCCGCGCAGGAGTTCCCGGGGTTCGCGTCGGTGTCGATGCCGGGGGTACTGCGCATCGTCTATCCGAAGTTCATCCACTACGAGTTCTACGTCCCGATCGATGCGGACCGGCACCGGTATGTCGGCGTGATGGTCAACTTCGCGCGCGGTGCCGGGACGCTGAAGTTCTACGCCAAGTACCTCGGATGGGTCCGCTGGCTGTTCCACGGCCAGTTCTCCGGCCAGGACGCCTGGATGGTCGACGTGACCGACGCGCCGCCCGAGCAGCTCTACCGGCCGGACGTGTCGCTGACGGCCTGGCGCGGGCTGGCGGAGAAGGAGTACAAGGCCAAGCTCGCGAAGATCGCCGAGGAGGTCTGATGCGGCGCGCACTGGTGATCGTCGCGGTGGCCGCCCTGCTGGCCGCCGCATGGCGGCTGGCGCGGACGAGCCGGACGCAGGTCCACCGGATCGACCCGTGAGCTGGATCGAGGCGGCCCGGGAGCGGGTCGGGCGCGAGCGGCTCCGCGAGCTGGTGACCGGGCTCGTCGCGATTCCGAGCCCGACGGGGGACGAGGGGCCGCTGGCGGAGCACGCGGCGTCCGAACTCGCGAAGGGTGGGTTGCGCGCCGGGACGCTGCCGCTGGACGACCGGCAGTCGTCCGCGTGGGCGCGGCTCCCCGGCGCCTCGGCGGGCCGGGACCTGATGCTCTACGCCCCGATCGACACGCTGACGACCGGGCGGCCAGAGGAGGACGTCCCCTGGATCGGTCCGGAGCTGCGGCCCGACATGCGTCCCGATCCGGTCGTCCACGGCGACTACGTGGTCGGGCTCGGTGCGGGGAACCCGAAGGGGCACGCGGCGTGCGTCATGGCGGCCGCGGAGGCGATCGCGGCGGCCGGTGTGCCGCTCGCGGGCGATCTGCTGGTCGGCCTGGGCGCGGGCGGCATGCCGACGAACGCGCTCCGCCTGGACGGCGACGCCCGGCGGCACACCGGGCAGGGCGTCGGCTGCTCGTTCCTGCTGGAGCAGGGCCTGTGGGCCGACCACGCCGTCATCGCCAAGCCCGGCTGGACGGTGTCGCACGAAGAGGTCGGGCTCGCCTGGTTCGAGGTCACCGTCCACGGCACGCACACCTACGCCGGCAGCAGGCACCGGCTCCCGTACCGGAACCCGATCGCGCTGGCCGGGGAGGTCGTCGCGGGCCTGGAGGCGTGGTTCGAGGAGTACACCGTCCGGCATACGTCGGGGACGGTCGCCCCGCAGGGCGTCGTCAGCGCGATCGAGGGCGGCTGGACGCGGATGGCCGCCGTCACACCGGCCGCCTGCCGGTTCCGCTGCGACCTGCGGCTGCCGCCGGACCTGCCGCCGATGGCGGCCAAGCGGGAGTTCGGGGCGGCGATCGAGAAGATCGCCGCCGAGGCCGGTGCGGAGATCACCTGGGAGATGGTGCTGGCGATCCCGGGGACGCGCACCGACCCGACCGACGCCGCCGTCACCGCGGCCGTGGCCGCGTTCGAGGAGGCCGAAGGACGCCCGCACGAGCCGGTCACCGGCAACTCCGGAGCCACCGACGCCAACATCCTCCGCTCCCGGGGGATCCCGGCCGTCCGGATCGGCATGCCCAAGGCGCGCACCGGCGACCTGGGCATCGACCCGGCGAGCGACTTCCAGATGGGCATGAACACCGTGGACCTGAGCGAGATGGAACGGCTGACGCGGCTGCTGATACGGGTGGCGATCGACGTGATCGGGGTGCGCGATGCCCGGTGAGATCGTGCTCGGCGTCGGCGCGTCCCACAGCACGCTGATGAACACCCACTGGGACCGGACGCGCCAGAAGGACGAGGCCGTCCGCTTCCGCGACGCCCTCCGCGAGGCGCGGGACCTGCTCGCGGCGGCCCGTCCGGACACGGTCGTGATCGCCGGGTCCAACCACTTCCGCGGCTTCTGGCTCGACCTGATCCCCGCCTTCACCATCGGCGTGGGGGAGTGCGTCGCGAGCGGCGAGTCCGGGACGCCGAAGGGCCCGCTGCCCGTGGACGTGCCGCTCGCCCGCCACCTCGCCGCCTCACTCGTCCAGGACGGCTTCGACCCGGCGTTCTCGGCCCGGCTGCAGATCGACCACGGGCAGTCCCACGCCGTCCAGTACCTGCTGGACGGCCTCGACGTGCAGCTCGTCCCGCTGGTGGTGAACGTCTTCGCGCCGCCGCTGCCGACCACCGCCCGATGTGCCGCGCTGGGCGAGGCGGTGCACGCGGCGGTGCGCGCGTTCCCCGGCGACCGGCGCGTCGCCGTCATCGGCTCCGGCGGCCTCTCGCACCGGCTGCCGTGGCCGGACTGGCGCGACCCGCACGGCGACGACGAGGAGTTCATGGTGGCGGCGTGGCTGAACGGCCGGGGCGACTGGGCGCGCTACGACACCCGCCGCCGGGAGATCATCCGCGCCGCGCCGAGCGTCATCAACACCGACTTCGACGAGGACTTCCTCCACCTGATCGAGACAGGCCGGACGACCCGGATGTGCGGCATCGGGACCGACGAGCTGGAGCGGACGGCGGGCAACGGCGCCCAGGAGATCCGGACCTGGCTGCTCATGGCCGCCGCGCTCGGCCACATCCCCGGCCGCAGGCTCGCCTACGAGCCGATCCACGACTGGCTCACCGGCATGGCCGTGGCCGTCCTCGACCCGACCGCACACAAGGAGCCCGCCACATGACGATCTGGACCGGCCTCACGGGTGTGGACCACCGGCTGTCCTACACCGACGCGGGAGGCGTGCGGACGCGCGCCCTGATCGCAGGCCCCGAGGACGGGCCGCCGCTGGTGTTCCTGCACGGCACCAGCGGGCACCTGGAGGCGTTCGTCCGGAACGTCCCCGCCCATGCCGGCGCCGGCTACCGCTGCCACGCCATCGACATGCTCGGCCACGGCTACACCGGCAAACCCGACCACCCCTACGAGATCCCCCGCTACGTCGAGCACCTCGCCGCCTACCTGGACGCCATCGGCGCCGGCCGCGTCCACCTGGCCGGGGAGTCGCTCGGCGGCTGGGTCGCGGCGTGGCTGGCGAGCGAGGACCCCGGCCGGGTCGCGTCCCTGCAACTGCTCGCCGCGGGCGGCACCAAGGCCGACCCGAAGATCATGGAACGGATCCGCACGTCCACGTTGAAGGCGGTGCGGACCGACGACGCCCGCCTCACCCGCGAGCGGCTCCACCTGCTGATGCACGACCCCGCCAAGGACGTGTCCGAAGAGCTCGTCGAGATCCGCCACCGGATCTACCACCAGCCCGACTTCGTCGCCAACGTCCACAACCTGCTGTGCCTCCAGGACATGGAGACCCGGCAGCGGAACCTTCTGCGTCCCGACCGGATGGCGCGCATCACCGCCCCCACCCTCATCGTGTGGGGCCGCCAGAACCCGTTCGGGGACGTGCCCGAGGCGCAGGCCATGCACGAGGCCATCGCCGGATCACGGCTGGAACTGTTCTCCGAGTGCGGCCACTGGCCCCAGCACGAGCGCGCCGACCTGTACAACCAGCTGTCGCTGGAGTTCCTGAAGGCCCACTCGTGAAAGGAGCCGTGATGCGAGCGGAGATCTCACCGGCCCCCGAAGGTTCCTTCACCGAGGCGGACGGTGTCCGCTACCACTACATCGAGATGGGCGAGGGCGCGCCGACCGTGTTCCTGCACGGGGGAGGGCCCGGCTGCACGGCCTGGAGCGACTTCGGCCCGGTGGCCCCGCTTTTCGCGCGGGACCGCCGATGCCTGCTGGTGGACATCCTCCAATACGGGCGGTCGGAGAAATGCGTGATCGAAGGCCCGATGTGGGACTTCCACGCCGCCAAGACCGTCGCGCTCCTCGACGCCCTGGGCATCGAGCGCGCCGATTTCGTCTGCAATTCCTGGGGCGGGACGATCGCCCTGAACCTTGCGGCGCAATATCACGGGCGAGTCAGATCGCTGGTCGTCACCGGATCGATGCCCGTGTTCTACGGACCCCTCGCACCGCTTCCCGAAGGCGGCCGCCGCGGCCGCAACGCCCGCGACGCCTACTACGGCGGCGACGGCCCGAGCCCGGAGAAGATGCGCGGCCTCATGGCGCGCCTGGAATGGTTCGACCCCGAGGCGATCCCGGACGAGACCGTCGCGATGCGCTACGAACAAAGCGTCGACCACGAGGAGATGGAGCTGGCGGCGCGCTCCGACAGCCCCCGCGGTGACTGGCAGGACCTCACCGCCGAACTCGGCCGGATCCAGGCGCCCGTCATGTTCTGCTGGGGCATGCAGGACGCGTTCCTCACGCCCGACTACCCGCTGATGCTCGCCCGGATGGTCCCGCGCGGGCAGCTTTACGTGATGGACCGCGCCGCGCACCACCTCCAAGAGGAACGCCCGCACGACTACCACGCCATCGTGAGCGGTTTTCTCGACCAGAAGTCGGAGCCCATCGAATAGATCGCCGCGACGGCGCCCTTGACCAGGCCAGTGAAAGCCGAGTGAAAGTGGCCCTCAGTAAGGTTGCGCATCACTGGGACGACGGCCTGGGGGCGGGGATGGACACGCTCAGGGTGGCGATAGCCGGCGCCGGAATCGGCGGCCTGGCGGCCGCAATGGCGTTGGCCCGCGAAGGCGTGCGGGTCGACATATATGAGCAGGCTTCCGAATTGCGAGAGGTGGGGGTCGGGCTCCATCTGGCCTCCAACGGCAGCCGGATCCTGCGCGGCTGGGGATTGTCGGAGCCGCTCGCGCGGGTCGCGGTACGACCGGCCGCGCTGGAGGTGCGCGACTGGACCAGCGGCCGGACGCTCACCCGCCAGGACATGGGCGACGCCTGGGAACGCCGGTTCGGCGCGCCCTTCTAAAATCGGACTATTCACCTAAAATCCCGACCGGGCCGAGCCGTGCGGGCAGGTGATCACCGGCGGGCGCGGGCCCGGGTCACTCGCGGACGGGGACCTTCAGGTCGTCCAGCAGGGCGCGGACGCGCTGTTCGATCTCGTCCCGGATGGGACGGACGGCTGCCACGTCCCTGCCCCGGGGGTCGTCGAGGGCCCAGTCCAGGTAGCGCTTGCCGGGGAAGACGGGGCAGGCGTCGCCGCACCCCATGGTGACGATGACGTCGGCCGCCTGGGCGATCTCGGCGGTCCAGGGCTTGGGGAACTCCGCGGTGATGTCGATGCCGACCTCCCGCATCGCCTGGACGGCGGCGGGGTTGATCTGGTCGCCGGGCTCGGACCCGCCCGACCAGCCGATCGCCCGGTCTTCGGCCAGGTGGGTGAAGAAGCCCAGGGCCATCTGGGAGCGTCCGGCGTTGTGCACGCACAGGAACAGCACGATCGGGGTCGCCCCGGCGTCCTTGCCCTCGACGCGGGCGAGGGCGTGGAGGCGCTGCCGGGCGAACCGCTCGGCGAGCAGCGGCAGGAAGTGCGGCACGGTGGCGCGTCCGGCGAACTGGTCGTAGCTGGTGTGCAGGTACCGGTCGATGGTCTCGGCGCCGAAGGTGCCGGAGAAGTCGTCGGCCAGCCGGCGGGCCGCGGTGAACAGGGCGTGCTGCTGATCGACGCTCAGTTCGGCGCGGCGGTAGGCGTCGGCGGCGGGGCTCTTGGACGTCGGGCTCTCGGGCATCGGACACCCTCCCAGGGGATGGTCACTCACGGACGGTCAATCGCCGTCCCGGAGCCGGACCGCCGTTGTGAGGCGGTCGACGCGGGAGGCGATCTCGGTGAACGCGGTCTCGAACGCGGTGTCGGTGCCGGCCCCGATCGGGTCGGGCACCGACCAGTGCAGCCGCGGTCTGGGGTCGAGTTCCTCGTAGGCGTTGTCGCAGACGGCCACGACCAGGTCGCCGGCGCCGACCACGTCGTGGACATGCCGCGTGTCGCGCCCGTGGAGGGCCAGGCCGTGCCGGCGCGCGACCGCGATCGCGCGCCGGTGCACGCGCGGACCGGGACGGGTGCCGGCCGACGTCGCGGGGACCGGGCTGCGCTGCGCCCACAGCGCCGCGGCCAACTGCGAGCGCGCCGAGTTGCGGGTGCACACGAACACCACCCGCGACGCCGCCACCGCCCGGACCCATGCGGCCGGAGCCACCGCAGCCAGTGCCCTGGGCGCCAGCCGCACGTAGGTGCGCCGCCGGTCGGCCTCCGACCGCGTCCTGTCGACGACCCCCGCCTCGGCCAGAACCCGCAGGTGGTGTGCCAGCAGGTTGGAGCGCATGCCCAGCGCCGCGCCCAGCTCACCGGGCGCGGCGTCACCCAGCAGCAGGTGGTCGACGATGGCCAGCCGGGCCGGCTCGCCCAGCGCCGCATGGACGGCCGCCCGCCGCTCGATCTCGCTTGCCTCAACCATGATTGACTCAATATTCGTTGAGGAAAGTGGAGGAGTCAAGCCCGTCAGGACTGGCTCTGGCCTCCGTGCACCATCAAAGAAGAGCCGCGGCGTGATCGAAGTCGTCGTCGATGTGGACCACCCGGCGTCCGGCCCGCTGTAGCAGGCTGCTCGCGGCGGCGGCGCGGTAACCGGATCCGCAGTGCACCCAGACGGTTCCGGGCGGCACCTCGTCCAGCCGGCGGGGCAGTTCGGGGAGCGGGACGTGGGTCGCGCCGTCGATATGCCCTGCCTGCCACTCGCCGCGCAGGCGCACGTCCAGCACAACGTCCGGCGCGGGCAGGTTCCGCGGGACGCGCTCGGCGCGTGCGGCGGCCAGGTCGGTGAACGACGCCACGGCCATCTCGTCCAGGAGAGCCGCGTCGCCGTCGGCCCACTCCCGCGGCGTGCCGCTCGCGGCGGCGGCCGGACGGTCGATGCCGATGCGAGCCAGCTCCCGCTGCGCGGCCGCCACCTGCTCGCAGCCGTCGCCCAGCAGTGTCAGCGGCGCGCCCCATTCGGCCATCCAGGCCAGCCAGGTCGACATCGGGCCGTCCATGCCGAAACTCAGCGTCCCGGCGAGGTGCCGCTGCGCGAACGCTTTGCGGGAACGGAGGTCCACGACCCACTCACCGGCGGCGATGCGCTCGCGCAGCTCCGCGGCGTCCGCGGCGTGCGCCGGGGTGATGTCGATCAGACCGGCACCGGCGATGTTGCGGACGCCCATGTGCGCGTAGTACGCGGGATAGGCGTCCAGCCCGTCGAGGGTCTGCGCGACGAAGTCGTCGGCCTCCAGCCGGAGCGCCGGGTTGGACCGCTTCTCCAGACCGATGGTCGAGGCCGTGGCGTCCGACTGGCTCACGGTGCAGAAGCTTCCGAAACCGTGCGTGGGCCAGATGTGCGCACCGTCCGGCAGGAGGTCGGCCAGACGCCGTGCCGACCTGTGCTGTCGCCGGGCCAGAAGACGAGCGTGTTCGGACCCGAGCAGGTCAGTGCGGCCGGTGGTGCCGAACAGCAGCGACCCGCCGGTGAACACGCCCATCGGCCCGTCCGGTCCCGAGACGATGTAGGACAGGTGGTTGAAGGTGTGCCCAGGCGTGCCGACCGCGCGGACGCGCAACGTCTCCGACACGGCGATCTCGTCACCGTCGGCCACGGCCACCCGGTCGAACGCGACGTCGTCCGCCCCGGCGACCAGGTACGCGGCACCGGCCACCCGCGCGAGCGCCAGACCGCCCGAGACGTAGTCGTTGTGCACGTGCGTCTCTGCCACGTGCGTGATGCGGACGCCCAGCCGTCCCGCCAGGCCCAGGAAGCGGTCGATATCACGCTGCGGATCGACCACCAGCGCAGCCTGCCCGTCGTGGGCCAAGTAGCTGCGGTCGCCCAGAGATGAAGTCTCGACAACCTCAATATGGATCGAGTGCATACTCCCACCCCTATCCGGACGCCAACTCGTAATGCGCCACACCCACCCCTCGTCGACAGTCTTTGCGATACGAGATGTCGGAGAAGTACTGCAGCCACTGGCAGATCTCGCTGATGACAGACCCGGTCAGGCGGACGGGGGCGATCATGCCCCCGTCCAGCGACAGGGCCGTCCCCGACGCGTCCGACGCGGCCACCGGTCCCGTGGGCAGGAGTGGCTCGCCGTTGAGCGGAGTCGTCAGCCGTCCGAGCCTGGACTTCCTGTTCACATCCCAGATCTCGATGGCGGAGCGGTCGGCGGCGAGACCCGCCAGCATGGTCACGTCACATTGAACGGCCCTCGGACATTCGGTGGGCGGCACCATCCCAGGTCGCCCGCAACGTGTGGGTTCGCAGCGACCAGAGTCCGGTCGCGGAGGTGGCGGCGATGCCGACCGTCGCCCCGTCCTCGCTGAGCCGCCCCGCGATAAAGACCCACCGATAGTTGGCGTCGGTCCGGCTCTCACCCTGGGACGTCGAATAGCACAGAGGGACACGATCTTCTCGTATGGGGAGAACGAGGCGTTGGGGTCGCGGCGGCACTGACTGCGAGGACCAGCAGAGCGGCCAGGACGGCGGTGAGCACGGTGCGCACCCGGCTGCGCCGCTGCGACAGTGCCAGCGAAGCGTTCAAGAAGGCGCGCTCGGCGTGGGTCGGCGCCAGGTGAACATGACCCGACGTCAGCCAGGACCGGCACGGCGTGGAAGTGTTCTCCGCAGGTCAGGCCCCATCCGAGCGTGTGATCGAGTTTCGGCGGTCAGGGTGTGTTTGGCCGCGTGCATGGTGTGTTTTCCCGGCGTGGGCCCAGTTTGGTTGCGGTGGAACCTCAGTGATGTTGTGAGCGTCTTAAACTTCTAAGAGTGGCTATTCGAGGGGAAAGATGGAAGTAGCACGGTTGTTAATCGGCCTGACTGTTGCCATCTTTCTGGCAGACAGTCTGCCAGTATTGCGGCGATTCTTCATTTTTCGCGCGATCCTTGCATGGATTTACGCCGCCTGGGTGATGGTTCCGATTCTGGCTCTATGGAAGACGCTGTCTCTTGCATTTGTTGTGGCGTTTTGGTCGTGTGCACTTGGAATCTGGGAAAAGCTAGCAGAAGAGAGAGTCACTTCAAGTGGTGGCGGCGGAGGCAAAAGAAATGAGCGGAAATTTGGACTTAGGTTCTACCTGTCTGGAATAGGTGGGCGCCTTAGGAGTGAGTTGGTGGAAGGAAAAACCTGGATAACGAGTAATCGCATGGCTCATGGCAGGTCAATAGTTAGCGCCGTTCTCCTTATTTGCTTCACTGCTTTCTTGTTGGGATTGGCCATCGGTCCACAGCGGCTGTCGAATATCCTTGTAGAAGCTGTGGCAAACAATAGTTTTGCGATAGTAACTTCAGGAGCGTTAGCCTCTGTATTCGTAAGTCATGAAGTTGTGGCGAGGATTTATTCACTCTTTGAT
>NZ_SMKT01000151.1 GCF_004348735.1 Actinomadura sp. KC06
GTGCGGGGCTGCGGCTTGGGGTGGGTCTTCGATCGGCTAGACTTGGCCGACCCGCGTCTTTCTCAGGTTGTTCAGTGCGTGCCGGTTAGGTTCCGCGCTCCCTGGGTAACGCAAAGAGTCTTTGATTCGCCCGCCCCCGGTAGGCGTGCGAGGATCGCTACTGTCCGTAGCGGACGTCCGATGGCGGACGGCCGTGGATCGCAACAATGAGGAGTTTTCGCCGTGTCCGAGGTACGCATCGCCGCCGAGCCGCGCACCGAGTTCGGTAAGGGTGCCGCGCGGCGCACCCGCCGGGCCGGCAGGGTGCCCGCCGTGCTCTACGGTCACGGCACCGACCCGCAGCACATCTCGCTGCCGGGCCACGACCTGATGCTCGCGCTCAAGACGCCGAACGTGCTGCTGACCATCGAGGGCGTCGGCGACGGCGCCGAGCTGGCGCTGCCGAAGGACGTGCAGCGCGACCCGGTCAAGGGGTTCCTGGAGCACGTCGACCTGCTGCTGGTCAAGCGCGGCGAGAAGGTCGTCGTCGACCTGCCGGTCGTCCTGACCGGCGACGTGGTTCCGGGCGGCCAGGTGGCGCAGACCGTGGTGGAGATCTCCGTCGAGACGGAGGCCACGCACATCCCCGAGTCCGTCGAGCTGGACATCAGCGGCCTGGAGATCGACAGCCAGGTGCTGGCCAAGGACCTGAAGCTGCCGTCCGGCACCACGCTGGTGGCCGACGACGACATCCTGATCGTCCAGATCCGCGACGCGAGCGTGGCCACCGAGCCGGAGGTCGAGGCCGAGGCCGAGGCCGCCGAGGCGGAGGGCGAGGGCGCGGCCGAGGGCGAGTCCGCCTCCGAGTGACGGAGGCGGCGGCGCGCGCCGGGTAGCCGGCCGCACTTCAAGGCTGCATTACACGGCCCCCGCGGGTGTGCGCACCGGCGGGGGCCGTCCCTGTTGTCCGGGGGCCTCGGTTGTTTCGGTGGGCCTCGTGGTGGAGGAGTTCGGGTGAGCGCGGATCTCTGGCTGGTGGCCGGCCTGGGCAACCCCGGTCCGTCGTACGCGAAGAACAGGCACAACGCCGGGTTCATGGTGCTGGACGTCCTGGCCGCGCGGGCGGGCGGGCGGTTCAAGTCGCACCGGGCGCGGGCGGACGTGCTGGAGGGACGCCTGGCGGGCGCGCGGGCGGTGCTGGCGAAGCCGAGGTCGTTCATGAACGAGTCGGGCGGCCCGGTGAAGGGGCTGTGCGACTTCTACAAGGTGCCGGCGGAGCGGCTGATCGTCGTCCACGACGAGCTGGACATCCCGTTCGGCGCGGTGCGGCTGAAGCTCGGCGGCGGTGATAACGGTCACAACGGGCTGCGGTCGGTCACGCGGTCGCTCGGGACGCGCGAGTACCTGCGGGTGCGGTTCGGGGTGGGCAGGCCGCCCGGTCGGATGGACGCGGCGGCGTTCGTCCTGAAGGACTTCTCGGCGGCCGAGCGCAAGGACCTCGACCTCGACGTGGACCGGGCGGCGGACGCCGTGGAGGCGCTGATCACCGAGGGTCTGGGCGCGGCGCAGAACGTCTTCCACGCGGGCTGAGCGGGCGGCCCGGGGCCTCAAACGGCTGACCGGATCCGGCCACAGAGCGGGACCGCAAGATCACTATCCGGGGCCGCGCGTGCTCCTGGGGAAGGTTCCGCCGCACGTCCGGGCTGGTTTGCCGGGATTGTCGCAGTGATGTGCGTGTTTGTCCGATGACCACGGTAAAGCGGACGTAGGATGCTGCTCGAATGTGGTTCATGATGCTTGTGAACCTCACGCGACGTTCAACCGTCTTCGGTGTGAATCGCGCTGACGGGGCGCGCGTTACAGGGGATTGGTGAGTGGTTTATGGCCGTCGTTGACAAGGTGCAGGCCGAGTCATCGATCAGCCATGAGCAGCGGCGAGCGACCTTCCAGAGCTGGAGCGGATTGTACCGGCGGGTCGCCGGCTATCTCGATTTCCTCAGCATGCTCCTGGCCGGCGTGATCGCTTTCGTCCTCCGGTTCCCCGGGGTGCCGACCGACCCGACGGTGCCGTACGTGGCGCTGACGGTGGCGCTGCCCATGGTGTGGGTGCCGACGCTGATGATGTGCCGGGCCTACCAGCCGAGGTACATCGGCGTCGGCTACGAGGAGTTCCACCGCGTGCTGCGGGCCGGGTTCATCCTCACGGCCGCGCTGGCGATCATCGCGTACGCCACCAAGACGGAGGTCGCCCGCGGCTACGTGGTGATGGCGATGCCGCTCGGCACGCTCCTCAACGTGTTCGCGCGGTACCGGCTCCGCAAGTGGCTGCACCGCAAGCGCTGGAACGGCGAGTGCATGCGCCGCGTGGTCGCGGTGGGGCACCGCACGTCCGTCGCCGACCTGATCCGGGTGCTGCGGCAGAAGCGCTACCACGGGATGGACATCGCGGCCGTGTGCCTGCCGCCCGCGCTGGCCGCGGGCGACGACGCCGTCAGCGAGGTCGAGGGCGTGCCGGTGCTGGGCGACTTCAGCCAGGCGGCCGCGGTCGCCGACCGGATCGGCGCCGACTCGGTGGCGGTGCTGGCCTGCCCGGAGATGGACGGGACGGCGCTGCGCCGGCTGGCCTGGCAGATCGAGCGCGACGACGTCGAGCTGGTGGTCGCGCCCGCGCTGATGGACGTGACCGGCCCCCGCATCTCGATCAGGCCGGTGGCGGGGCTGCCGCTGCTGCACGTGGAGCACCCCGAGCTGGACGGCGGCCGGAAGATCCTCAAGGGCGCGTTCGACCGGACGGCGGCGCTGGGCGGGCTGGTCCTGCTGAGCCCGCTGCTGCTGACCGTCGCGTTCCTGATCAAGGTGACGAGCGCGGGCCCGGTGATGTTCCGGCAGGTCCGGGTGGGCCGCGGCGGCCGCGAGTTCACCGTGCTGAAGTTCCGCACGATGGTGCGGGACGCGGAGGCCCGCAAGATCGAGCTGATGCAGCACAACGAGAACGACGGCGTGCTCTTCAAGATCCGCGCGGACCCGCGGGTGACCCGGGTGGGACGGTGGCTGCGCCGGTACTCGCTGGACGAGCTGCCGCAGCTGTTCAACGTCCTGCGCGGCGACATGTCGCTGGTCGGGCCGCGTCCGCCGCTGCCGGAGGAGGTCGCCCAGTACGGCGGCGACGTGTACCGGCGGCTGGTGGTGAAGCCGGGGCTGACGGGCCTGTGGCAGGTGTCCGGCCGCTCCGACCTGACGTGGGAGGAGTCGGTCCGGCTCGACCTGCGGTACGTCGACAACTGGACGCTGGCCCTCGACCTGCAGATCATGTGGAAGACCTGGTCGGCGGTCTTCCGCGGCTCCGGCGCGTACTGATCCGCCGGCCGATGACCTGCCGACCGCCCATTTCGGCATCGTCCACCCTGCCGCCCGGCGGGACCCTGGACGCATGAGAAAGTTGACCGAGCAACTCGGCCGAGTCGGGAATGTGATCAAGGGATGACGGTGGAAGCGGCGGCGGACGACCACGCGCTGGCGGCGGAACTGGCCGCCGAGGCGGGACGGCTGCTGCTGGACGTTCGGGACGAGCAGGGCTTCGCCGACGCGCGGGCCCTGAAGGACACGGGCGACCTGCGTGCGCACGAGTACCTCATGGCGGCGCTGGCCGAGCGCTGTCCCGGCGACGCCGTCCTGTCCGAGGAGGGCCGCTCGGCGGTCGCGGGGAAGCGGGCGGGCGGCGACGATCGCGCCCCGACCCGCAACACCTCCGACGCGGAGCGGCGCACGGCCGACCGGGTGTGGATCGTCGACCCGCTGGACGGCACCCGCGAGTTCTCCGAGGAGGGCCGCCGCGACTGGGCCGTCCACGTGGCGCTGTGGCGGCGCGACCCGTCCGGCGGCGGCCGGCTCGTGGCGGGGGCGGTGGCGCTCCCGGCGCAGGGCCTGACCCTCCGGACGGACGCGACCGGCGGCGCCTCCCTCGTCCGGGTGGATCCCGGCGAGCCCGACCCGGTGACCGCCGGACGGGACGCCTCCCGCACGGGGCGGCCGCGCGAGGTCCCGCTGCACGTCCCGGCGCCGGACGCGGGCAAGCTCCGCATCGCCGTCAGCCGCACCCGCCCGCCCGAATTCGTCCGGCTGCTGGCGGAAGGCCTCGCCAAGGCAGGTCAGGGGGGAGTAGGGGGTCGCCCCCCCTCGGACGGCATCGACGTGGAGCTGGTGCCGATCGGGTCGGCGGGGGCGAAGATCTCCGCGGTCCTGCTCGGCGAGGTCGACGCCTACGTGCACGCCGGCGGCCAGTACGAGTGGGATTCGGCGGCGCCGGCGGCGGTGGCGCTCGCCGCGGGCGCCCACGCGTCCCGGGTGGACGGGGCCGCGCTGGAGTACAACCGGGAGGACCCCCGGCTGCCGGATATCCTGGTGTGCCACCCCGTGTCGGCGCCGACGCTGCTGACCGGCATCCGGGACGTGCGCGGCGCCCTGCCCGGCTGACCCCGCACGCCGGGTCCGCCTCGCGGAACCGTCCTGACAGGCTCCGGCCTGGCGGGATTGATCAGCGGCGGGCCGGTGTTCGACCTGGTGTGGCCGTCCGTCCCGTCGGCCACCGGTGCATCTGCCACAACAGCGTGAAAAGAGCCCTAGACCATGCAGCGTTGCGACTATCTGCTGTCACAGTTGGACGTCCTTGAGGCCGAGTCGATCCACATCTTCCGGGAGGTGGCGGCCGAGTTCGAGCGGCCGGTGCTGCTGTTCTCGGGCGGCAAGGACAGCATCGTGATGCTGCGGCTGGCGCAGAAGGCGTTCTGGCCGGCGCCGATCCCGTTCCCGGTGATGCACGTCGACACCGGGCACAACTTCCCCGAGGTGATCGAGTTCCGCGACCGCAGGGTCGCCGACCTCGGGATCCGGCTGGTGGTGGCGTCCGTGCAGGAGTCGATCGACAGCGGCCGGGTGGTGGAGGAGAAGGGGCGCCGCGCGTCCCGGAACCGGCTGCAGACGACGTCGCTGCTGGACGCCATCGAGGAGCACCGGTTCGACGCGGCGTTCGGCGGGGCGCGCCGCGACGAGGAGAAGGCCAGGGCGAAGGAGCGGGTGGTGTCGTTCCGGGACGAGTTCGGGCAGTGGGATCCGAAGAATCAGCGCCCGGAGCTGTGGAACCTGTTCAACACCAAGATCGTCCAGGGTGAGCATGTGCGGGTGTTCCCGCTGTCGAACTGGACGGAGCTGGACATCTGGGACTATGTCCGCCGGGAGGAGCTGGAGCTCCCGCCGATCTACTTCGCGCACACCCGCCGCGTGTTCGAGCGGGACGGCCTCCTGCTGGACGCCGAGACCGGGTTCGCGAACCGCGGCGACGACGAGCCGGAGTTCGAGGCGACCGTCCGGTACCGGACGGTCGGCGACGCGTCCTGCACCGGCGCGGTGAAGTCGTCCGCCGCGACGCTGGACGAGGTGATCGAGGAGATCGCGGCCACGCGGATCACCGAGCGCGGCCAGACCCGCGCCGACGACCGCACCAGCGAGGCCGCCATGGAGGACCGCAAGAAGGAGGGCTACTTCTAATGGCCGGTTTCGAGTCCGCCCAGCGGCCCTCCACGGGCAAGAGCATGGATCTCCTGCGGTTCGCCACCGCCGGCAGCGTCGACGACGGCAAGTCCACGCTGATCGGCCGGCTGCTGTTCGACTCCAAGTCGATCTTCGAGGACCAGCTGGAGTCGGTGGAGAAGACCAGCGCCGACCGCGGCGAGGAGTACACGAACCTGGCGCTGCTGACCGACGGGCTGCGCGCCGAGCGGGAGCAGGGCATCACGATCGACGTGGCGTACCGCTACTTCGCGACGCCGCGCCGCAAGTTCATCATCGCCGACACCCCGGGCCATATTCAGTACACGCGCAACATGGTGACGGGCGCGTCGACCGCCGACCTGGCGATCATCCTGGTGGACGCCCGCAAGGGCATCCTGGAGCAGTCGCGGCGGCATGCGTTCCTGACCACGCTGCTGCAGGTCCCGCACCTCGTCGTCGCGATCAACAAGATGGACCTGGTCGACTACGACCAGGGCGTCTACGAGCGGATCGTGGACGAATTCACCGCGTTCGCCTCCAAGCTGGAGGTGACGGACATGACGTTCATCCCGATCTCGGCGCTGCACGGCGACAACGTCGTCCAGCGGAGCGTGAACACGCCGTGGTACGAGGGGTCGTCGCTGCTGCACCACCTGGAGCACGTGCACATCGCGTCCGACCGGAACCTGATCGACGTGCGGTTCCCGGTGCAGTACGTGATCCGGCCGCACGCCTCCACCGACCCCGAGCTGCACGACTACCGCGGCTACGCGGGGCAGGTCGCGGGCGGCGTGCTCAAGCCGGGCGATGAGGTGGTGCACCTGCCGTCCGGGCTGACCACGACGATCACGCACATCGACGGGCCGCGCGGGCCGGTCGACGAGGCGTACGCGCCGATGTCGGTCACGCTGCGCCTCGCCGACGACATCGACATCTCCCGCGGCGACATGATCGCGCGTCCGCACAACCGGCCGGAGGTCGCGCAGGACATCGACGCGATGGTCTGCTGGATGACCCCCGACCGGACCCTCGGCCCCCGGTCCAAGCTGATCATCAAGCACACGACGCGCACCGCGCGGGCGCTGGTGAAGGACCTGCACTACCGCCTGGACGTCAACACGCTGCACCGCGACGACCAGGCCGCCGCCCTGGAGCTGAACGAGATCGGCCGCGTCTCCCTCCGCGTCACGCAGCCGCTGTTCGTCGACGACTACGGCCGCAACCGCCTCACCGGCGGCTTCATCCTGATCGACGAGGCCACCAACAACACCGTCGGCGCCGGCATGATCACCGGCGCCCGGTAGTGGCGCGCGCGGGCGGGGACGCGGCGCCGGTCCGGGTCCTGTTCATCGGCGGGCTCGGGCGCAGCGGCTCGACGCTGCTGGAGCGGATCCTGGGCGAGCTGGACGGCGCGTTCGCGATGGGCGAGGTCGTCCACCTGTGGCAGCGCGGCGTGGTGGACGGCGAGCGCTGCGGCTGCGGCGAGCCGTTCCACGACTGCGGGCTGTGGCGGAAGGCGGGGGAGAGGGCGTTCGGCGGCTGGCCGTCGTTCGACGTCGCCGGCTTCCTGGACGTGAAGGCGTCGGCGGACCGCACCCGGTACATCCCGTCCCTCGCCCGCGCCCGCCTGGCCGACGACCTGCGCGGACGCGTCGAGAAGCACAACGCCGTGTACGCCCGGCTGTACGGCGCCGTCCGCGAGGTGAGCGGCGCCCGGGTGCTGATCGACTCCAGCAAGTCGGCCTCGCTGGCGCACTGCCTGCGGTGGAGCCCGGAGATCGACCTGCGGATCGTCCACGTCGTCCGGGACCCGCGCGCCGTGGCGCATTCGTGGGCGAAGACGGTGCGGCGGCCGGAGGCGGTCGGCGAGACGGCCGAGGGCGAGTTCATGGCGCGCTGGTCGCCGGGGAAGACCGCGCTGCACTGGGACGCCCAGAACTTCGGGTTCGACCTGCTGGCCCGGGCGGGCGTCCCGACGCTGCGCGTCCGCTACGAGGACTTCGCCGCCGCGCCCGCCGGCACCGTGCGCGGCATCGCCGGATTCGCCGGGCTGGACGAGGCCGAGCCGCCGTTCACCGACCCCGCCACGGTGGAGCTGAGCGCCAACCACCAGGTGGCGGGCAACCCGATGCGGTTCCGTACCGGACGGGTCGAGCTGCGGGCGGACGAGGCGTGGCGCGAGGCGACGCGTCCCGCGCACCGGGCGCTGGTCACGGCCGTGACGATGCCGATGCTCGGCCGCTACGGCTACCGGCGCCGCCCCGGAGGCTGACCGCCGGGAACCCACGCCGACCAGTGTGTCTGGGTTGTCCGGATGTGGCCGTGGATGCACGGGAGGTCGCGGTACGGCTAGGTTTCTGGCTGTGCGACGTCCACCCGAGGGTTCCAGCCGGTCCCGGCGGAGGCGCCGCCGTGCCGCGCTGGCCGTGACCGCGGCGAGCGTCGCGGCCGCGTCCGGCGCCGCCTACGTGCTCCACGACGGGCGCGGCGTGGCCGACGCCCGTCCCGCCGCCGACGCCCAGGCTCCGTCCCCGTCGGTCGGGACGCCCACGTCGCGGCCCGCGCCGCAGGCGTCCCCGAACGGCGCCGCCGACGCCGCGACCCGGGAGACCTACGCGCCGCGGCCACGGCGGACGGGCACCGGCGACTGCGTCCTCGGCGCGAACCTCGTGCCGCGCTGCGGCGTCCTGTGGGGCGACAGCCCCGGCATCGACCCGCTCCACGTGCTGGAGGCCAAGCTCGGCCGCCGGTTCGACCTGGTGCACTTCTGGCACGGCGTCGACCAGACCACGGTGCCGAGCCGCGAGGCGAAGCGGCTGGCCGCGCAGGGACGCATCCTGCACATCAACATCGCGTCCCGCCCCTTCTCCGGCTCCGGGTCGGCCCGGTGGAGCGACGTCGCCGCCGGACGCTGGGACTCCGCGCTGACCAAGCAGGCCCGCGGCGTCGCCGCCTTCGGCGAGCCCGTCTTCCTGACGTTCGACCACGAGCCCGACACCAAGGAGAAGGCGCGGACGCGCGGCACCCCGGCCGACTTCGCGCGCGCCTGGCGCCGCGTCCACGCCATCTACGAGCGCAACGGCGCGACCAACGCCGTCTGGACGTGGGTCCTCACCGGCTACTCCGGCAACTTCCCGCGCGCGGCGGGCTTCTACCCGGGCAACCGGTACGTCGACTGGATCGGCTGGGAGAACTACCTCGGGACGCTCTGCGACGGCCGAGTCTGGGAGAACCGCCGGTTCCGGACGTTCGAGCAGACCTTCAAGCCGTTCTACGACTGGCTCAAGACGGACGGCGTGAAGGCCGGGATCGACCCGCGCAAGCCGTACATGCTGAACGGCATGGCGTCCGTGCGGTTCGCCGACCCTGCGCTGTCCGTCCGCTGGTACCAGCAGCTCCCGGCGGCGCTGGCGCGGTACCCGCAGATCAAGGCCGTCCAGCTGTGGCAGCCGCCCAAGGGCATGGTGTGCCCGTACCGGCTGCTGGACAGGCCCGCCGAGGTCGCGGCCCTCGCGAAGGCGGGCCGCGCCCCGTACACCACCAAGTTCCGCCTTACCGGCTGACCCGCTTCAGACTCCCCGTCCGCGGCGGTGCAGGAACCGGACGATCCGGTCGGCGCCGACGAGGCGGCAGGCGATCGCGACGGCCAGGTAGGCGCGCGGCTCCCGCCAGTTCGCCCGGACGGTCCGGCGCACCCACCGCAGCGCGGCCCGGCGGCGGCCCGACGCCGCCTCCGCGAACGCGATCTGCCCGGCGATCCGCCCGTACCCGGCGGGCATGAGGCGGAACTCGGGGAAGCGCTCCAGCAGCCAGGCCAGCGCCTCGGCGATGACGCGCCACCGCTGCGCGAAGTACGACCGCTTGTGCCACAGCACCTCGACGTGCACGTCCTGGACGTTGACGATCGGCGCGTCCCGCGCGGCGCGCAGCAGGAACTCGTAGTCCTCGCCGTGGCTGCCCGGGACCTCCTCGCTGACCAGGCCGATCCGGTCGATGAGCGCGTCCCTGCGGAGCAGGAACGTCGAGGGGTGCAGCTCGGTGAGGCGGGAACGCAGCAGGTCGGTGAACGTGACCTCGCCGCGGTCGAGCGCCCGGTCGACCTTCGTGTCGTCGTACAGCACGCGGATGCCGCAGCACGCCAGGCCCGCGCCGGGCGCGTCCCGCAGCGCCGCGACCTGCGCGGTCAGCTTGCCGGGCAGCCACCGGTCGTCGTCGTCGCAGAACGCGACGAGCTCGCTCGTGGCGGCGAGGATGCCGGAGTTGCGCGCCCCGGCGAGGCCGGGCACCCGGGTGTTGGCCATGACCGACACCCGCCGGCCCGGCTTGTCGAGGACGAGCGTGCCGTCGATCTCGCTCTGGTCGTGGACGACGAGGACGTGGACGTCGCCGGGATAGTCCTGGGCGAGGATCGAGTCGAGCGCGACGCGCAGCAGCTCCGGCCGGTCGCGGGTCGCGACGACGGCGGTCACGCTCGGGAACCCCTCCGCCTCCCCGGCGTCCTCGACCTTGGCATGTTCCGTTTCGCCGGACGCCTCGCCGGACGTCTCGTCGGCGGTCTTGGCGCGCACGTTCATCAGGGTGTCGATCAGCGAGCCGGTCCGCTGGACGGCCGCCGCCTGGACGGCCCCGGAGTCGCCCTCGGCCAGCAGGAACGCGTCCGGCTCGTCGAGGAGCCGGTCGAGCTGCGTGCGGAGGTCCTTCTCCGTGGCGCAGGCGGCGACGAGGCCCTTCTCCTCGATCCGCCGCAGGAAGTCGATCTGGTGGCCGTCCACGATCTCGTCCAGGGCGGGGTCGCGCGGCACGATGACCGGCAGCCGGCCGAGGCGGCGCGCCTCCCCGATCGTGGACGCGCCCGCGTGCGTCACCACCGCGGACGCCCGCCCCATCAGGTCCAGCAGCTCGACGTGGTCGAGGAAGTCGCGGGCCTCGGCGTGCTCGGGCGCGCGGGACGCGCCGTGCTGGACGACGCAGCGGACCCGGCCGCGCCCCAGCTCGTCGAACCAGCGGTCCACCCACTCGATCAGCCGGTCGAAGCGGTGGTAGTCGGTGCCGACGGTCACGAGCACCAGCGGACGATCGTTCACAGCAGGTTCCCCACGACGACGGAGTTCGGGTAGAAGCGGCGCTGCTCGTCCCACTGGACGAGGAAGAGCGACGCGAAGGGGCGGCACAGCCGTCCGGTGAGGGTCGGCGAGTCGATGCGGTCGTACACCTCGATGTACACCGACGGGATCCGCATCAGCTTGGCCAGGACGAAGAACGGAAGCGCGACCCCGGCGCCGGTGGAGACCACGACGTCCGGCCGCGACTTGCGCAGCAGCCGCCAGGCGAGCCGGGTGTTGCGCAGCAGGTTCGGGATGTTGCGGGTGGTGGGCTGGTACGCCCAGGACACCTGCTCGCCGTCCAGCAGCGACTCCGCGTGCCGGGACTCGAACGTCACCCAGGAGCGCTCATGCGGACGCCACCAGGGTTCGAGGGCCAGCAGCTGCGTCAGATGGCCGCCCGCGGACCCGATCAGCAGGACATGTCTTCCGGTCGGTGGCATTGGACTCCTTCACGGGCATGGGGTGGGGGTCAAGCGTGAGCTGGTCTAGGAAGGGGCGGCGCGTCGGCGGATGCGGCGGATCTCGTCCAGGCGCAGGACGTCGCGGCGCAGCAGGCAGCCCGCGCCGTAGAGGCAGGCGCCGGCGAACGTGGCGATGAGCAGCGGCAGGAGACCGTCCAGCAGCAGCCGCGTGGTCAGCGGCAGGACGCCGAAGCCGACCCCGGCGAGCGCGGCGGCGGTGAGCGTCCCGCGCCCGAACGGATGCAGCCGCAGCACGTGCGCGATCTGCGCCAGCGGCACGACGTTCTTGACGAACAGCGCGATCGCCCAGCCGGCCGCCGCGCCGGTGATCCCGAGCCGCGGGATCAGCAGCAGGTCGGCCACGATGTTGACGGTCATCGCGGTCACGATGTTCGCGAGGTTCCAGGTCGTCTTGCCCGCCATGATCAGCACGGTGTCGACCTGGCCGCAGATCGTCGCGAACAGCATGGTCAGCGACAGGATCAGCACCACGTCGGCGCCCTCCTCGTACCCGCCGCCGAAGAGCTGCAGCGAGTAGGGCGCGAACGTGGCGAACACCAGGTAGACGGGCCAGGTGAGCAGGACGAGCCAGCACGTCGCCGTCTGGTAGAGCGACCGGGCCCCGGCCATGTCGCCGCGCGACAGGACCGCGCTGAGCTGCGGCTGCACCGCCTGCCCGAGGGCCTGGTTGCCGATCTGCCCCACCACGACGTAGCGGGTGGCCGCCGTGTACACGGCGGCCTGAACCGGGCCGAGCATGGCCGCGACCAGGACGATGTCGAACCGTTGCAGCACGATCTGCGCCACCGACGCGATGGCGCGCGGCGCCGTGTACCGCCAGAACTCGCCCGCCGTCCCGCCGCGCGCGGCCTCTTCACCCGGCTTCTCTGACGCCTCCACGGCGGGTTCGGGGGGCGGGACGGGACGGCGCATCAGCCCCCGCAGCAGCAGGACGGCGATCACCGCGGACACGATGTAGGGGCCCGCCCAGGCCGCGCCCAGCAGCGACGTCGCGCCGAACAGCGCGAGACACGCAAGCAGCGACAGCTGCAGGCCCTGCCGGGCGATGTTCTCGACCAGCGCCGTCGGGCGCATGGAGCGGTACCCGCGCGTGGCCGCCAGCGCCGCGTCCGACACGGCCGCCGCGGGCAGGAACAGCGCGAGCGCGCGCAGGTAGCGGGCGCCGTCGTCGGCCGGGCCGTCCACCGCTGCCTCGGCGATCCACGGCGCGGCCGCGTACAGCACGGCGGCGATCACGATCGCCGCGACGACGGTCGGCCCGAACGCCGCGCGCACGTAGGCGGCGACACGGTGCCCGAGGCCGAGCGCCCGCGTCCGCGCGATGAAGTAGACGAGCCCGACGTCGGTGCCGAGCCGCGCGAGCGCCAGACCCATCAGGAAGACGGTGGTGGCGGCGAAGAAGACGCCCGCCTCCTGCTTGCTGAACCCGCGGGTGAGGACCACCACCGACAGGAACTGGGCGACGGCGGCGAACCCGGCGCCCATGAAATTCAGGACCCCGCCGCGCGCCAGCGCCCGCAGGTCGGCGGTCCCGCGCGTGGGGGTCGTGGTCTTTTCGGATGTGGACGTCATCGCCAGGACGGCGGCTTCCCGAGCCAGCCGGCGAGGCGCTCGTCCTCGGGCAGGAAATAGTCCGACAGTTCCTGGCGCACCTCGTCCGAGAGCTTCGACGCGCGGGGCGCGGCGTTGTGCCGCTCGAACGCCGGGTACTGCCCGGCGGGCAGGCCGAGGAACGTCAGCACGCCGTCGTAGACGCTCTCGGGGCTCGTCGCCAGCTCCTGGTTGTCGATGACGTGGATGCGCTCCCGTCCGACGAGGCCCTCCAGCCGTTCGAGCTGCTCGGCGTACCGGCCGCGGGCCCGGTAGGCGTGATGCTGGACGGCGAAGCTCAGATACGACGGATCGGCGACCATCTTGTCGATCTCGCCGTCCAGCCGTTCCTCCTCCAGTTCCAGCGCCCGCTCGAACGGCTCGGACTCGAACCCCCGCCGCACCTCCTGGGCGTGCGCCGAAAAGGCGCGCTCCACCGGGTCCCGCACCATGACGATCAATTTCACGCCCGGCAGATCCCGCGCGATCCTTTCCGGGGCGAGCGGATGGAACATGTAGAAAGGGCTGGCCTCGAAAGTCTGCGGCCGCACCCCGACGCGGCGCTCCACCAGACGGGCGGTCGCCTTGAGCGGGAAATGCGCGCGGTACCAAGGAAAACCGCGCTCGTAGGCCATGTCGAAGTAGTGCACGCCCTTGTCCATCCGGTCCCGCAGGACGGCCGGATGCGCGCGCAGGTAGCGGAACAGCGACGTGGTGCCGCACCGCTGCGCCCCGACGATGAGGAAGTCGGGGACCATCCGCGCCTCGTGGGTGAGGCGCCCCACGGCCCGCACGCTCCTGCGGACCGTCTGCTTGGCGGATCCCGTCAGCGCCTGGGAACCGGTCACGGCCGCCTCCTTCCGTCAGGATTGAAATAGGACGACTGGGCGAGCTCGCGGAACGCGCGCATCGATTCCGGATATCCGCGCAGCGAGTAGTACATGGTCGTCTTCTTGTTGTGCTTGTGGTTCTTGTCGTAGTAGGCGAGCGCCTTCACCTGCGGCTGCCGCCGGATGTAGTCGCCGAACGAGCGCAGCCAATCGGCGCGCGCGCCGCCCTGCTCCTCGGCGCCGTACTCGCCGATGACGATCGGTTTGTCGTGGTTCTTCGCCCATGCCAGGAACGAGCCGAAGATCTGCTCGGGCGGGCGCAGCGACGGGTAGGCGTACCCGTCGGCGCAGAGCCAGTCGACCTGGCCGTCCCCCGGGTAGTAGGCGGGGGCGCGTCCGGCGTCGAAGCCCTCGACCGTGGGGCACCACACCCAGCCGACGTTGGACGCCCCCTCGTCGTGGAAGATCCCCCTGATGCGCCGCCACGCGGCGATGTACTGCTTCGGGGAGCCGATCTCCTTCTGCAGGTTCGGCCGGTCCATCTCGCCGCGCCACGCCAGCAGGACGGGCTTGCCGAGCCCCTTCACCGCGCGGGCGCGTTCGCGGATCAGGTCGTCCTCGCGTCCCTCGATGATCGAGTCGGTGGCGGTGCCGCCCCAGCCGATCATCATGACCCGGCCCTCGCCGGCGAACCTCTGGTCGACGTCGCGCGGGAACGGCTTGCCCCACGGGTAGTAGCTGCGGACGAGGTCCAGCGGACCGCCGATCCGCCGGTCGAAGTCGGTGACCGCGTCGATCTGGCCCTGCTGGGTGTGGTCGCCGCCCTTCGGGTCGACGTACGCGCCGAACCAGGCGCCGCGCTCCGGCGGGCGCGGCCCGCCCGCCGGATAGGAGTCGAGCTCCCGCACGGCGGCGGGACCGTCCTCGCGGGCGGCCCAGGCCAGCCCTCCGACGGCCGCCAGGACGACGGCCGCCGCGCCCGCGACGACGGCCAGCGCCCGCGGGCGCATGACCGTCCCGCGGCGCTCCGGCACGTTCCCGTCCTGGCTCCCGCCGGGCCTGCCAGGCCCTGCGGGTCCGCCCTCCTGCGGGGAATTGGTCGGCTCCTTCAAGATCTAACGCCCCCCGATCCTCGTTCAGCAGTCGTTCAGGCCATCCCGCCCGGCCCGGCCGCGCCGGTCGTCGCCCGCTGCGGCGCGCTCGCCGCGTACGCCGGCTCCGGCCCTGCGGCGTCCGGCTCGGCCGGGTCGCGGGCGGGGTCGTCGTCGCCGATGACGGCGCGGGTCGCGAGGTTCAGCGCGATCAGAAGGAAGACGCCGAAGATCAGGCCCGCGATCACATCGCTCACCCAGTGGACGGCCAGGTAGGTGCGAGAATATGCCTCGATCCAGGCGAGCAGGGCCAGGATCGTCCAGCCGATCACCCGGCCGCGCGGTCCCGTGCGCGCGCTGAGGAAGAAGAAGACCGCCACGATCCCGTACACGGCGACGACCCGGACGTTCCCGCCCGAGGGATAGGTGCCGCCCGAATCCGGCGGGGCGGGCCGGTCCATCAGGTAGGTCAGGCCGAGGACGAGGTAGTGCGAGGCGAACAGCATGACGCCCATCGCCGCCGCCGGCAGCCAGCGGTGCCGCCGCCACACCAGCGCCAGCATCAGCGCGGCCCCGACGCACGTCCCGCGGACGAGCCACGACGTGCTCACATCGGTGATCACGTCGTTGAAGGACTTCCAGGCCCCGATCTGGTTGTCCACCATGCCCTGGTAAACCCAGTCGTCGAACGGCTGGGACGCCACCGCCACCGGGCCCAGCGCGGCGGAGATCCCCCAGCCGACGGCGAGCGTCCCGGCGGCCACGACGGCGAACCGCAAGGGCGCGCTCAGCCGGCCCAGCGGCCCGCCGCGCAGCACCGCGACGACCCCGCCGCGCCCGCCGGATTCCCCGCCGCCCCCGCGGGCGTCCGCTCCGCGGGTGGTTTCCAGACGTCCGGCGCGGAGGAAGGCTGCGACGCCCGCGAGTGCGATCAGCAGAAGGCCCAAAGGCAGCAAGAGAGCAATGAAGACGGACATGGCACCTTGAGAGTGTTCGGGCCGGAGGCCGGGACGCCGCAGCGTAAGAGAGGGGTCTGCGCAATTATGCCGTAGCACGGCACATGGGCCGTCCGGCCAATCCGGCTGTGGAAGAACGGTCAGGAGTAGACGCCCCGGCCGGGCGGGCGGTTTACCGCACCCAGGCAAGAATCACTTTACGTCACCGACTTTTACTTAACGTACATAACAATTTGTGTAGCACCGGATGACCTCCGGAAACTCCTGAGACAGGGGAAGCGCTAGCGGTAACGTTCTCGCGCAACGGTGGTGCGCGGGGGCCGTCCCCTTCATTAGGTCCCGCGCCTCGGTGGGCCCCCGGATGGGGCAATTCCAGGAGTGACCGTAGATGGTTCGAACGTGTAGAGCGCTGGCCGCGGTAGTCCTTGTCGTGACGGGGGTTTTCGCCCTCGGGGGACAGGCGTCCGCGGAACGGCTGACCCAGGACCGGCTGGTGAGCCCAGACCCGGTGAACTGGTCCCCCAACATCCTCGACGGCACCGTCTACGCGATCGAGCAGATCGGTGACAAGATCATCGTGGGTGGCACCTTCACACAGGTGAAGGAGGTGGGCAACAGCACGGCCTTCGCTCGCGCGAACATCCTCGCCTTCAACGCGACGACCGGGAAGATCGACACCGCGTTCGTGCCGAAGCTCGACCGCGCGGTGTACGACCTGCAGGCGGCGCCGGACGGCAAGTCCGTCTACGCCGCGGGCACCTTCAACAACGTGAACGGCGCCGCGCAGAAGGGCGTCGCGCTGCTGAACGTCGCCAACGGCTCGACGGTCACCACGTTCAAGCCGCCGCTCGTCGACGGCATGGTCCGCACGATCGGCCTGTCCAAGGGCCGGCTGTTCATCGGCGGCTCCTTCGCCAGGATCGCGAACCAGCCGCACGCCGCGCTGGCCGCGCTCGACGCCACGACCGGCAAGCTCACCGACTTCCTCAACGTCGGCGTCGGCGGCCTCCACAACGGCGGCACCACCAAGGTCTGGCAGTTCTCCATCACCCCCGACGCCAGCAAGATGGCCGTCATCGGGAACTTCACGCAGATGGAGGGCAAGACCCGCGACCAGTTCGCGATGCTCGACCTCACCGGCGACAAGGCCACGGTGGCGAACTACTACACCAAGGCGTTCGAGGCCCGCTGCACCCGCTCGGTCGAGACCTACCTGCGGGACGTCGAGTTCTCGCCCGACGGCGAGTACTTCGTCATCGTCTCGACGGGCGCCTACTACGCCAACACCCTCTGCGACACCGCCAGCCGGTGGAAGACCGACCAGAGCGGCACCGACCTCAAGCCCACCTGGGTCAACCACACCGGCGGCGACACGCTGAGCGCCGTCGCGATCACCGGCGCGGCCGTCTACGTCGGCGGCCACAACCGCTGGCTGAACAACCCGTTCTGCGCCGACCGCGCCTGCCAGGGCGCCGTCAACCGGCCCGGCATCGCCGCGCTCAACCCCGTCAACGGCATCCCCTACTCCTGGAACCCGGGACGCGACCGCGGGCACGCGGTGGAGGACCTCGTCCCCACCGCCGACGGCCTGTGGTTCGGCGCCGACACCGACCAGGTCGGCGGCGAGTACCACGCCAAGATCGCCAAGTTCCCGCTCGTGGGCGGCAAGGAGATCCCGAAGAACAACACCGGCAAGCTTCCCGGTGACGTCTTCATGGCCGGCGGCGTCCAGCCCGTCAACCCCGACAACAACGTCGACAAGCGCCACTTCGACGGCACCACGGCCGGGGCCGCCGCGTCCGTCCCGAACGGCGGCACCCCCTGGTCCGCCGCGCGCGGCGCGTTCATGATCAACGGGCAGCTGTACTACGGCGCGTCCAACGGCACCTTCAACCGCCGCAGCTTCGACGGGACGACCTACGGCACGCCCGAGACGATCAACACCGCCGACCAGCTCGCGAACATGTCCACCTGGCACAGCGAGGTGGACGACATCACCGGCATGTTCTTCCAGAACGGCCGCGTCTACTACACGCGGTCGGGCCTCGGCGCGACCGGGAAGCTCTTCTACCGCTACTTCGAGCCGGAGAGCGGCATCGTCGGCGGCGAGGTGTACACCGCGTCCACCGGCATCACCGGGCTGAGCTGGACCGACGTCCAGGGCATGTTCGTCGCCGGAGGCAAGCTGTACTGGGCGAGCCAGTCCGGCGGCGCGCTCAAGAGCGTCGACTTCGAGAACGGCGCGCCCGTCGCGGGCACCGTCAAGACCGTCGACTCGACCGGGGACTGGCGCTCCCGCGCCATGTTCCTGCTCGCCGGCACGGCCAACAAGGAGCCGGTGGCGGCGTTCACCACCGCCTGCGAGGCGCGCGAGTGCACCTTCCAGGGCGCCACGTCCGCCGACGCCGACGGCCAGATCACCGGCTACGCGTGGGACTTCGGCGACGGCAACACCGGCACGGGCGTCGCGCCGCAGCACACCTACGCGGAGAGCGGCACCTACACGGTCAAGCTGACGGTGACGGACAACGACGGCGACACCGGCACGGTGAGCAAGAGCGTCCAGGTCGTCGACAAGGCCATCGCGTACCGCGGCGGCGCCGGCGACAACCGCAACACCAACGCGCCGGCGCTGACGGTGCCCGCCGCCGTCGCACCCGGCGACGGCATGGTGCTGATCATGACCAAGAACAGCAGCACGGTCACGGTCACCGCCCCGCCGCCCGGCTGGACGAAGGTCGACGAGGTCACCGCGGGCAGCATGACCAGCACCGTGTACAAGCGGGTCGCCGTCGCCGGCGACGCCGGCTCCGCGGTCAAGGTCGGCCTCAGCGGCTACGCCAAGACCGACATCAGGCTGCTGACCTACCGCGGCACCGCCGCCGACCCGGTCGCGGCAGCGGCCAGCGGCGTCGGGCTCACGACCGCCACGACGCACGTGACGCCGAAGGTGGACGTCGCCGCGCCGGGCAGCGTGGTCATCTCCTACTGGTCCGACAAGGGGACGACGACGTCCTGGACGGCGCCGCCGGCGATCACGACGCGCGGCACCGAGGGCGGCGGCAGCTCGTCGAGCATCAGCATCCTGGTCGGCGACTCGGGCGGGTCCGTCCCGCTCGGCGCCTACGGCGGGCTCACCGCGACCGCGAACGTGGCCGCCAACAAGGCCGCCATGTGGACGATCGTGCTGCGGCCGCAGCCGTGATGCCACCGTCCGGCCCGGCTCTCGTGAGCCGGGCCGGACGGGCCAGCTGAAGAGAAAAAGTGTGAGGGGCGGGCCAGTCGATGGCCCGCCCCTCAGACGTTCGTCAGGTGCCCGGGTGTCAGCTCACGCGGTCCGACCAGGACGTGAGTACCGGCAGGAGCCAGGTGCCGAGACGTCCCAGCCGTGCACCGGCCTCGTCCTGCCGGTCGGTCAGGTAGCGGGTGCCCAGTTCGGCGAGATACAGCAGGGCCACGAGCGTCGCCTCGTCCGGCGTGAGACCGAGCGGCGCCAGCGTCTTCGGCGCCCCGGCGATGCCCTCGTCGGCGGCCTGCCGGGGATCGGCGCCGCCCTCGGTGATGGCGTCCTGCGTCACGTAGTGCACGGCGTCGAAACCGACCGGGACGCCCGTCCCGAAGCGCTCCCAGTCCCAGACCAGCATCCGGTCGGGCAGCGCGGCCATGTTCCAGGCCGTCCAGTCGCCGTGCCACGCGCCGAAGGGCAGCACGCGGTCGCCCGCGCGCTCCGCGACACGGTCCAGCGCCGCCGTGATCTCCCGTCCCGCGTCGCTGTCGAGCGCCGTGGCGCGGGACCGGAGCGAGTCCCAGTACGGGGCCGCGGTGAGCGCCAGCCGCTCGACACCGTCCACCTCGGCGACCTCCGCGACCGCCGCCATCATGCGGTCGTGGCTGAGCGTGGAGTGCCGCGACCACACCGGCAGCGGGTCCAGGACGAGGATCTCCAGCCCGTTCCACTGGCCGGTGTGCGCGATCGACGGGACCCGCACCGTGGGCATCGGGCGCTTCGCGAGCTTCTCCAGCGCCGTCCGCTCGGCCCTGACCAGCTCGCGGGTCAGCTCGTTGACGCCGATCTTCGCGTAGCCGATCGTCCGCCCGTCGCGCGCGAGGACCTGCGCCACCGGCTTGCGGTTCGCGCGGTCGGGGCCGATGTGCAGGGCGATCATCACCTCGGCGCCGAGGACACGTCCGAGATAGCCCTCGATGTCCGGCGCGTCGGCGGTCGCCTCGTCTAGGGACGGGGACGCGCCGGTGTCGTAGACGCGGACGCGGTCGCGCAGCAGCGGGCCGCCCACACCGGTCCGCAGGCCGAGCGCCAGCGCGTGGGACAGCAGGCCGGCCTTGCGGGAACGGTCCTTGTTGAACCCGAGCACCGCCGCCGCGCCCGGACGCCCCGACGCGGGCAGCATCAGCCGCGGCTCCCGCCCGTGCGGCACGAGGAGGTACTCGCGGACGGGCCGTCCGGCACCGGCGGGCGGGCCGCCGGACCCGGTCGTGACGTGCCGCGGCGGCGGCCACAGCAGTGCCGCGATCTCCGCCACGTAGCGGGCGCGGCCCGACACGGCGGACGCGGTGCCGTCGGAGGTTCCCACCTGTCGATCACCCGATCTCTCGTTGGCGGCGCGCCTGGTCGCTGCGCCACAGCAGGGCAAGGCTCACGAAGGTCAGCGACAGCGGCGACCCCGCGGACGTGTAGGCGGTGCTGAACCAGAACGACAGCAGCACGACGAGGGAGCCGCCGATGCCGTACGCGGTTCGGTCGTGCCGGTAGCGCCACAGCGAATGCAGGAAGAAGCCGAAGAACAGCGCCGTCCCGACGAAGCCGTTGGAGATCAGGAGGAGCCAGAGCTGCCCGGTGCTGCCGACCGTGGAGTTGCCGCACTGCTCGCAGGTCGGCGTCCGGCCGATGGCGATGGACGACGGGCTGCCGCGCAGCGCCCGCCCCGACCCGTAGCCGAGGACGGGCGAGCTCGCCGCCGCCTCCACCGACCGCAGCGCGAGCGTGGACCGGATGTTGTCGCTGTGCCCGTTCTCGGCGCGGGCCTTGACCATGGTGCTCAGCGGGGACAGCGCGAACACCAGCATCCCGACGATCAGGCCGAGGGCCAGGACCCCGAGCACGAAGAGCCGTCCCTGCAGCATCAGCCGGAAGGCGACGTACAGGACCGCGATGACGATCCCGAGCCACATCGCCCGGTTGAGCGAGTAGACGGTCGGGATCGCGGCGACGACGGCGAGCAGCGCCACCGCCCATTTCGCGCCCCGGGAGCCGGTGGCCCACCAGCCGACGAACACCCACACCATGAGGACGACGAGGTTGTTGCCCCAGATGTTGGTGTACTCGAACGGCGCTTTGGGACGCGCGTTGGACGCGCCGACCACGTCCTGCACCTGGGCCAGGCCCGGGTGGACCATGTCCTCGACCCATTTGCTGGACGTCATCGACTTGGGCAGCAGCATCTCCACCGGGGAGACGAAGCTCACCTCGGGGAACAGGATGCCCGCGACGCCGCCGATCACCGTCATGATCCCGAGGAGGCCCAGCAGCCGCGCGAGCCTGCGCAGCGGCATCCGCTCCTCGGTGAGGTTCCCGATGTAGAGGAACATGACGGTGGCGGCGGTGTACAGGACGATGCGCTGGGCGAAGCCGAGGAAGCCGCCGGAGTTCGGCATGGTGCCGGGGGCGACGAGGCCGAGCGATGCGGCCCCGGCGACGGCCCAGACCAGGAACAGCACCCAGATCCCGAAGCCGGGCGGGACCTGGATCCGCCGCTTGCGCATCAGCAGCCACGCCATCGGGGCCGCGGCGAGCGCCCAGATGATCGACGTCATGCCGAGCGCCCACCACACCGGGTAGATCGCGAACAGCGCGTACAGCGGCCAGGCGGGAAGCGGCCGGCCCGGCGTCCCGGCGGCCGGTTCGGGCACCGAGCTCAGGGGCCGCGCGGACGTCCGCCCTTCGCGCGGCAGATCGACGATCATGGCAGGGCGGCCAGGGCGAGGACGGCCGGAGGGGGAGCGGCCGGGCGGGGCG
>NZ_SMKT01000152.1 GCF_004348735.1 Actinomadura sp. KC06
GCGGAAAACGTCGGTCCAGCGCCGTAGACTCGCACGTGATGTCGAAGACCGAAGCCAACCCCTTGCTCGATGGCCTCAACCCGCAGCAGCGTGAGGCCGTGCTGCACTCCGGCGGGCCGCTGCTGATCGTCGCGGGCGCCGGGTCGGGCAAGACGCGAGTTCTGACCCACCGCATCGCCCACCTGCTCGGCGAGCGGGAGGTGCACCCCGGCCAGATCCTCGCGATCACCTTCACCAACAAGGCCGCGGCCGAGATGAAGGAGCGGGTGGACGCCCTGGTCGGGCCCCGTTCGCGTGCCATGTGGGTGATGACGTTCCACTCGGCCTGCGTGCGGATCCTGCGCCGCGAGGCCAAGCGGCTCGGCTTCCCGACGAGCTTCTCGATCTACGACCAGGCAGACGCGAACCGCCTCATGGCGCTCGTCTGCCGCGAGCTCGACCTCGACCCGAAGCGGTACCCGCCGAAGGCGTTCAGCGCGCAGGTCTCCAACCTGAAGAACGAGCTGATCGACTACGAGACGTTCAAAGCGCGGGCGTCCACGCACATGGAGCAGACGCTCGGCGAGGCGTACGAGATGTACCAGGCGCGGCTCCAGCAGGCCGGCGCCATGGACTTCGACGACCTGATCATGATGACGGTCAACCTGCTGCAGGTCTTCCCCGAGGCCGCCGAGCACTACCGGCGCAGGTTCCGGCACGTCCTCGTGGACGAGTACCAGGACACGAACCACGCGCAGTACGAACTCGTCCGGGAACTGACGGCCCCGGTCGAAGGGCTCGGCGCGGCCGAACTGTGCGTCGTCGGCGACGCCGACCAGTCGATCTACGCCTTCCGTGGCGCGACCATCCGCAACATCCTGGAGTTCGAGCGCGACTACCCGGACGCCACGACGATCCTGCTGGAACAGAACTACCGCTCCACGCAGACGATCCTGTCGGCCGCCAACGCCGTCATCGAGCGCAACGCCGACCGCAAGCCGAAGAAACTCTGGTCCGACCAGGGCGAAGGCCACAAGATCACCGGCTATGTGGCCGACAACGAGCACGACGAGGCCGCATTCGTCGCCCGCGAGGTCGACCGGCTGAGCGACGAGGGCGAGGCCCGTCCCAGCGACGTCGCCGTCTTCTACCGCACCAACGCGCAGTCCCGTGTGTTCGAAGAGGTCTTCATCCGCGTCGGCCTGCCGTACAAGGTCGTCGGCGGCGTCCGGTTCTACGAGCGCAAGGAGATCCGCGACGCGCTCGCCTACCTGCGCTGCCTCGCCAACCCCGAAGACGCGGTCTCCCTGCGCCGCATCCTGAACGTCCCGAAACGCGGCATCGGCGACCGCGCCGAGGCGTGCGTCGAGGCGTACGCGTCCCGCGAGCGGATCTCGTTCTGGCAGGCGCTGCGGGTGCCCGAGGACGTGCCCGGCATGGCGACCCGCTCGATCAACGCCGTCCGCGACTTCGTGGCTCTGCTGGACGAGCTGAGCGCCGCCGCCGAGTCGCTCACTCCCGCCGACCTGGTCGCCGAGATCCTGAAGGCGAGCGGATATCTCGCCGAACTGCAGGCCTCCAAGGACCCGCAGGACGAGACCCGCGTCGAGAACCTCCACGAACTCGAAGCCGTCGCGCGCGAGTTCGAGGAGCGGCTGGACGGCGAGCCCGCCGAGGGACGCCTCCCCGAATTCCTGGAACAGGTGGCCCTGGTCGCCGACGCCGACTCCATTCCCGGCGGCGCCAAGGGCGGCCCGGTGCCGCCCGGCGAGCAGCCGCAAGAGACCGAGGGCGGCGTCGTCACGCTGATGACGCTGCACACCGCCAAAGGCCTTGAGTTCCCTGTCGTCTTCTTGACGGGCATGGAGGACGGCGTTTTCCCGCACTTGCGGGCCATGAGCAATCCGAAGGAGCTGGAAGAGGAACGCCGGCTCGCCTATGTCGGCATTACTCGCGCTCGGCAGCGGCTGTACCTTTCGCGTGCCGCGATGCGCAGCGCGTGGGGAGCGCCGCAGGTCAATCCGCCGTCGCGGTTCCTCGGGGAAGTGCCGAAGACGCTTGTGGACTGGGAACGCGAGGCGTCGTCGACGTCCGGGTCGGCCATGGCGCAGATGGCGTCGCGGCCAGGTGTTCGGTCGCCTGGCAATCGTCCTGTTCCGTCGCTGACGCCGGGTGACAAGGTCACCCATGACGCCTTCGGCCTGGGGACGGTCGTATCCGTTTATGACGGCGGCCAGAAGGCCAGCGTCGACTTCGGCGGTGAGTACGGCGTCCGGACGCTAGTCCTCCGCTACGCCACCATCGAGAAGCTTTAGCCCCCCTGTGTTCTGATTGTGTCGCTCTCAAGTGGACGCTTTGTGGCAGTTTCCTGTTCGGAGTCTGGTTTGTTCTGGGTTCGTAGTTCTTTGCTTCTAGGTTTTATTTTCTGATGTTCTAGGGTTCGGGTGGGGTGGCGCTGCGTACGGGGCCGCCCCTCCAAAGTCAAGGGCGCTTCGCGTCGCTTCGCGATGGACTTCGTCCACCCTTGACTTTGGAGCCTCTGCGGCCCCTGGCGCAGCTTTCGTCGGGCAGGCTCCGCCTGCCCCTGCCCGACGCGCCACCCCACTCGTCCAATTCCCTGAAATCGGAGACGGGGGATGAGAAGGGCATCTGGAATGCGGGTCCGGTGGAGTCTCGCTCTGATTTTGCCCTGACTCCGACTATCCAACAGGTGACAGAAAACCAACCCTATTCGGCGACGAATAGATGCCTGCCCTTGATATTCTTGGGATATGGGTTCGGTTGAGGTTGATCTCGCGAGGGCGTCCACCGCGGAATTGGTGAACGCCGCCGCCGCGATCGCCCGCGAACTCGCCGCCCGCACCGCACCCGAATCAGCGGCCGCCTGCATGGAACTGGCCGAAACTCTCGCAGCTGCCTGCGATCAGCAGGAAAGCGCACTGGCCGAACTGATCGGCCGGGTGGACGCCAGTGGCGAGATGCGCCGCTGGGGCCTGCCCTCCACCCAAGCCTGGCTCCGCTCCCACATGGGCATGCGCGATTCCCGCGCCAAAGAACGCCTCACCCTGGCCCGGCAACGCCACCGGCTGCCCCGCATCACACAGCTTCTGGCCACCGGCGACCTCACCTACGGCTACGCCACCACCGTGACCGACGCCGTCGCCCGCCTGGACGACGACGACTGCACTCAAGCCGAAACCGTCCTGCTCGACATGATCGACCAAGGCTTCTCACCTGGGAAAGTCGCCTCCTTCGGCCGCCGCATCCGCGATGTCATCGCCGAACGCGACGGCACCGACACCCCCGATAAGGACTCCCAGCGCGGGTACGACAGTTCCTGGATCACCTCTACGCGCTCTCTGGACGGCGGCCGCTATGTGAAGGGGTGGCTGAACGCCGAGGACGCCGCCGTCTGGGACGGCACCCTGGCCCCGCTCGCCAAGCCCGCCGGACCCGACGACCGCCGTGACCTGCCCGAGCGCACCGCCGCCGCCCTGACCGGCGTGCTTGCGGGCGGGCACCGCGCCACCAAGGTCACCGTCATCTGCGACCTGGATACCCTCACCAGCGGCAGCACCGCTCCCGGCCGTCTCACCGACGGCACCCCGATTCCCGCCGCCCACGTCCGCCGGATCGCGCTGAGCGCCGGTGTCTCGGCTCTCATCCTGGGACGTGGCCATGTGCCGCTGTATCTGGGCCACCGGGCCCGGTTCGCCACCCCCGGCCAACGCCAAGTCCTCGAAACCCTCTACCCCACCTGCGCGGTGCAGGGATGCGAGGTCCCCGGCACGCTGTGCGAGGTCGACCACGTCACCGGCTGGGCCCTGGGGAGCCCCACCGACATCGACAAACTCGCCCTATGCTGCGGATGGCACAACCGCTTCAAACACACCAACGCCGAACAGATCAACATCGTCCGTGATGCCACCGGACGGTTCATCTACCGCGTCCTGCCACCACCAGACGCAATCGGCCCGCCCACCGAACTCGTCCAAGCCGCCTAGCGCATCGCCCACTCTCAAGTGGAGGCTGGGCTGGCTGGTAGCGTCCGCCCGCACCTGATCGTCCCAAAGAGGCGAGTCCCATTGGTGCTGTACCAGGCCGGGCCCCCGATTGGACGGCAGTGGACGGTGGTCTCATCTGAGATAGGTATCTGTGGACCCTTTCGAGGCTTCCTGAAGGCGTACACCATGCACTTCACCTCGGTGACGCCCTCAATCGAGATCTCGGAACGTCTCTCACCCGGAACGAACTCACGGCGCGTACTGGTCACCCACCGATGCGTCCGCCCCCGCCCCGCGACGCGACATCTCGGAAAGCGGGGCTTCATGGTGGTGGCAATCGACGCACCAGGGCACGGCCACCGTCCGAGAACCGAGCAACATGAGCAGCTCGTCGCAGCCATCCGCGAGCGAAACGCGGCCGGAGAGGAGATCGGCCCTCCAGATCAGCCGCCATAACATCGCGCTGGCAGCTCAGATCGTGCTCGAACGGCAGGCCCTTGGGGCGTGTGGGCAGCGCAGTCGTCGTGCCACTCGCTGCCGCCGCCTAACCGACGATCACCGCCGCTGTGTCCGGCCTCGCCGGACACGACTCCCGGCGCCAGCCACTGGGCGAGAGAAACCATCCCAGCAGTGCCACGCAGCTAAAGCTCCGGCCCCCTTCGATGCCTTCGCCTCTCCCGAGAAGACACTGGACGCCAACCCGGGGGCAGCCAGACGGAAGTCCCAATCTTCTAGCTGCACGGCCTGCAAGGCACTTCTGCAACTGCCATTTCACGCCACACCCAATCAATCAACTGATCGGGAGGGGTGCAGATCTGCGTGGCTTGGAGACGGTGGGGTGGCGCGTCGGGCGGGGGCAGGCGGAGCCTGCCCGACGAAAGCTGCACCAGGGGCCGCAGAGGCTCCAAAGTCAAGGGTGGACGAAGTCCATCGCGAAGCGACGCGAAGCGCCCTTGACTTTGGAGGGGCGGCCCCGTACGCAGCGCCACCCCACCGCCGATTTAGAACACTAGAACCAGACCGACGAACCTCGCCCAAGGAACAAACGCTGATAGCCAGAGCCCTCGACACCGATCAACGGCCCGAAAGCGAAGTCAGAAAGGCGTCCAGGATCTCGGTCTGGCGAACCGGCGGGAACCGCTCCGGATCGAAGAGAGCCTGGACGACCATCCCATGAGTGAATGCAGCAACAGTGGCGACGACACCATCGACATCCGACGAGGCGGGCAGCTCACCCCGGTCCACGGCAACAGCCACGTGGGAACGAAGACGCGCGCGCCAATGCTGATAGCGATCCTTCTCGCGAGCGGCCAATTCGGGATCGGCCAGCGCGCCGTCCCATGAACTGACCCAGATGCGGTTCATGTCCGCCGAGCCAGGGGTGAGGGGGAGGACGTCCAGAAGCGCCGTACGCAAGGCGGCCAGCCCCTCGTCCTGGACCTCACGAACACGTCGGCTCGCGGTGCGTTCGTCCGCGACGTCGAGGGCGTAGGTGACGAGGGCCTTCTTGTTCGGGAAGTAGTGGGTGAGCAGGCCCGTCGAAGCGCCCATCTCCGCCGCGACGGCGCGCAGCGTCAGGCCGCCGAAGCCGCGGTCGGCGAGGACACGCCATACGGCCTCGGAGACGTCGCGGCGGCGGGCGTCGTGGTCACCTCGAGCCGGCACTCCCGTATCGTACATAACAAACGTTCGGTACGTACCCCTCGGGAGGCCCTCATGTTCGCTCGCACGCTCGCCGACAACGCGGAGCTCCGTCCACTCGAGCCGTGGCAGGCCGTCGAGTTCGCCGAGCACGCTGAAAGGGTCCGCGGCGACATCGACCGCTACATCCCGTGGGCTCGCCAGGTCGTGGACGAGGCGACCGCCCGCGAATTCCTCCAGGCGTATGCGCTCAAACAGGCCAAGGACCAGGGCCGCATTTACGGAATCTGGCTGGACGGCGTCCTCCAGGGCGGCACGGTGTTCCGCACGTTCGACGCCGCGATGGGCGTCTGCGAGGCCGGAGTGTGGCTCGCCGTGGAGGCTAGGGGACGCGGCCTGATCACCACCGCCGTCCGACACATGATCGATTGGGCGTTCGCGACGCGTGGGATGCACCGGGTCGAGTGGCTGTGCGACCCGCGGAACACCGCCAGCGCGGCCGTGGCAGAACGGCTGGGGATGACGTGCGAGGGCGTCCTGCGCCAGGGCTTCGTCCTGGACGGCGACCGACGCGACGTCCAGGTCTGGTCGATCCTCGCCGACGACCACCGCTCGAACAACCGACAGCCAACCGAGTAACCGCAGACAAACGGCCAGCAACCAGTCAGCCGATCGCCGGGGATAGATAAGCGACGTCCAGCCATGAGTTCCCAATGCCGACCGGCCGGTCGAAACACCGGTGGGTTGTGGTCGGACGGACGAGCGGTAGTGGCAGGGCCGAGAGAGCGGGGCGCTTTGGTGGTCGCGAGGGCGGTGAGCGGCGGTCGGTCGGGTGATCGCGGGTCCGAAGGTTGCGGCTGGTCGGCCGATCGCCGGGGCGGAAGCACAACTGGTCAGGGCAGGGTGATCTCGGCGGTCGCCAGGTCGGAGGAGTGGCGGCTGAAGTGAGGGGTGGGGCGTGAGGTAAGTTGTTATTTTGTTTTTACTCCTTACGTCCCGGGAGACCCCCTTTGCAGGTTGAGCATGTGCTCCTGCTGTTGGTCGCTGCTGTTGCGGCTGGGTGGGTTGATGCGGTGGTGGGGGGTGGCGGGTTGATTCAGTTGCCTGCGTTGCTGCTGGTCAACCCCGGTCAGCCGGTGGCTACCGCGCTGGCTACCAACAAGCTTGGTTCGATCATGGGGGTCTCGTCGGCCGCGGTCGTCTATGCGCGCAAGGCCAAGCCAGACCGGCCCGTCGCGTTGGCTGCCGCGGGGATCGCGGTGTGCTGCGCGGCGGGCGGTGCGCTCTGCGCTGCCGCGATCTCTTCGGACGTCCTCAAGCCGGTCATCATGGTCGTTCTCCTGGTCGTCGCCGCGGTCGTCGTGTTGAAGCCGGACCTTGGACGGGTGCCCGAGCCGGTGCTGCGGACGCGGCGGCGGGTCGCGGCGGCGGTCCTGGTCCCGGGCGTTGCGATCGCCTTCTATGACGGGCTCGTCGGGCCCGGTACGGGGACGTTCCTGGTGGTCGCCTTCACCGTGCTGCTCGGCATGGACTTCGTCAACGCGTCCGCGACCGCGAAGATCATCAACGCTGGCACCAACCTGGGAGCGCTGGCCGTCTTCGCGGTTCAGGGGCATGTGCTGTGGACGATCGGCATCGCCATGGGCGTCTGCAACATCGTGGGCGCCCAGATCGGCACCCGCATGGCCATCAACCGCGGGGCAGGATTCGTCCGCGCCGTGCTGCTGTGCGTCGTGACGGCGCTGGTCGTCAAGCTCGGCTTTGAGCAGGTCGGATGACCCGGGTCATCCGCTGGGCGGGATGGGTAGGGGCCTCTCCAGCGCCGAGAGGGTGAGCAGGACCAGGGACGCCGTCCAGCCGAGCGGGGCCGGGCCCGCCTGCTTTCCGGTCGGGCCGACCTTCTCCGGCAGGACGCCCAGGGTCGTGCGGTGCGCGGCGAGCCAGTCGAGGCGGCCGATCGCCTCGGTGGTCCGGCCGGAGGTGGCGGCGTTGAGGCCGAACAGGGCCGTCTCGGGCGTCCAGGCGACGTCGGGGGTGCCGGACCAGCGCTCGCCGGGCAGGACGCCGCCGTTCGGCAGCGCCTGCTTGCGCTGCGCGTCGGTGATCGCGGCGGTCACGCCCTCGTCGGTCTGCGCGAACGGCGGGGCCAGGAAGGTCACCGACGTGTCCATGAGGCCGCCGCGGATGGGCGAGCGCGGGTAGCCGTAGGGCGCGAACTGCCGGGCCACCGCGTCCGACACGCGCTGCGCCGCGCGCCGCCAGTCGGCCGCCTTGCCGTTCTCGCCGCGGGCGCGGGCGAGGTCCGCCGCGGACCGCAGGCCCGCCAGCACCGGCGCGACGACGCCGAGGGTGGGTCGCCGGGGGTCCTCCTCACGGCGGTGGTCGCGTTCCCAGTAGTCGGACGAGGCGGGAGGCAGGCCCTCGGCGTCCAGCGACCAGGCGAGGTGGTCCGCGGCGCGCCGCACCATGGGCCACAGGTCGGGCAGGTCGTCGGGCGACTGCGCCTGGACGCGGTAGAACCAGGTCGCCCACAGCACCCAGCCGACCGAGTCGAGCTGCGGCGCCCGGCCGTCGGTGACCGCCGTCCCGTCGGGGTTGTAGCGGGCGGCCCACATGCCGTTGTCGTGCTGGGCGCGGGCGAGGAAGCGCAGGATGCGGCGGGCCTCGGACGGGTGCCCGGTCGCGGTGAACGCGGCGACGGCGAACGCTGAGTCGCGGGGCCAGCAGTACCGCCACTTCGTGTACCAGGACGCGAGGGACGCGCCGTTCGGGCGGGTGAGGAGCCGCAGGTCGAGGAGGGCGCGGGCGGCCATGTCGCGGTAGTCCCCGTGCTGCCCGATCGCCGGGCCCGTCGCGGCGGCCGGGGCCGCCCCGCCCGTCGGGACGGTGCCCTGCGCCAGCCACGAGCTGTCGGACCGGATCGCCCGTCCGACCCGCGGGTCGGACGCCTCCACGGTGATGGGCGCCTCGCCGCCGGACGGGATGAGCCGGACCCGCCCGTCCGCCAGCCGGACGACCGAGCTGTTCGGCAGGTAGGACGCCCCGGCGGCCTCGTCCGGCGCCAGCGGGACGCCGGCGAACGGCCACCCGCCCCCGCCGATCAGCCCGGGGCTCGCCCAGCCGGGCCCGGTGGGCTCGGGCACGTTGGCGCCGCCGGTCGCGATGATCGCGGCCACGATGAGCAGCGCGGTCACGCGGCGGAACGTCCGAGCCGAACCGCGTTTCGACGGCCGCCTGCGGGGCGCCGCCGACCGCCTGCGCGACGGCGCCGGATCCACCGGCACCGGGCCCACCGGCGCAGGGCTCAAGGGCTCCGGGTCCAGGGGCTCCAGGTCCAGGACGGTCTCGGCTGAGACGATTCCGCTCGGGACGGCCTCATCGGGCGGGCGGACGGCGTCGGCCGGGAGCGGGCCGATCAGGACGGACGCCGCGGCGGTCGTGTCCCGTTCCTCCGCCATCGCCATGCGTCCGCCCCCTTTGCCGCACCAGCCGCCGGCCGCCAGGCCCGCCCACCGCGGGCCGCCAGCCGTTCACCGAAGCGAAATAAGTACATCAAACTACGTCAATTGGTTCATCCTCCTCACGTGCCACTCGTGCCCACCCCCTAGGGCGGACATACCCCCGTTTAAGTAACACTCGCTGGTATAGGGACCCGGCGGCCTCACCACGGAGGCGGGTTGACTAGGCTGCATCGACGGAGCGGACCGCAGAGTGCCGGCCGCACGGACACCCGTGTAACCCCCACTCGTGTGGTCGATCGACTGTCGATCCGTTAAAGGACGCCCTGTGGACCTGTTCGAACATCAGGCGAAGGATCTCTTCGCCGAGTACGGGGTACCGGTGCCCACCGGCAAGGTCGCCCATACACCCCAGGAAGCCCGGGCCATCGCGGCGGAGCTGTTCGCCGCGGGAAGCTCGAAGGTCGTGGTCAAGGCCCAGGTGAAGACCGGGGGCCGCGGCAAGGCCGGCGGCGTGAAGCTGGCCGACACGGCGGACGAGGCGCAAGAGCTCGCCGGCCGGATCCTCGGCATGGACATCAAGGGCCACACGGTCCACAAGGTCCTGATCGAGGAGGGAAGCGCGATCGCGCAGGAGTACTACTTCTCCTTCCTGCTCGACCGCGCCAACCGCACCTTCCTGTCCATCTGCTCGGTCGAGGGCGGCGTGGAGATCGAGGAGGTGCCGCACGACCGGCTGGCGCTGGTCCCGATCTCGCCGCTGCACGGCGTCGACCGGGCCAAGGCCCGCGAGATCGCCGAGAAGGGCCGCCTCCCGCAGGAGGCCCTGGACGGCGCCGCCGAGCTCATCGAGCGCCTCTGGGCCGTGTTCACCGACGAGGACGCCTCGCTCGTCGAGGTGAACCCGCTGATCCTCACCGCCGACGGCCGGGTGGTCGCCCTCGACGGCAAGGTCACGCTGGACGACAACGCGGCCTTCCGCCAGGAGCACGAGAAGCTCGAGGACAAGGGCGCGGCCGACCCGCTGGAGGCGGCGGCCAAGGCCAAGGACCTCAACTACGTGAAGCTGGACGGCAGCGTCGGCATCATCGGCAACGGAGCGGGCCTGGTGATGTCCACGCTGGACGTGGTCGCCTACGCGGGCGAGGAGTTCGGCGGCCAGAAGCCCGCGAACTTCCTCGACATCGGCGGCGGCGCGTCCGCGGAGGTCATGGCGAACGGGCTGGAGATCGTCCTGTCGGACGACGCCGTGAAGTCGGTGTTCGTGAACGTGTTCGGCGGCATCACGGCCTGCGACGCCGTCGCCACCGGCATCGTGTCGGCGTACAAGCTGCTGGCCGACCGCGGCGAGACCGTGAACCGGCCGCTCGTCGTCCGGCTGGACGGCAACAACGCCGACCTCGGACGGACGATCCTCACCGACGCGGCGCTCCCCGGCGTCCAGCAGGTCGACACCATGGACGACGCGGCCAGGCGCGCCGCCGAACTCGCGGCAGGTGCATGAGCGATGGCCATCTGGCTCACCGAGAACAGCAAGATCATCATTCAGGGGATCACGGGCTCCGAGGGCACCAAGCACGGCCGCCGGATGCTCGCGTCCGGCGCGCAGGTCGTCGGCGGCGTGAACGCCCGCAAGGCCGGGCAGACCGTCGATTTCGACGGCACGACCCTCCCCGTCTTCGGGACGGTCAAGGAGGCGATGGCCCAGACGGGCGCGGACGTCTCCGTCGTGTTCGTCCCGCCGAAGTTCACCAAGGACGCGGTCGTCGAGGCCGTGGACGCCGGGATCGGCCTCTGCGTCGTGATCACCGAGGGCATTCCCGTCCACGACACCGCCTACTTCTGGGCGTACGCCGAGGAGAAGGGCAACAAGACGCGGATCATCGGGCCGAACTGCCCGGGCATCGCGTCCCCCGGAAAGTCGAACGCGGGCATCATCCCGGCCGACATCACCACGCCCGGCCGGATCGGGCTCGTGTCCAAGTCGGGCACGCTGACGTACCAGATGATGTACGAGCTGCGCGACGTCGGCTTCTCCACCTGTGTCGGCATCGGCGGCGACCCCGTCATCGGGACCACCCACATCGATGCGCTCAAGGCGTTCCAGGACGACCCGGACACCGACGCGATCGTCATGATCGGCGAGATCGGGGGCGACGCCGAGGAGCGCGCCGCCGCCTACATCGAGCAGCACGTGACCAAGCCGGTCGTCGGCTACGTCGCCGGGTTCACCGCGCCCGAGGGCAAGACGATGGGCCACGCCGGCGCCATCGTGTCCGGCTCCGCCGGCACCGCGCAGGCTAAGAAGGACGCGCTGGAGAAGGTCGGCGTCCGCGTCGGCAAGACGCCGAGCGAGGCCGCCGTCCTCATGCGGGACATCATGAAGAACCTCTGACGGTCTTCCGCCACGCCCGAAAGACGCCCGAGCCGCCCGCGGCCGGGCGTCTTTCGCGTCGGCGTGTTCTGGGCCGACCGGCGCCCGGCGGGATGCGGGACGACAAAGGCGACACGCCGGGCGAGGGGCCGTCCGGGAGGCGGACGTGGTGTCAGCATGGTCCGCGTGAGCGATGCGAGCCCTGGACAGCGCGCGGCCCCCGGCACGGCGGGACCGGGACGGACCGCACCGCGTCCACCGCGAGACGCGCACGCCCAACCCAAGCCCCAGCCCGAAGCCCAGCCCGAACTCCAGCCGCAGCCGGTGGTGGCCAGGCCGCTGTACGTGACGGGGCTCATCACGGCGCTGTGGTGCATCGGGATCGGGCTGACCATGCTCACCACCGTCACGCTGATCGGATGGATCGCGGCGCCCAAGACGGCGTTCGGCGACGGCATGACCGGCGTCTTCCGGACGGCCGTGAACTTCTGGCTCGTCTCCCATCACGCGGGCTTCTCCTACGGGCAGGGACGGGTCGGCCTGCTGCCGCTCGGCGTGCTCGTCCTGCCCGGGGCGCTGCTGTACCGGGGCGGCGGGTGGATGATCCGGGCGGCCGGGCTGCCGGACCGCCCCCGGACGGCGGTGGTGCGCGTCGCGGTCGCGCTGGCCGCGCCCTACGCCGGGCTGGCCGTGCTGCTCGCGCTGGCGGTGTCGTCCCCGGAGGTCCGCCCGTCGGCGTGGCAGGCGCTCCTCGGGTGCTTCCTCGTCGCGATCATCGCGGGCGGGCTCGGCGCCGCGCGGGCCGTCGTCGCGGCGCAGGTGGCGGCGGAGGCGAAGGGGCGGCGCGTCAGGTCCGGGCTCGGTGCCCTGCTGCGGCTGCTGCCGGACCGGCCGCGCTCGCTCGTGATCGGCGTGGCGGGCTCGCTGTCCGTGCTGCTCGCCTCGGGGGCGCTGCTGGTGGGCGCGTCGCTCGCCGTGCACATGTCGGACGCCGACCACCTGTACGACCTGCTGGCCCCCGGCGTGGTCGGCGGCGTCCTGCTGCTCCTGGTCGAGCTGGCGTTCCTGCCGAACGCGGTGATCTGGGGGATGGCGTACGCGGTCGGCCCCGGCTTCTCGGTCGGCGCCGGGACGAGCGTGTCCCCGACCGGCGTGTTCATCGATCTCGTCCCGGCGTTCCCGCCGCTCGCTGCGCTGCCCCAGCCGGGCCCGGCCCCGGCGGTGTCGCTGATCGCGCTCGCCGCGCCGTTCCTCGCGGGCGCGGTCGGCGGCGTCCTGACGATCCGGTCGATGCCCACCCGGGTGTCGGAGGGAGCGCCGCTGTGGGGGTTCCTGTCCGGCGCGCTGACGGGCGCGATGGCGGCGCTGCTGAGCGCGCTGTCCGGCGGGCCGCTCGGCGACGGGCGGATGGCGACCGTGGGGCCGTCCGCGTGGCAGGTCGGGCTGCTGGCGGCCCTTGAGGTCGGCATCTCGGCGGCGATCGCGGCGTGGGTGGCGAACTGGATGGTGCTGCGCCGTCCCGCCCGCGCGACGTCCAGGACGAGGGCGTCGAAGTCCAGGTCGAAGCCCGAGAAGGCCGAGAAGAAGGCCGAGAGGAAGCCCGCGAAGGAGCCAGGGCGGAAGCGTGCGCGCGAGGTCGCGACGCCGATGCCGCTCTCCGCGCCCATTCCCGGCGACTACGAGACGAGGATTCCCGAGCCGCGGGCCAAGGCCGCCCCGGCGAGGCCGCCTTACGCGCCGGATCCGCTGCAGTTCGAGGAGGCGGAGCCCGTCCTCGCACCGCGCCGCCGCGCCCGCCGGACGGTGGATCCGCTGCCCGAACTGATCGAAGAACGTCCAGAACCGGAGCCCGAACCGCAGCCGGAACCAGAACCGGAACCCGCACAGGGCCCTGCGCGGGACGGGACGGTCGTCGTCGAAGGCCACATCATCGACGAGCCGGGACCCGAGCCGTCCGCCCCCATGCCGCCCCCGCCCGAGGACCCCGAGCGCATCGAGAACCGGGGCGGGGCCATCTACGTCCTGCGTGAGGAGTCCGACCAGGGCGACTGAGGCGCCCTGCGCCCTAGAGCAGGTCGCCGTACTTGTCCATGCTTCCGGCGGGCAGGCCGAGCTTGTCCTCGATCTTGGGGTAGTACTCGGCCCGGCAGGACTGCTTGTCGGCGGTGGTGTTGGACCCGCTGAGGCAGCTCTGGTAGCCGCTCAGCTCCGTCCACAGGAACGCCGTGACCGCCACCGACAGCATCGAGAACGCCAGCCCGATCGAGCCGAGGACGATGCCCGGGACGGCGCCCGGCGCGGCCCCGCGGGCGCGGCGCGCGCTCCGGCGGGCCCGGATGCCCACGACGAGCGCGGCGACGCCGAGGACGAGGCCGAGCGGGTAGAAGAAGAACGCGGTCAGCAGCGCGATGGCGCCGAGCCACAGGGCCCGCCAGCCGGTCCGCTGCGCCTGCCCCGGCCCCGCCGGCCCCGCCGGCGGCATCGGCTCCGTCTGCGGCGCCTGCTCCGTCTGCAAATGGTCGGCCTGCGGCGGCTGGTCGGCCTGGGGCGGGCGGTCTGTGGGCGGTGTCGGTCCCGCGGGCGGCTCTCCCGCCGGCCGCCCGCCGGGGCGGTCTTCGGGCTGGGCCGGAGGGCCCGGCTGCTCGCTCACGTCCTGTTCCTCCTGGGCGGTGATATGGATCCCCCGTGATCCCTGATCCGTGTTCTGGGAGCGTCGAGCGGGCCCGATAGGCTTCATGACGGCCCGGCCGGCGAACCTTCGCCGATCCCCGTCGTCCACCAGCATCGTCCACCAGGGAGTCATGGTGTCCGCCCGGCTCGTCGTCCTCGTCTCCGGCGCGGGGACCAACCTACAAGCGCTGCTCGACGCGTGCGCGGATCCAGCCTACGGGGCGAAAGTGGTGGCCGTGGGCGCGGACCGTCCCGATATCGGCGGAACCGCCCGCGCCGAACGCTCCGGTGTGCCCGCTTTTACCGTATGCGTCCCTGATTTTCCGTCTCGGGACGACTGGGACGCGGCGCTGACCGACGCGGTGGCGCGGTACGAGCCCGACCTCGTGGTGTCCGCCGGGTTCATGAAGATCCTCGGGCCGCGCTTCCTGGCGCGGTTCGGCGGCCGGACGGTCAACACCCATCCCGCGCTGCTGCCGTCCTTCCCCGGCGCCCACGCCGTACGGGACGCCCTGGCGTACGGGGTGAAGGTGACGGGCTGTACGGTTCACTTCGTCGACGAAGGAGTGGACACCGGGCCCGTCATCGCCCAGGACACCGTCCCCGTGCGCTGGCACGACGACGAGGACTCCCTGCACGAGCGGATCAAGCGGGTGGAGCGCCGGCTCCTGGTCGACGTCGTCGGACGGCTCGCCCGCGACGGCTGGACGGCGCACGGCAGGCGGGTCTCGTTGAAGTGCAGGACCTGCGGCGACGCAGGCGATCCAGGTGACAGGGGTTCGTCCGATCAAGAGGGGAGCTCGGCCGGTGAGTCGGGTGGCGATTAAGCGCGCGCTGATCAGCGTGTACGACAAGTCCGGGCTGGAGGAGCTGGCCCGGGGCCTGCACGAGGCGGGCGTGGAGATCGTCTCGACCGGGTCCACGGCGGGACGGATCGCGTCCGCGGGCGTCCCGGTGATGAAGGTCGAGAAGCTCACCGGGTTCCCCGAGTGCCTGGACGGACGCGTCAAGACCCTGCACCCGACGGTGCACGCGGGCCTGCTCGCCGACCGGCGCAAGGCGGACCACCTGCAGCAGCTCGAAGACCTGTCCGTCGAGCCGTTCGACCTGCTCGTGGCGAACCTGTACCCGTTCGCCGAGACGGTCGCCTCGGGCGCGTCGCCGGACGAGTGCGTCGAGCAGATCGACATCGGCGGCCCGACGATGGTGCGCGCCGCCGCGAAGAACCACGCGAGCGTCTCCGTCGTCGTCGACCCGTCCGCGTACGGGACCGTCCTGGAGGCGGTCCGGGCGGGCGGGTTCACGCTCGAGGAGCGGCGCCGTCTCGCCGCGCAGGCGTTCGCGCACACCGCGTCCTACGACGTGGCCGTCGCGTCGTGGTTCGCGAGCGCCTACGCGCCCGACGAGACCGCCGCCGAGACGCGGTGGCCCGACTTCCTCGGCGCCACCTGGGAGCGGTCGAACACCCTCCGGTACGGCGAGAACCCGCACCAGCGCGCCGCGCTGTACCGCACGCCCGGCGAGTCCGGGCTGGCGGGGGCCGAGCAGCTGTACGGCAAGGAGATGTCCTACAACAACTACGTGGACACCGACGCCGCCCGCCGCGCCGCCCACGACTTCACCGACCCCTGCGTGGCGATCATCAAGCACGCGAACCCGTGCGGCATCGCGGTCGGCGCCGACATCGCGGAGGCGCACCGGAAGGCGCACGCCTGCGACCCCGTGTCGGCGTACGGCGGCGTGATCGCGGCGAACCGTCCGGTCACCGCCGACATGGCGCGGCAGGTCACCGAGAGCTTCGCCGAGGTGCTGGTCGCGCCGTCCTTCGAGGACGAGGCCGTTGCGGTCCTCACCGGCCGGTTCAAGAACATCCGGCTGCTGGTGTGCCCGGACGCCCCGTCCGGCGGCACCGAGTACCGGCGCATCGACGGCGGCGTCCTCCTGCAAGGCGTCGACCAGGTGGACGCACCAGGCGACGACCCGTCCTCCTGGGAGCTCAAGACCGGCCCGGCCGTAGACGAGGCCACGCTCGCCGACCTGGCGTTCGCGTGGCGGGCGATCCGCTCGGTCAAGTCGAACGCGATCCTGCTCGCCGCCGACGGCGCGACCGTCGGCGTCGGGATGGGCCAGGTCAACCGGGTCGACTCCGCCAAGCTCGCCGTCGCGCGGGCGGGAGCCGAGCGGGCCGCGTCCGCGGTCGGCGCGTCCGACGCGTTCTTCCCGTTCCCGGACGGCCTCGAAGTCCTGACCGCCGCGGGCGTCCGCGCGATCGTCGAGCCCGGCGGTTCCGTCAAGGACGACCTGGTGATCGCCGCCGCCGAAAAGGCCGGCATCAGCCTGTACTTCACCGGCGTAAGGCACTTCTTCCACTGACGCCCGGCGAACCCGGTGTGGCCGAAGACACCGCCACACCGGGTTTACCTCGGGATTTTCCACTTTTCACGGCGGGTAGCCTCGGCGTGGCCGCGCCCCATGACCTTCCCCGACCCACCCCCCGGCGCGGGCGAATCCGTGTGGAGGCGCGATGGATGTGCTGATGTCCCTCATGCTGGTCGTGGTGTACCGGGCGGACATGCTGCTGATGGAGTCGCGGCAGGTGATCGGCCTGCTCGCGGCCTTCCTCGCCGCGATGCTCGCCGCCCAGCTCGGCTGGCACGGCACCGACCGCATCCTCGCCTGGCGCCAGCGCTCCGAAGACTGACCGGACCGGAGGCCCGGCGGTTCAGCGGAGCCTGGCGCGGAGCGCCTCCGCCGCCGCGGGCCAGTCGTCGTCCGTCATCGCGTAGGTGGCGGTGTCGCGGATCGACCCGTCGTCCCGGATCCGGTGCTTGCGGTGGACGCCCTCGAACGACGCGCCGAGCCGCTCGATCGCCGCGCGCGACCGCTCGTTCCGGACGTGGGTGTGCCAGCCGACCCGGATCGCGCCGAGATCGTCGAACGCGCGTCCCATCAGCAGCAGCTTCGCCTCGGTGTTGAGGCCCGACCGCTGCCACCGCGACCCGAGCCACGTGTACCCGATGCACAGCCCGCGATGGGACGGAATGATCTCGTAGTACGACGTCGTCCCGGCGACCTCCCCGGTCGCGACGTCGATCTGCGCCCACGGCAGCCGGAATCCCCGCTCGTGCAGCGCGAGGGCCTTGCCGACCATGGTGCGCATCTCCTCGACGGTCGCGGGCTGCCGCTCGCTCATCCACGTCCAGACCGCCGGGTCTTTGGACGCCGCGAACAGGCCCACGGCGTGCTCCGCCGTCAGGGGCTCCAGCCGCACGTACCGCCCGGTCAGGACGGGCCGCTCGAACCATGCGTCACTCATGAAAATCACGCTAGGAGCAGGCCGGCGGCGTCCGGCAGGGCCACTTTCCGCCGATTTCCGCGAACCACTCCGCCGCCGCCGCGCGCCATTCCGCCGTCCACCCGCCGGATAGCATGGGCTTTCACGCGACTGGCGCGGTCAAGGTGGATCACCACCGGGGAGCGAACGACAGTCCGGACACCGCGCGCCTGGGTGGACGGGACCATCCCATTCCCCGCGGAGGAACGCATGACGGCACAGATTCTGGACGGCAAGGCCACGGCCGCCGAGATCCGCTCGAACCTCAAGGTCCGCGTCGAGGCGCTGCGCGACCGCGGCGTGTCCGTCGGCCTCGGCACCGTCCTCGTCGGCGACGACCCCGGCAGCCGTTCCTACGTCAACATGAAGCACCGCGACTGCGCCGAGGTCGGCATCGAGAGCATCCGCCGCGACCTGCCCGCCACCGCCACCCAGGACGACGTCGAACGCGCCGTCACCGAACTGAACGCCGACCCGTCCTGCACCGGCTACATCGTCCAGCTCCCGCTCCCGACGGGCCTGGACGAGCAGCGCGTCCTGGAGCGCATCGACCCGTCCAAGGACGCCGACGGCCTGCACCCCACGAACCTCGGACGGCTCGTCCTCATGCAGCCGGGCCCCCTGCCGTGCACGCCGAAGGGCATCATCGAGCTGCTCCGCCGCTTCGACGTCCCGATCAAGGGCGCCGACGTCACGGTCGTCGGCCGCGGCATCACCGTCGGACGCTCGCTCGGCCTCCTCCTCACCCGCCGCACGGAGAACGCGACCGTCACCCTCTGCCACACCGCGACCCGCGACCTGGCCGCGCACACCCGCCGCGCCGACATCGTCGTGGCCGCCGCAGGCGTCCCCGATCTCATCACCGCCGACATGGTCAAGCCGGGCGCGGCCGTCCTGGACGTCGGCGTCTCCCGCGTGGACGGCAAGCTCGCCGGGGACGTCGCCGCCGACGTCCGCGAGGTCGCCGGCTGGGTGGCGCCCAACCCGGGCGGCGTAGGCCCGATGACCCGAGCCATGCTCCTGGCCAACGTCGTAGAAGCCGCCGAACACCACCCCGCCTGAAACGCACCCGCCTGACACGTGAGAGGGCCGCCATCAGCACCCTGGTGGCGGCCCTCGTCTTACGCTCCCGCCGGACGGAGCCGCGCCGTCACTTGCGCGGCCCCGGACCAGCCGGTTTCAGCGATCGCCCTCGAAACTCGCGCTGCCGGAGGGCGATCGCGCCTTCAGCTCAGCTGGCCCTCCGTCCCGCCGCGCTGGGTGCCCGGCCCGGCCCGGTGACGTGCGCGTGGGCCGCGCCCGCCCGCCGGGTCTCGGCCGTGCCCCGGACCCCGGGGACCCGCCCGTCCATCGGGGGGCGGCCCTGCGGGACGTGCACCGGCGGCAGCGGCCGGACGAGGCCCATCGCGATGACCTCGTTGGCGAGCCGCGTGCGCCGGTTGGCGCCCTCGGGGATGCGGAACTTCTGGTAGAGGCGCAGCAGGTGCTGCTTGACGGCCGCCTCCGTCACCACCAGCTCTCCGGCGATGTCGCGGGCCGTGGCGGGGGCCACGAACGCCTCGTCGGACAGGGCGGGACGGCAGAGCGAGGTCAGCACGTCGACCTCGCGGCGGGTGAGCTCGGGTGCGACGGCCCGGCGCAGCTCGACGTCCGGGTCGACCTCCTCACGGGGGATGCCCCCCATCCGGCAGCGCGCCGTGCCGAAGCTCACGACGTCGCCGTCCTCCAGGACACGGCGGGCGATCGGCCGGCCGTTGACGCGTGTCCCGTTGCGGGACAGGCCCATGTCCACCACGTAGACGTACGGACCGCGTCGGACGATCTCTGCGTGCAAACGGGACACACTCGGGTCGTCGAGGCGGATGTCGACTCCTCTCCCTCTCCCGACCGTCGTAACGTCGGGGCGCAGCGGCATCACCAGCCCGCTGTCCTCGATCCGCATGAACGGCCCCTCCACGGCAGTCCTCCCAGCTAGTTAGCGACCCCTGTCTGCCGGGTTACCCGGGCGCGTCACCGTCACACCCTCCTACTGGCGAGTAGGACCGATGGCGCAGGGGATTCGGGCCTCTCCGGCATCACCCGCGCCCCACTCGTCCCATCCCCGGCCGCCGGACCGCACCGCACCGGACCTGCGGGTGCGCGGACGATCGGGGCGCGGATCGGGCGCGGACGATCGCGGGCGCGGACGACGATGTCGTGCCGCGATCCGATTCCCTATACCGTGAAGCCCATGAGCACCGAGGTGCGTAGGCGCAGGCGCAGGGCGCCGAGCCGCCGCGGGGCCGCGCCGCACTGGCTCGCGCAGCTCCCGTACCTGATCGTGCTCAGCGGCGTCGGCGCGGGGCTCACGTTGTGCGCCTTCAACTACTTCCGCAAGGGGTCCGGGCTGATGGCGGCCGCGCTGCTGCTCGGGGCGCTGGCGCGGCTCCTGCTGCCGGAGTCCCAGCTCGGGCCGCTCGCCGTCCGCAGCAGGTCCATCGACTGCTGGACGCTCGTGATCCTCGGCGAGATGGTCGCGTTCGTCTCGCTGAGCGTCCCGCCGATGAACAAGCCGGGCCTGGCCCTCGCGGGCGCCTTCGGCGTGCTGATCCTGCTCGCGATGGTGGCGCGCGGGATGCGGCTCCTCATCGCCGGCCGCCGGGACGGCCCGCCGCCCTCGCCCGGCGCCCCGGGACCGCCCGGCGCGTCCGGCCCGCCGGGGCCGCCCGGAGCGCCGCCTGGGCCGCCGGGACCGCCCGGCCCAGGCCAGGTCTAGACCTCAAGTCGGCCTCGGCTAGCCTTGCCAGTTGAGCCTTACAAGGTCTGAGTCTTTAGAGCTGGCCAGGTGTAGGAAAGGGACAGCAACAGCATGCCCAAGATCAAAGTAGCGGGCCCGGTCGTCGAACTCGACGGCGACGAAATGACGCGGATCATCTGGAAATTCATCAAGGACCAGCTGATCCTGCCCTACCTCGACGTCGACCTGAAGTACTACGACCTGGGGATCGAGCACCGTGACGCCACGGACGACCAGGTCACCGTCGACGCCGCCAACGCCATCCGGGAACACGGCGTCGGCGTGAAGTGCGCGACCATCACCCCCGACGAGGCCCGCGTCGAGGAGTTCGGCCTGAAGAAGATGTGGCGCTCCCCGAACGGGACGATCCGCAACATCCTGGGCGGCGTGGTGTTCCGCGAGCCGATCATCTGCTCCAACATCCCCCGGCTCGTCCCCGGCTGGACGAAGCCCATCATCATCGGCCGCCACGCCCACGGCGACCAGTACCGCGCCACCGACTTCGTCGTCCCCGGCCCCGGCAAGGTGACCATCACCTACACCCCCCAGGACGGCAGCGAGCCGATGGAGTTCGAGGTCGCCGAATTCCCCGGCGGCGGCATCGCCATGGGCATGTACAACTTCGACGACTCGATCCGCGACTTCGCGCGGGCGACGATGCGGTACGCGCTCGAGCGCGAGATGCCGCTGTACATGTCCACGAAGAACACGATCCTGAAGGCCTACGACGGCCGGTTCAAGGACATCTTCCAGGAGATCTACGAGTCGGAGTTCAAGTCCGGTTTCGAGGCCAAGGGCCTCACCTACGAGCACCGGCTCATCGACGACATGGTCGCGGCTGCGCTGAAGTGGGAGGGCGGGTTCGTCTGGGCCGCCAAGAACTACGACGGCGACGTCCAGTCCGACACCCTCGCGCAGGGGTTCGGCTCCCTCGGGCTGATGACGTCCGTCCTGATGACCCCGGACGGCAAGACCGTCGAGGCGGAGGCCGCGCACGGCACGGTGACCCGGCACTTCCGCCAGCACCAGCAGGGCAAGCCGACGTCGACCAACCCGATCGCGTCCATCTTCGCCTGGACCCGCGGCCTCGAGCACCGCGGCAAGCTCGACGACCAGCCCGAGGTCATCGACTTCGCCCAGAAGCTCGAGCAGGTCTGTGTCGAGACCGTCGAGTCCGGCCAGATGACCAAGGACCTGGCGCTCCTCGTCGGCGATTCGACGCCGTTCTTGACGACGCAGGGTTTCCTGGAGGCGCTGGACACCAATCTCCAGAAGAAGATCAACGGCTGACCGCGCTGGGCTTCGGAGGCCGCCCCGGGATCGTCCGGGGCGGCCTTTCGCATGTTCCGGGCAGGGGGCATGCCGGGTGGTGCACC